>CBCTTO010000065.1:0-8345 GCA_965149855.1 uncultured Collinsella sp.
ATCGAGCACGCCGCCGGTCATCATGGCGCCGGCAAGGGCCATGCAAACGTGCAGAGAGCTGACACTTCGGAGCACGTCGAACGGCCCCAGAACAGCCAGCAGCGCGACCGCTGCGCCGGCAAGGCACAACGCGAGGCACGGCCCCGCGTCCTTGACGCATTTCTTTGCGAGATGCTTGGTGTTGTCACTCATCAAAATCGAACTCCTTAGAGGGTCGCTGTTCGGGTACATGCCGCTGCGGCAGAGCAGGGCGGCAGGGCAAGTGTCACATGTCGTGCGGACACAGCTGAAAGCCCCCGCGCAAAAAACAGCGCGCCGCAGGATTCGTATCACCTGCGGCGCACCGAAAATGATCCGCTTTCCTCCGTCCCCAACGGATCAGCTGAGTTGGTGCCGCTTGACGGAGAGGAAGGAGCCGGCGGCGTCACGAGCTGTGGCAATGTCGCTAGGCATAGGAAACAGACGCGCTCCAAACGCCCTAAGCCCCAAGCCTACCCATTAAGAAATCGACTGCAGAAACGATTTTGATGCCGTCGATGTCGGTCGGATGGCTCCCCTGACGAACGACGACGATCTTCTCGTAACCGCCGGTAATCTTCTCGAGCGACCTGAGCTCAAATGGACGCAGCTCGCGCCTACGCGTCGCCTCCTCGTCAATCGACTCTGTGACCTGAATAAACTTACGATCCGAGCCGTCGCCTATCGCAACAAAGTCGATTTCGGCATCTCGAAGATGACCCGTGAAGACCTGGTATCCGTCATAGACAAGGCGATTGTAAACGGCATTTTCGAGAACACGCCCGCTGTCGCTGCCGCGATACCCATCCAAGAAGGCTCGAAGTCCCAGATCATCAATGTAAAACTTGCCGCCGGTCTTCAAAATGTCCCGACCCTTAATATCAAATCGGCGCGCATGCGAAAAGATATAGGTCTCCTCAAGGGCGGACACACAAGTGTCCACGACGCCGTGCGAGGATTTCACCCCGTTCTCTGCCAGCGTTCCAACGATCTTATTAATTGATGTCGGGTTTGAAATGTTATCAGCCAAGTAGGAAGTGACGCGGTCGAGCACACTCCTGCTCGTCACCGACCGTCTACCCCGACGCGCCTCGCGAGCCAAAATGTCGCGCCCGACGATTGTTTGGTACGTGCTCCAGATATAGTCCTTCATTTCCCGCTCTGGCAGCTTTGAAGCAGCGAGAAACGGCAGGCCTCCAAACGTAAGATAACGGTCGAGAAGATCGTCGAGCGCAACGATGTCCTCCCGACCAAAAACAGCGAGCCTATTCGTGACGTCAGTCGGACCAAGAAAGTCGACATATTCCGAAAAAGTGAGCGGATGCATCCGAATCTCGACATATCTGCCCGAGATTAAGGTCGCAATCTCTGACGAGAGGAGAAAAGCATTCGAACCCGTAACATATATATCGCAGTCCCGGTCGACACGAAGTGCGTTAATCGCCTTCTCCCATCCGGCAACCTCCTGAAGCTCGTCGAAGAAGAGATAGCACCTCTTGCCCGCAGGCATTAGGCCGTCGACGTGGCGGTAAAGCTCTCGCCAATCACGCACGCCCTCCAGCTCAAACGCCTCCATCTTAAAGGTCAAAAGACATTCGGATGGAACGCCGTTATCCTCCAGATGTTTCCGCATCATGTCCAGAAGCGTCGATTTGCCACAACGGCGCATACCCGTTACGACCTTGATGACATCCGCATCACGGAAGGCGATCAACTTTTCGAGATATCGATTTCTAGGAACCATCCGTTTATCCATCGCCCGCCCCAATCTGCAAGTTTTTCTCACAGCATGACAAGAACTTGCGAGTTTTGCAAGTTTTTCTCACGTAGCGACAAGAACCTGCATATCCGTCCGTGGCCATTTGCAGTCGGATTCCGGCGAGGCTATGACAAGCAGCTTGCCACATGGCCGACACGGAGCCATGGCATGCGCGGAATCTTGGGGGCAGGACTTCTCCCGGCAGCCTATAAGACGAAAACACATACACATAGATAGAGAGAGGCCCAGCAAGACACGGCACCAAGGCCGCAGCCACAAACTTGAGTAGCCGATAGTCTAAAAATCACATACGCCCAAAACACGAACGATCGATCTGTTATCCTGGCGCCAACATAGTCTTTCGAAAGGTTTGCCGGGATGACTACGCAGCGACAGATTGATATTGAATTCGACTCGCTTACACGCGAGAACGATTCACCCAAGCTCATCGCCAACTCGAAGGCGACAGGCGGAACACTACTATCCGTTATCAAGGAGCAGCTCTCAGCCTGCGGCTCTTTTGACTTTTGCGTAGCGTTTGTTGCAGACGGCGGCCTTCAAATCCTGGTCGAGACGTTCCAGGAGCTCAAGCAGCGTGGCATTAAGGGCAGGCTGCTCACGTCCACCTATCTCAACTTCAACTCACCCGATGTCTTTCGCAAGCTCCTGGAATACGACAACATGGAAGTTCGCGTATTCCAGGGTAATTTGCATGCCAAGGGATACATTTTTGATAAGGGCGAAACCAGCACGGTCATCGTCGGCAGCTCGAACATGACGCAGACCGCCCTCACCTGCAATAAAGAATGGAACGTGCTGTACCAGACCGTTGAAAACAGCCGCCTGCTCGGAGAGCTTAGAGACGAGTTTGATTCGTTGTGGAACGACACCTCAACCGTTTTGCTTTCCCAAGACTGGATTGAGAACTATGCCGCATATCGATCGGCACGTCCGCCAAAGCCCAAATCGAAACCGACATTCAGATTTGCGGAAACGCCGGCGCAGAATGACCTCGAAGAAATCAAGCCCAATAAAATGCAGCAGCGCGCCCTTGAGGCGCTCGGTGTAATCCACCGCAAGGGCGAGACCCGCGCCCTGTTGGTCTCGGCAACCGGCACCGGCAAGACCTTCCTTTCGGCGTTCGACGTGCTCGCAACTAAACCCCGGCGCGTCCTCTTTCTTGCGCACCGCCGGCGCATTATCGACGCCTCCCGTGCAAGCTACGAACGGCTCTTAGGTAGTACCTATACGTTCGACACCTATCAAACTGGCAAGAATATAAGCAATGCTACCTGCGTGTTTGCCATGTGTTCTTCGGTCGCCAAACATCTGAGCGATTTCCGTCCCGATGAGTTCGACTACATCGTCATCGACGAGGCCCACCGCACGGGATCCCAGGGCTACCAATCCATCATGTCGCACTTTACGCCTCGGTTTTATCTGGGCATGACCGCTACGCCTAATCGCACCGACGGCTACGACGTCTTTGCCCTTTTCAATCACGTCATCGCGTTCCAGATCACACTGCAGGACGCTTTGGCCGAGGAGATGCTTGCCCCCTTCCATTATTTTGGCATTCACGATCTGGAGATTGACGACGAAACGGTCGAAGATATCGCCCTGTTCGGGCGCTTGACGTCCGACGAGCGCGTGCGTCATATCACCGAGAAGATCGAAGAATATAGCGTCACCAAAAGCAACCGCAGGGGCTTAATTTTCTGCAATCGAAACGCCGAGGCAAAAGAGTTGTCATGCAAATTCAACGCTCTCGGATATCGAACGGCTGCGATTAGCGGTCAAGATTCCGATGAGGTCCGCGATGCCACGATCAGCCGACTTGAAGCCGGCGAGCTCGAGTACATCTTCTCGGTCGATATCATGAACGAAGGCGTCGACATCCCCTCGCTCAATCAGATCATCATGCTTCGACGCACCGACTCCGCAATCATCTTTATTCAACAGCTCGGAAGAGGTTTGCGCCTGAATGATGGCAAGGAATACGCACTGGTGCTCGACTTTATTGGCAACTACCAGAGCAACTTCTTGGTGCCCATCGCGCTTTCGGGTGACAAGACGTACAACAAAGATCGCCTGCGTCGTCTCGTCCAAGAGGGCGATTCGGCGATACCCGGATGCTCGACCGTGAGCTTCGATCGTATTTCCGAGGCACGCATTTACAAGGCCATCGACGGCGGCGATTTCACCTCCGTCAGGTTTTTGAAAAACGAATATCTCGACTTGCGCCAAAAACTCGGCAAGATTCCCTCGCTGCTCGAATTTGATCGTAACGGCTCCATCGATCCGCTGCTTATCTTCAAGAATAGCGGCCTGGGGTCCTACCACGCATTTCTTTCCAAATACGAGCCGGACTACACGGTTCAATTTTCCTCTGATCAAACCAAGATTCTCAAATTTATTTCTCAAAAACTTGCCGCGGGCAAGCGATTCGAAGACCTCTATTTGCTTCAAACGCTCGTCGAAGCCGGACACGAGGGCTACCGGCATATGCGCGAGGCTGCGCTTAGGAACTACCGCGCACAGCTTAAGGACAGCGCCGTTAGGTCGGCAATCGCAGTCCTTAAGGGCGACTTTGTCACTCCTAAGGATTTCGTTTCCCTGCTTATTGACGATGGATGCGGACCTCGTCTGACCGAAGCGTTCGCGACCGCCCTGCGCAACGCAGAGTTCAAGCGTCAGATTCTCGAGGTGCTGGATTTTGGTATTGAGCGCAACCGACTCGGCTATGCCGAGACATACGAAAACACGAATTTCGTTCTCAACGCCAAGTACACGTACGAGGAGGTTTGCCGTCTGATGAACTGGGAAAAGAACATCAACGGCCAAAACCTTGGCGGATACTTCTACGATGAGAAGACCAATACATTCCCCGTGTTTATTAACTATGACAAGGCGCCCGACATTAGTGAGTCAATTCAGTATGAAGACCGCTTTGTTTCGCCGAGCAAGCTCATCGCAATCTCCAAGGGCAACCGCACGCTCAACTCCCCCGAGATTCTGCGACTGCAGGCATGGCCAGAAAACGGCTTGAAGACGTATTTGTTTATGCGAAAGAACAAGGACGATAAGGGTGGCAAGGAGTTCTATTTCTTGGGCGAAATGCATCCGACCGGCGAGTTCGAGGCTATTAAAACTAAGAGCGGCGACAACGCCGTCGAAATCGAATATGAGCTCAATGCGCCCGTGAGGCAGGACATTTATGAGTTTATGCTCAGCGATTTGAGCGAGGCCGAGTAACAGAAAGGAGCGGGCCGCCATGTGACGCCCGCTCCTTTCTTACATAAGCCCGAGTTTCTTTTCGAGTTCCCTAACGACTTTAACGTCCGCCGGAAGCCAATCGACATCCCACAGGTTATTGGTATCGAGCCACTTCATGTCCTCGTGAGCGTGCTCTTTGAACTCCCCCGAAAGGATATTAGCCAGGTAGCACTGCATCGACAGATGGAACGTCTCGTAATCGTGTTCGACCGTGCAAAGATAGTCGAGGTTACCGATCGTGACCTCGAGCTCTTCTTGAATCTCGCGCACGATTGCCTGCTCGCCGGTCTCGCCCGGCTCGAGCTTGCCGCCCGGAAACTCCCAGCCATCTTTAAATTCTCCATAGCCGCGCTGGCAGCTCAGGATTTTCCCGTCCTTCTGAATAATCGCTGCTGCAACATTGATTGATTTCATAACTAGTCATCACCTCTCCAGTTGAGCCCAACCAGTATAGGCGATCGACCGCCCGCCATGTCCCAGTCGCCTAAAAACCGCCCGCTCGACCAACCCTTGACACCGCTTTACTACCGGCACCCCATCCCCCGCTATCGAGGTCTAATACTTCCCCACCGCCACCCAAAAACTCATCCAACATTAATCTTGGCTCAAGAATCGCTTAATCTATAACCTGCACTATAGAGTTCGACCAAGGGCGGGACAGTGTCGCGCAACGCAGGCCGCCGAACGCAACGCTCGCGCCCGGGCAGATCGCCCGGCGTCGCGCCCATCGAACGAAAGGACAGGTCATGGACGACCTCGAAAAAGTTGAAACCATCCGCACCAAGTGCAACGTGAGCTACACCGATGCCAAGGCGGCGCTCGACGCTGCCGACGGCAACGTTTTGGATGCCATCATTTGGCTCGAGTCGCAGGGCAAGACGCAGACCACGTCGGCGCACGCCGCCACCGAGTCCGTGCCGGTCGATGAGCCCTCGGCCGAGATGGTCGCCGCGCAGGCCGCCTACGAGAAGTCGAGCGAAAAGACCGACTTCTCCAAGAAGATGGACAGCGTGTGGGAGTACCTCAAAAAGCTCTTCCGCCTGAGCCTGGACACCAAGTTTATTGCCACGCGCCGCGATGCGATCATCCTCAACATCCCTATCCTGATCCCCATCGTCGCGTTGTTTGCTTGGGGCGCCACGATATGGCTGATGCTGATTGGCCTGTTCTTTGGCATGCGCTACCGCATCGACAGCGACGGCGACGTGCCCGGCAGCATCAACAACCTGATGAATCACGCCGCCGACGCCGCGGACGATATCAAGCAGAATCTGAACGACGACAAGTAATCGCAGACGGGGGCACGTATGGCACGAATCCTGATCGTAGAGGACGAGGAGAAAATCGCCCGCTTTGTGACGCTCGAGCTGGAGCACGAGGGCTACCAGGTGGAGCACGCCGCCGACGGTCGCACCGCCGTGGACCTGGCACTGGAGCGCGACTACGATCTGATTCTGCTCGATGTGCTGCTGCCGCAGCTCAACGGCATGGAGGTCCTGAGGCGTGTCCGCAAGCACAAGGACGTGCCGGTGATTATGGTCACCGCGCGCGATGCCGTGATGGACAAGGTTGCCGGGCTCGATGCCGGCGCCGACGATTACCTGACCAAGCCATTTGCGATTGAGGAGCTGTTCGCACGGATCCGCGTGGCACTGAAGCGCTCGGAGGCCGCGCGGACGGCTTCGGGCGTTGGCGGCGCCGGTACCGGGGCGGGTATGGCGGGCGGCGCGGGTGTCGGCGCCACTGCGATACCCCCGGTCAGCGACTCGACTCAGGCTTCCGCTTCGCCCTCCCCCGCCACACTCACCGTAGGCTCAGTTGCGCTCGACCCCGACCGCCGCGAAGCCACGGTCGGCGGCTCGCCCATCGCGCTCACGGCCCGCGAGTTCGACGTCCTCGCCCTGCTTATGGCGCATGCCGGCACCGTGCTCACGCGCGAGCGCATCGCGCACGAAGCACTGGGCTACGAATACGTGGGCGACACCAACAACGTCGACGTGCACATTGCGCACCTGCGCGCCAAGATCGAAGACGCCGGCAGCGCCCGCATCATCCAGACCGTGCGCGGGGTGGGCTATGTCTGCCGCGCGTAACACCGAGGCCAAGCGCGTCACCTCCATCGCCCGCGCCATCAACTGGGGCTATATGTGGCGCCGCCTGATGAGCTACGTCTGGCTCGATCTGCTGCTGATGGTGATTGCGGCGGCGATCCTCGTCTATGGATACAACCAGACGCTGCCCGACGGCGCGTTTACCGCAGGATGGATTCCCAGCACCACCGTTCACGGCATGTCGCTGAAGCCCGCGCGCGGCTGGGACCCGGCAACGCTCACCTATACTGTCGAGCTTGCGCGTACCACCAAGACCTTCCCCCTCGCGCAGGACCTCGTCACGCTATGGCCTCTCTACCTTGTCGTTGTGGGTTGGCAGGTCATCAGCGAGCTCAACATGCTCGGCGGCGCGAGGCGCGTGCGCCGCACCATGGCGCCGCTCAACGACCTGGCCTTGCGCGTGGACGAGCTCGGCCGTATGCAGCTCTCCGGCGGCAAGATGGAAACGCTGGAGCAGGCCATCGAGCGCGCAAGCGTCGACTCGCCGAGCGTCACCACCGGCGACGCCGACCTGGCAAGCATCGAGGTCGCGCTCAACCGCCTGCTGCGCCAGATGCAAGAGGCCAAGCTGCAGCAGATGCGCTTTGTCAACGATGCAAGCCACGAGCTGCGCACGCCCATCGCGGTGATTCAGGGCTACGTAAACATGCTCGACCGCTGGGGCAAAGACGACCCGGACGTGCTGGCGGAGTCCATCGCGTCTCTCAAGGCCGAAAGCGAGCACATGCAGGAGCTCGTGGAGCAGCTGCTGTTTTTGGCGCGCGGCGATGCCGGGCGCACGGTCCTGCGGCGTGCGCATACCAACCTGGCCGCACTGGTCGGCGAGGTATGCGAAGAATCGCAGATGATTGATGCCACGCACACATATCGGCTGGCTTTTGACGCTGCATTTGCCAACGACCCGCGCTGCGACGCGCCCGTCGACGTGGCGCTCGTGAAGCAGGCCCTGCGCGTAATCGTGCAGAATGCCGCCAAGTATTCGGACGCGGGCACGCCCATCACGTTTGGCGTGGCGCCGGATGCGGGCGCGGGCACGATCGACATAAGTGTTGAGGACGAGGGCATCGGCATGAACCAGGGATCCGCAGCCCACGCGTTCGAGCGGTTCTACCGCGCCGACAACGCGCGCGATGCCGGCGCGCAGGGCTCGGGTCTGGGGCTTGCCATTGCCAAGTGGATCG
>CBCTTO010000066.1:0-7947 GCA_965149855.1 uncultured Collinsella sp.
TTGGTCTTGCCGTTCTCGTCCTCGTTGATACGCAGCCCGCGGAGCTTGCCCCACAGCTTGTCGGCCTCGGCACGCGTATCGCCATGGCCCACACCCAGCAGCACCAGGTAGCCGCGTCCAATGCGGCCCACGCACTCGCCGTCGACCGTCACGCCGGCGTTGAGCACGCGCTGCACCACCGCACGCATGGCCTACTCCTCGCCCGTCAGTTTGGCGGACAGATGCTCGAGCGCATGGAATCGATGGCTGATGGCGTTCTTCTCGTCCGCCGTGAGCTCGGCCATGGTCTTGCCCGGCGTGTCGACCGGCAGGAACAGCGGGTCGTAGCCAAAGCCGTGATCGCCGCGGCCCTCGTGCGCGATAGCGCCCTCGCAGGCGCCCTCACCATAGGTGACTAAACCGTCCGTGTCGATGAGCGCAACGACGCTCATAAAGCGCGCGGTGCGATCCTCGTCCGCCACACCTTCCAAGTTAACGAGCAGCTTGGCGTTGTTGGCGGCATCGTCGCCGTGAACGCCCGCGTAGCGCGCGCTATACACGCCCGGCTCGCCGCCCAGCGCGTCGACGACCAGGCCGGAATCGTCGGCGATGGCCATGAGCCCCGTCTCTTCGACGGCAGCCTGCGCCTTGATGATGGCGTTCTCCAAAAACGTCGTGCCGTTTTCCTCGGGGTCCTCAAAATCGCCCAGCTGACCGAGCGCCACAAAGCGTACCTCGGGCATGACCTTGCCCAAAATGGCCTCAATCTCGGTGAGCTTATGGGCGTTGCCGGTTGCCACGACGATGGTCGCCGCCGGGTCGAGGGTGTCGATGTCGATCTTCTCAAGTGCCATGAGTGGTCTCCTTGTCTCTATAGCAATGCCGCGCCGAGGGCGACGAGGGCCTCTGCCTCTCCCCTCTCAATCAACGGCAGTCTTGTGTCTAGACGTCTCCGCAGATAAAACCTACCAAAATAAACCTGTCCCTTTTTGGCAGGTTAGGCGAGGGCTTGGCGCTGGAGCTCGATGAGCTCGGCAATACCCTTGTCGCCCAGGTCGAGCAGGGCGTTGAGGCGTTTGCGGTCGAAGGGCGCCTGCTCGCCGGTGCCCTGGAGCTCGATCATCTCACCGGTTTCGGTGGCGACGAGGTTCATGTCGACCTCGGCATGGCTGTCCTCGGAATAATCGAGGTCAAGCAGCGTATTGCCGTCGACAACGCCCATGGAGATGGCAGCCACCTGGCCGATAAGCGGGATGCGCTCGATCTTGCCCGCCTCGACCCACATGGCGAGGGCGTCGTGCAGCGCCACCCAGGCGCCGGTGATGCTCGCTGTACGCGTTCCGCCATCGGCCTGAATCACATCGCAGTCGACGGTGACGGTGTACTCGCCGAGCGCCTTCATGTTGACGACGGTACGCAGACTGCGGCCAATGAGGCGCTCGATCTCCATGGAGCGACCCTTGCGGTTGGCGTGCTCGCGCTTGCAGCGCTTGCCGGTCGACGCCGGCAGCATGGCGTATTCCGCAGTCACCCAGCCGGCCTTAGCTCCCTTTCGCCAGCCCGGCACGCCCTCCTCGATAGTGGCGGCGCACAGCACGCGCGTGTCGCCGAACTCGGCCAAACACGAGCCGTGGGCGTGCTTCATGACGCCACGGGTGAGCTTAACGGGGCGCAACTCGTTGGCGGCGCGACCGTTGGCGCGGTTGACCTGCATGTACTCCATAGAAATATCCTTTCGGCAAAAGATGTGGCGAAGGCTCTGGCAACTGCCTTACATCTATTTCAGCTCATCGATATCGATATGTTCGATGCTCTTGAGCGGCTGTCCAAAGATAAAGCTGCCCGCCACCGCAAACTCGGCAATGTTATCGGCCGTCGTGGCAAAACGATGCTGCGGCTCGGCGGCGTCGCCCGCCAGCTGCTCGCGGCGCGTGAGGATATCGGTCAGCTCGCGCGTGGTCTCCTCGGCGGAACTCACGACGCGCACCCCAGGCCCCAGCGCATGGCGGATAGGTCCCACCAACAGCGGAAAATGCGTACAGCCGAGCACCACGGTATCGATGCCGTGGTCGCGCAGCGGCTCAACCGTGGCACCCACCAGCGCACGCACGGCAGGCGTATCGAAGATGTCCTCGTTCTCAAGCCACTGTTCCTGCAGATGTGCACCCGAGGCGAGCTCGTGTTCGACAACCTCGACAAAGCTCGAGGCTGGACAGCCGTATACATCGACGCCGGCATCCAGGTCCTGAATGGCGCGCGTATAGGCGCCCGAGCGAATAGTGAGGTTGGTGGCGAGCACGCCCACGCGACGCGTACGCGTGCTGTTGATTGCCGCACGGGCACCCGGCGCGATCACACCGATCACGGGAACGTCGAGCACCTGCTGGGCCAGACGCAAGGCCGCAGCGGTCGCCGTGTTGCAGGCGATGACCATAATCTTGACGTCGTGCTTCGAAAGCCAACGACCCGCCTGCAACGCAAACGAGCGCACTTCATCCTCGGTGCGCGTGCCGTAGGGGCAGCGCTTGGTGTCGCCAAAGTAGTAGACGGACTCGTGCGGCAGCGCCGTCGCGATGGCGCGCGCAACCGTCAGACCGCCCAAACCAGAATCGAACACGCCAATCGGGCGCGTGTCGCCTGCCGGATTCTCGATATCGGACATTACCTCACCAGTCTCTCTCGAAAAGACATGTCCAAGTGCGGCGGCGGCGCGCTACGAACGCGCCGCGACCAGCAGCTCTGCCGTCGCCGCCCAACCGTCGACAATTTTGCCGCGCGTAACGAAAGCGTTCTCGCAAGCAGCCAGGAACTCGGGCGCGCCGGCGCTCGTCAGGCCATTCTCGACCAGGCAGAACGTGCCCACGTGATCGGCCATGTAGAAGTCGGACTCGGAGTCGCCGAGCGCCAACGTCTCCTCGCGCTCGATCCCCAGGTGCTCGCAGAAGCGCGCAATGGCGACGCCCTTGTTGAGACCCGCCGGATTGATGTTGAATGCGCGACCGTCCTCGACGCGATCGAGCTCGAGCGTCGTCGGCTTGGACAGATGCGTCAGGTGACCGTTACAGGCCCACACCAGACCGCAGCCGGCCTCGTCCAGGATGGCCTGAACCTCATCGTCGGGCACATCGCCGCGCATGCCGACGGTGACCTCGCGGTACTTGTAGCCGGTCGACATGTCGTTGTGATACTCGATCTTGTGCGGCCAGCGGGCAAGGATCTTCTCGCACACGCCGGTCTGCTCGATCACCTGGTGCGGAGTAAGGCCGCAGACGGGGTCGTAAGGCATGTCGCCGGTCAGATACTCCCAATCGTTGGCCTTGAGGTCGTACATAACCAGGCCGCCCATCTCACCAATGTAGGAGTTGAGGCCGAGCACGCGCGCGTCCTCGTGGATCATGGTACGGTTGCGGCCCGAGGTGGGAACCACCTGAATGCCAGCACGAGCGAGCGCCACGACGGCCTCGACGAGTTTGGTCGAGGGGTTGCCGTCGTTGTCGCGCAGCACGCACGAGCCGGGTGCAAGCATCGTGGCATCCAGGTCGGTAAAGACGTATTTGACCTTGGCCAAGCGCTCGCGCATCTCGCCCGAAAGCTCAGCGACGGTCGGCAGGGTATTGTGGGACATGGTTACTCCGTTTACGTAGAAGGGTTTGGACTTGGACGGCATGTTTTGATTGAGGGAACACGCTTATGGCGACAGCGCACTCAGGGCGCCGCCGCCATCATGGTTCATTAGTCAAACTGGGTAACATCGATCAGGCGATTGGCCAGCGAAAGGTCGCTCTCGATGGGCACGAACTCGTCGCCCACGTGCATGAGCTCCTCGTCACCCTTTGCCAGCAGCAAGACAATGGTGGGAGCATCGGGGTTGACGTACTCCTCGCGCGCCGCCTTGAACGCCGCATGCACAGCAGCTTCGCGGTCGAGGATGATCTTGTTCGGCGTATCGTCGGGAACATGCTCGGCAAGCTCGCGACAGACCTTCATCGGGTCCTCGTGAGCTGGATCCTCGTTCGTAAAGATCATCAGGTCGGAATACGGTGCGGCCTCGCGTGGCAATTGCTCGCGGCGCTCCTGCGCCTTGCCGCCGGCGGCGCCAAACAGCGCAATGACGGGGCTAGCGGGAAACGCGCGCTTGACCGACGAGAAAAGCGAACGGAACGAAAGCTGGTTGTGCGCATAGTCAACGACGCAGATCACGCGGCCGTCCTTCGACTCCACGACCTCCATGCGGCCCGGCACACGCAGTTTGGAGAGGCCCTTCTTGATAGCCTCGATACCGATGCCGATCTCGCGCGCAGCGGCGATAGCGACCAGCGCGTTTTCCACGTTAAAGTCGCCCGCGATACCCAGCAGGACCTTCTCCCCCGCCTCGGACTCGTCGGCACACAGGCCATGCAAGTTGAACTCGATGCTAAAGCCGACCATGCGTACGTCGCTCGCCCACAGGCTTGCCTCGGGATGCTCGACGCCAACGGTCACCAAGCGCTCGGCCGTCGACGCTGCCTCCAGCACACGGTCGACCTCTTCGGTGCCCAGATTCACCACGGCGGTCTTTGCCTGGTCAAAGATCCTGAGTTTGCTCTCAAAATAATCCTCAAACGTGGGGTGTTCGATCGGCGAGATGTGGTCGCGGCCGATGTTGAGGAAGCACGCCACGTCAAACGGCAGATTCTCGACGCGTTGGTACTTGAGCGCCTGGCTCGAGACCTCCATGACCATGGACTGGCGACCGGACGTGCGGCAGTTGGCGATATGGCGCCAGACCTCGGGGGCCTCGGGCGTAGTATTGGTGCTCTCGTAGCACTCGATACCATCGTCGGTACTCACCGAGCCGATCATGCCGCAGGACTCGCCCGCCGCTTTGATAATCGACTGGAGCATAAAAGCGGCCGTGGTCTTTCCCTTGGTGCCGGTGATGCCCACGATCTTGACGTCGTGGTCGGGACGGTCGTAGACCTCCGGCGGCAACAGGGCCATGGCCGTGCGAACGCTATCAACGACCAGCATCGCAGCACCGCTCTCCAGCGCCAGCGGCTCCAGAGACTCGACCAGCGACTCCTCGCACACAAATGCGACGGCGCCCGCATCGAGCGCCATGCTCAAAAACGCGGGCTTAAAGGCAGCACCTTTGCAAAAGAACACGTCACCTGCCGAGACCGCGCGCGAATCAAACGAGCAGCCGGTCACGGCACGCTCGTCAACCTGCTCCGATGCGCGCAGCTCGCCGCACACATCGAGCAGTTTGGCAAGCGTATCGACCGTGGTCACGGTCGCGGAATCCGAATGGTGCATCTTTCACCTTTCTCAGCCATTTGGCAGGGACGGTTTTTATAGTAACTGAAACGCACCCACGCAAAAACGGCTCCCGGAGGAGCCGTTACGCGCAGGCGTTCGTAAGCCGAGGCTAGGCAGCCTGAACAGAAGGCTGGCCCTCGTCGATAAAGAAGCGCTTGTACCACACTAGGAACACGAGCGGCGTATAGATCTTGCGCTGGAAATCGCCCTTGCCCGCAAAGTGCAGATCGAGCAGGTGCATGAGCTCGTCGGTATTGAAGAACTCGCTTGCCCACGGCGCGGTGAAGTACTCCTTGACATAGTCGTACCACTTTTGCTCGCGCAGCCAGTAGACAATCGGCACCGGGAAGCCCACCTTGGGACGGGTGGCCCACTCATCGGGCAGCGACTTGTTGGCAGCGTGGCGGAGTACCTGTTTGTTGCCGTTCTCGTTGATGCGGTAGCGGTCGGGAATGTGCTCGGCGAACTCCATGACTTTGCGGTCCAGGAAGGGCACGCGCAGCTCCAGTGAGTGTGCCATGCACATCTTGTCGGCCTTGAGCAGAATGTCGCCCGGGAGCCACATGTTCATGTCCAGGTACTGCTTCTTGACCAGCTCGGGCTGACCCTTCACGCGTGCGTAGATGGGTGCAGCGAGCTCAAAGGCGCCGTCGCCGGTGTTGTACTCGGGCTTGAGCACGCCGTCGACCTCGCGCTCCGGCCATACCAGAGCCTGTCCCAGGAACGACTTCTCGGGGATCTCGGCACCCTTGACCAGGAAGTTATGTCCCTTGAAGTACGGCATATGCAGCGCCAGGTTACCGAGCGCGCGACGGATGGGCAGCGGCACCATCTTTTTGTACTTGCGCACCGGGACCGTATCCTCGTAGTAGGCGTAGCCGCCAAAGAGTTCGTCGGCGCCTTCGCCCGAAAGCACGACGGTAACGTCCTTGCGGGCCATCTCGGCCAAGAACCACAGCGGCACGGAAGACAGGTTGGACTGCGGCTCGTCCATGTGATACTGGATGTCCTCGAGCGCACCGAAGAACTCGTCGGCGGTAATCATCTTGCGAACGTTTTCGACGCCGAGCTTATCGGAAAGCTCCTTGGCGTAGTTGGTCTCGTTGAAGTTCTTGTAGTCAAAGCCCACCGAGAAGGTCTTGTCGGGCATGAGGCAAGCGGCGATGTAGCTGGAGTCGACGCCACCGGAGAGGAACGACGCGACCTTGACGTCGGCGATGCGATGGGCCTCGACGCTCTCGTGCACGACCTCGTCCAGCTCATCGACATACTCTTCGAACGGCTTCTCGACGGCAGAGTAATCGCAATCCCAGTAGCGCTCGATGTTCATCTTGCCGGTCGGGATATCGACGGTAAAGTAGTGCGCCGGCGGCAGCTTGTAGACACCCTCGAAGAAGGTCTCCTCGGTTGCCGAATACTGCAGCGTCATGTACGGACGCAGGGCCTTTTTGTTGACCGCCTTGTGGAAGTGCGGGTAGTCCAGGAAGCTCTTGATCTCGGAGCCAAAGAGCACACCCGGAGCGCCGTCGCCCGCATCGGCCATGGGATAGTAGTAAAGCGGCTTGATGCCAAAGATGTCGCGGGCGCCAAAAAGCTTGTTCTTCTTTTTGTCCCAGATGACGAAGGCGTACATACCGCGCAAGCGATCGAGTACGGCCTCGCCCCACTCCTCGTAGCCGTGCAGGAGGCTCTCGGTGTCGGCGCCGCAATGGAACTTGTAGCCCTTGGCTTCGAGCTCGGAACGGAGTTCTTGGAAGTTGTAGATCTCACCGTTGAAGACAATGACGACGCTGCCGTCCTCATTGGCCATGGGCTGAGCGCCGGCCTCGGTCAGGTCGAGGATCGACAAGCGGCGGAAGCCGAGGGCAACGCGGCCGTCGATAAACTGACCGCCCATGTCGGGACCACGATGGACGATGCGGTCCATCATCTTGGTGAGCACCTCGGATTGGTTATCCGTCCCACCGACAAAACCGACAAAACCGCACATATACTATCCCCTCTGCTGTTGCTGGGCATCAAATCGAATCAGTAGCTTTTGAGTATACCCGAGGGCGTAAAGAGGGGCGGAATGTTCAGGCAATCTCAACTGAATCAGCTCCGCGTGGACACGCGCCAGTTACCTTTAATGGATATGAGGTGAATGAGGCGATTGTTTTGCTATACTCTCTCCGCACGGGCGATTGGCGCAACGGTTAGCGCAGGTGCTTTACACGCACAAGGCTGGGGGTTCGAATCCCTCATCGCCCACCACCGAATTGGAAACGGTCCTCGCAAGGGGACCGTTTTTGTTTGGGCCCAGCGCATGGGATTCGAACCCGCCAGGGTGCGGAGCTGAGGAAACGCGAAGCGTTTTCCAGCGCAGCACGCGAGGAGCGAAGCGACGAAGCGGATGCGGGCGGCGGAGCCGCACGCGAACATCCCTCATCGCCCACCACTGATTTGATAGGCCTCCAGCGATGGAGGCCTTTCCTTTTTCATGCCCAGCGCATGGGATTCGAACCCGCCAGCACGTCTGTCACAAAGGCCGTGGCCAAAAAATGGCAAAAATGAGTACTGCTGCTTTGTTTACAACATATAAATAGATAGTATTTGCTTAAGTTACACAACATATGTCCATTATAAGGACTAATAGTTGGATCAAAATCGTGCATCCATCGCCATTTCGAC
>CBCTTO010000067.1:0-7923 GCA_965149855.1 uncultured Collinsella sp.
AGTGGACGCCCGTTGGTCCTTCGAGCTACGAGCTGCTATACCGCAGCGGTGCCGGTTTGACGCCGCGCCCCCTGCGTCGAATTGCGTCGGGCGGCGAGCTCAGCCGCGTCATGCTGGCAAGCAAGGTTGTCCTTGGCAACGCGGATGGTGTGGATACCCTGGTGTTCGACGAGGTCGATGCCGGTGTCGGCGGCTCCACCGCCCGTGCGCTGGCCGGTGTACTGGCCGATCTTGCCGCCACGCATCAGGTCATTGTCGTAACGCACCTGGCGCAGGTCGCCGTCATGGCCGACAAGCATTACGTGGTCAGTAAAGAGCCCGGCGACGTTCCTCAAACGCACCTGGACGAGGTGACCGGCGATGCCCGCACCGCAGAGATCGCCCGTATGCTGAGCGGCGATCAATCCGAGGCAAGCTTGGCCCACGCAAAGCAGATGCTCGAAGAAGCGCGTGCTTAGGCCGAGCCGCCACATGCATGTCCGACCCTGCCGCCACGAAACCGGCCCATCTACTACGTTTGATAGGCTATCGGCAACCACGTCAAGAATTGCAAAAAGAAAACCGCAGGTAGAACGCCTGCGGTTTTCTCTATTTTCGGTATGTGGTTGGTCCATACGGATAAAACGTAGTAGATAGGCCGGTTTCGTGGCGAGTGGCGTTTATCGGCTCCCAAAATGTCTACTCCACGACCTTATCCGGCTGGATGAGCTCCTCGTAGTAGCTGATATGCTCGCGCGCGTCCTCGATTTCGGGCAGCAGGAAGTTGTAGATAACCTCGATGATCATCGTTGCGCTCATCTTGGAGAACGCGAAGTCGCCCGTTGTCAGCAGTGCCTCGTGATTGACGGTATTAAACGTGTAGTCTGCCAGGCGCGCGAGCGGGGATTTGCTGTCGCTGCTGATGACGACTACGGTTGCGCCGCAGTCGCGAGCCGCTTTTGCCATGCGATTCAGTCGGCGCGATTTGCCAGAGTTTGAGATTAGCACGATAACGTCACCCGGGCGCAACGTGAGCGCAAAGCCGATTGATGTCTCGCTAATGGTGCTCGCCATGCAGCGCAGGCCCAGCTGCGAAAACTTAAATGTCGCATCGAGCGCAACCGCGTTCGTATTGCCCACAGCTGCAAACTCAATAACCCCTGCATGCTTAAGGGCATGCACAACAGCCGCCAGCGTATCGTGGTCGATCCCGTCGATGGTCGCATTAAGCTCGCTCACCTTGGCAGCCAGGATGTTCTTGAGGCTCTGCTCCATATTGTCGAGCGAGACTTCGTCAGTCAGGCCTTCGTTGCGCTGACTTTCCAAATCCCTCGCCAACGAAAACTGAAAGCTGCGGAAGCTACCAAAGCCCAGCTTGCGGCAGAAGCGCGAAACGGTCGCCTCTGACGTGGCGGCGGCACGCGAGAGCTGAGCTGCCGTGAGGCGCGGCGCCTCGGACTGGTGCTCCAATATATAGTCGACAATGCGCTGCTCGGACTCGCTGTATCCCTGGTGGGTGCTAATGAGGGAAAGTGCGCTCTTGCTACTATCGGTCATGGATGGCTCCTGGTTGGCATGAAAATCGGACTCGTTTTGTAATGCCATAGTATAGGGGGATTTTCAATTACAAGATACACCTTGCCGTTTCAAGTGTTGATGGTAAACTTTCACCTACCGTTTACGGTTATGAAAGAACCTTTCACCGGAGAATTGCACCTTGGCTCTTCTCACGCGGACGGTAGGTTGGTATCTTTCAGTTGTGGAAAAACGCGCATCGAAGCGCGTGTAGGGGAGCGCCCGCGGGCGCTGTACTCAAGAAGGAGGGACACATGGCTAAGTTTGACATCATCGCCGCGACCGGTTGCCCGACCGGCATTGCGCACACCTTCATGGCGAAGGAGGCGCTGGAGAAGGCAGCTGCCGAGCGCGGTCTGACCATTAAGGTCGAGACTCATGGCCAGGTCGGTGTCGAGAACGAGCTCACCAAGAGTGAGATCGCTGGTGCCAAGGCCGTCGTCGTCGCAGCCGATAAGGATGTCCAGGCTGAGCGTTTCGCCGGCAAGCCCATGGTTTCCGTTGGTGTTTCCAAGGCCCTGTCCGTTGAGGCCGCCGGTAAGCTGATTGACCGCGCGCTCGCCGCCAAGGGCGACGACACGGTTGCCGCTGCCGCCGATATCGAGGACGAGGTCGAGGAGAAGGAGTCCATCGGCCACGTCATCTATAAGCACCTCATGAATGGCGTCAGCCACATGCTGGTCTTCGTTGTTGCCGGTGGTGTTCTGACCGCTGTCTCGTTCCTGTGGGGCATTACGTCCTTCGATTCGACGGCGTCTGACTACAACAGCTTTGCTGCGATGCTCAAGATCATCGGCGGCATCGCCATGAACCTTATGGTTCCGGTGCTTTCCGCCTACATCGCCGAATCCATCGGCAAGCGCCCGGCGCTCGTCCCCGGCTTTGTTGCCGGTATGATCGCCATCCAGGGCCTGCCTGTTAACGCCGAGACCGGCATGATCGATGCCGGTGGCGCCGGCGTGGGCTTCGGCTTCCTGGGCGGCATCGTCGGCGGCTTCCTCGCCGGTTATGTCATCCTGCTGCTCGAGAAGGTCTTTGCCGGTCTGCCCAAGAACCTGGACGGCCTCAAGGCTATCTTCCTGTACCCGCTGTTCTCGACGGCTATCGTCGGCCTGGTCATGCTCGGCATTTCCGGCCCCATGGCTGCCATCAACACCGCCATGATGGACTTCCTCAAGGGCCTGTCCGCCTCTGGCGCCGTTGTCCTGGGTCTTGCCATTGGCTGCATGTGCGCCTTTGACATGGGCGGCCCGGTTAACAAGGCTGCTTACGTTACCGGTACCGCTATGCTCACCGAGGCTCTGGCCGCCGGTGTTGGCACCGATACCTATAACTTCGGCACTAACTTCATGGCTGCCGTCTCCGCCGCCTGCATCGTTCCGCCGCTGATCACCACCTTTGCCGTCGTTGTCGGCAAGAAGTACTTCAGCCAGGAGGATCACGACGCCGGTGTCGTCAACCTCATCCTTGGTTGCACCCACATCACCGAGGGCGCCATTCCGTTCATGACCAAGAACATCTGGCCCGTCATGCCCATCATGATGCTCGGTTCCTCTATCGCTTCGATCCTGACCATTATGTTCAACGTTCACGATCCGGCGCCTCACGGTGGCTTCCTGGTCCTGCCCGTTGTCGAGAACGGTCCGCTGTGGGTCCTCGCGATCCTCATCGGCGCTGTGGTCGGTGGCATCCTGTTCGTGGCCTTCAAGAAGTACGACTTCGAGAAGAATCAGAAGGCCGCTCCTGCAGCCAAGCCGGTTGAGGCTCCCAAGGCCGCTGCCGTCGAGGCCCCCAAGGCCGAGGCTGCCGACTTCGTGAAGGTCGAGAATGTCTTTGTCGCCGAGGACTTCGCTTCTCGTGACGAGGCTCTGAGCTTCGTTTCCAACCAGGCCGTCAAGGCCGGTATCGCCAGCGACGCCGACGCCGTGATGAACGCCTTCCTGGCCCGCGAGGCCGAGGGCACCACGGGCATGATGGAGGGCTTCGCCATCCCGCATGCCAAGTCCGACGCCATTACCGAGGCTGCCGTCATCGTCGTCAAGGACGAGTCCGGCGTGACCGGTTGGGATACCATGGACGGCGCTCCCGTCAACGTGGCCATCGCTCTGCTCATCCCGGGTGCACAGGCTGGCACCACGCACCTCAAGATCCTTTCCAAGGTCGCCGAGGCGCTTATGGACGAGGATTTCCGTGCCACCGTCAAGGGTTCCACCGACGCCGCCAAGATCGCCAAGACGATCAACGCCCGCCTGGTCTAATTCCACGGTACGCGAATAACATCGCCCCTTGTAACAAAGGCGGAGACCCTCTCCAGGGCCTCCGCCTTTTTCATCCCCAAATAAGTTGCGGTGAAATAGGGACTGTGTAAACGATTCAACCCCAAATTCAGTCCCTATTTCACCGCAACTTACAAAAGGGTACAGATAGGCCCCTTCAACTAGTTCAACCAGGCGAACAAAAATCAGCCAGAATTCCGTTCGCACGATATTGCTCTGGACCGACTGAGTTTCCGCAGCTTGCTCGCCCACAGGGGGCCCGGCGCGGCCTGCGAGATTTATCGCGAGTGCCGCACGACCCGAAGAGCACTTACTGTGCTCTTCGTGCGAGCCGGACTGTCGAGCTGGAAATCACACGGGCCACGCCCGGCCCCCTGTGGGCGAGCAAGCGGACGACAAACACATCTGTCCAACAATTCGTGCGAAACATAATGAAAAACAGTTTGATGTGAGTTAATATAAACAACGTCGTGAATCTGACTCCTGCCGCATGCATGACAGGGGTTAAACACAAAAAAGGAGTCAATTATGGTTTCTGAGAAGGCTACCCTCGTTAATCCTCAGGGTCTGCACATGCGTCCGGCTGGTCTGTTCGCCTCCACCATGGGCAAGTACGCCTGTGACGTGACGGTCGTCACCCCCGAGAAGGAGGTCAACGGCAAGTCCCCGATGGCCCTCATGGCTGCTGGTATCCCCTGCGGTACCGAGGTCGAGGTCAAGTGCGACGGCGCTGACGAGGCCGAGGCTCTGGCTGCTGCCATCGAGCTCATCAAGAGCGGTCTTGGCGAGTAGAACTCAAACGGGTCGCATGTTGAACAACTAAGTTCATATTTGGGGGCGCAGTGACCTGTTCTAAGGTAGCTGCGCTCTTTTGTCATGGATATGGCAAAACGCTTTATCACATGACACGGAGAGAGGAATGGGAATGTATCAGGGAGTCAACGCTTCCGAGGGCATCGGTATCGGCACCGTCATGGTCGCCGTCGATCCCGACTTGACGTTTGAGCCGCACGAGGTTGCTGATTCGGCAGCAGAGAAGGAGCGCTATCAGTCCGCTCTTTCGGTCTTCTGCGAGAAGACCCAGGCTCAGGCCGACCACATGAAGGAGACGGTGGGCGAGGCCGAGGCCGAGATCATGAGCGGACACATTGTCCTGGCTCAGGACCCGGGCATGACCGACGCCATCAACGCCGCCATTGACGGCGGTACCTGCGCCGAGCAGGCGCTCATGGACACCTCGACCATGTTCGAGAACATGTTCCTGTCCATGGACGACGAGATGTTCCGTCTGCGCGCGGCCGACATCGCCGACATCCGCACCGGTATTCTGGCCGAGCTGCTGGGCAAGGAGGTCGTCGACCTCTCCGTCCTGCCCGAGAACACCGTCGTTGTCGTGCACGACCTCACGCCGTCCATGACCGCCACGATCGATAAGGCCCACGTTGCCGGTATCGTCACCGAGACCGGTGGCCGCACGTCGCACTCCGCGATCATTGCGCGCGCCCTCGAGATTCCGGCTGTCCTTTCGGTTTCCAACAGCTGCACCGCGCTGCGCAACGGTATGACCGTTGTCGTCGACGGTGGCAAGGGTATCGTTGAGGCCGATCCCGACGAGGAGACGCTCGCTGCCTACACCGCCAAGGCCGAGGCCTTCGCTGCCGAGAAGGCAGCCCTCGAGGCCTTCCGTGGCAAGCCGTCCGTGACTGCCGATGGCATCAAGAAGATCATCGCCTGCAACATCGGTAACCCCGATGACGTGCCCAACGCGCTCGATCACGACGCCGAGGCCATCGGTCTGTTCCGCTCCGAGTTCCTGTTCATGGACTCTGCTGAGCTTCCTTCCGAGGAGGAGCAGTTCAACGCCTACCGTAAGGTCGCCAGCGCGCTCAAGGGTGCTCCGGTCATCATCCGCACGCTCGATGTGGGTGGCGACAAGGAGATTCCGTATCTGCACATGGTCAAGGAAGATAACCCCTTCATGGGCTTCCGCGCCGTGCGTTACTGCCTGGCCAATCCCGACCAGTACAAGGTCCAGCTCCGCGCTCTGCTGCGCGCTAGCGCCTTCGGTGACGTCAAGATCATGATCCCGCTCGTCACCTGCGTCGAGGAGGTCTTGGCTGTCAAGGAGCTTGTCGAGCAGTGCAAGGCCGAGCTGACCGAAGAGGGTCGCAAGTTCAACGAGAACATCGAGGTCGGCATCATGGTTGAGACGCCTGCCGCTTCGCTGCTCGCAGACCGTCTTGCCGAGGTCGCCGACTTCTTTTCCATCGGCACCAACGACCTGATCGGCTACACCATGTGCGCCGACCGTGGCAACGACACCATCTCTAACCTGTACCAGGTGTACTATCCCGCCGTGCTCCGCTCGCTCAAGAACATCATCGAGAGCGGCGTGAAGGCCGGCATCATGGTCGGTATGTGCGGCGAGGCCGCTGCCGATCCGCTGCTCGAGCCGCTGCTGATCAGCTGGGGCCTGGAGGAGTTCTCGATGAGCGCTCCGTCGATCCTGCGCGCCCGCAAGACCATCAGCCAGTGGACCAAGGCCGAGTGCGACGAGCTCGCCGAGAAGGCACTCGCCTGCAACACCGCCGCCGAGGTCAAGGCACTGCTCGAGTCCGCAGCTCGCTAATTTGGTATCAGAGGTAACCGCGTGGTTGGAATGGGCCGGCCACGCGGCCCTCACATATACAGGGGGTACTGTAAATGTTCTACACGCTAACCGCTAACCCGGCTGTCGACATGACGGTTTCGAGCTCTCCGCTCGAGCCCGACGAGAACGTTCGCACCGGCTCGGCCAGCTACACGGCTAACGGCAAGGGCCTCGACGTGTCCTTCGCCTTTAAGAAGATGGGCGTCGACACCGTCGCGCTCGGCTTCTTCGCTGGCTTCACGGGCAAGTTCATCGTCGAGGAGGTCATGAACCTGGGTTGCCTCTGCCGCCCGGTCTGGACCGACGGTATCACGCGCATTAACACCTACGTCAACGATGGCCAGCACGAGTATGGCATCCTGAACCCGGGTGCTCCGATCACGCCGCAGCACCAGGAGGAGCTCTACAACATCCTGGACACCGCGGGCGATCTCGAGTGCCTGATCGTTTCCGGCTCCGTGCCTCCCAAAGCTACGCCTGACTTCCTGGCTAAGGTCATGGAGCACGCTCAGGCCCGTGGCGCCGACGTCGTCCTGGACCTGTCCTCCGATAAGCTCAAGGAGCTCGCTCACAAGAAGCCGCTGCTCATCAAACCGAACCATCACGAGATGAAGGCCATCTTCGGCGTGCCGGTCGACACCGACGACGAGGTCCGCGTCGCCATGAAGATGGCTCACGACGCCGGCGTTCAGAACGTGCTGCTCACCCGTGGTAGCCGCGGCGACGCTTACTTCTCCAACGGCGAGGACATCTGGTACGCCAAGCGTGAGTTCAACATCAAGCTGGTCTCTTCCGTCTGCGCCGGCGACTGCACCCTCGCTGCGTTCCTGCACAAGTGGTACAGGGATCGCGACAACGTCGAGGAGGCCATGAAGCTCGCTATGGCCACCGGCGCCAACGTTGCCGAGTCCGTCGGCATCGGCGACTTCGGTCACGTCGACGAGTACAGCAAGCGCGTTGCTGTCCGCAAGCTCGATCGTCAGTAATCGAAACGCGACATATTCGTGCGCATGTGGCGCCCCGGTTTCGGCCGGGGCGCCTTTTTGTTCCGCCACGGGGGAGAGGTTCCCCGCCGTACTTCATCGCTTCCACACCGTTCACCGAGTTGTCCTAGCCTTTTACCGATGCGTGGAATATACTTTCATTAACACGTTGCTTCGTGAAAGGAACATTCATGATTTACACGCTCACTGCAAATCCCGCCATTGACTACAACATCGCCTGCGACGGTCTTGCTGCCAACACCGTCACGCGTACCCGCAACGCCGTCTACACGCCCAACGGCAAGGGCCTCAACGTCTCGTTTACGCTCGACCACTACGGCGTCGACACCACGATCCTGGGCTTTTTCGCCGGTTTCTCGGGCGAGTTCATCGTCAAGGGCGCCGAGGCCCTGGGCGTGCCCGTCAAGCCCGTGTGGACCGACGGCATCACGCGCGTCAA
>CBCTTO010000068.1:0-7825 GCA_965149855.1 uncultured Collinsella sp.
ATACGGGTGCATCATCGACGTCTTCAATACAGAAAATATCAGTGCGGAATGTTTTGAGAGGTAGCCCAAACAGCCCCGGCGGGGGTCCTGTGTAGTCACCCTTTAGGCGGAACTCTCCTAATTATTTGGATGAGTCGTTTACTTACTTGTACTGTTACCGTCTTCCCGCTCTTGTTGGGGTATGCTTTGTTCGTATGTAAACGTATGACATGTTGATGGGGGAGGGTGCTATGGCTCGCGAGAGTGCTCGTTCTAAGGATACGGCTAAGCCTGGCATCAAGGAAGTTGCGGCGGTGGCGGGGGTTTCGCCTACTACGGTATCTCGCGTGCTTAATAATCGCGGCTATATTAGCCAAGAGACCCGCGATAAGGTCCATGCCGCGATGGAGCGCATCAACTATACGCCCAACGATATCGCCCGTGCCATGCTCAACGGTCGCCTGAATCTTATCGGTATGATCGTTCCCTTTGTGAGCAGCCCGTTCCATGCTCAGGTTGTGCAGGCGGTCGAGCGCACGTTAGCGGAAAACGGCTTTAAGATGTTGCTGTGCAACAGCGCCAATCGACCCGATCTTGAGCGTTCCTATATTGACATGCTCCGCCGCAATATGGTCGACGGCGTCATCGTCAACTCCCTCAATATCGGTGCCGAGGCATATGCCGAGATGGGCTTGAGCCTGGTTGGCATCGACTGCGATCTTGGCGAGGGCTCTGTCCAGATTGCAAGTGACAGCTATGGCATTGGCGAGCTCGCCACGCGCCGTCTGATTGATGACGGCTGCAGGCGTATCCTGTGCCTGCGCAGCAATAGCCGCATGCGCATGCCTGCCAATAAGCGTACCGATGCCTACCTCGATGTTGTTGAGCAGGCCGGTTTGTCCGCGCTTGTCCGTGAGGTTGAGTTCGTTAAGCCCGACGACGAAAAGGGCGCGGTCGTTGCGAAGATCCTCGATGAGAACCCCGATATTGACGGCATCTTTGCGGGAGACGATACGATGGCGGCCATCTGTCTCAACGTGATGAAGCAGCGCGGCTTGAGCGCTCCAGACGATATTAAGGTCGTGGGCGCGGATGGTGCCCGCCGAACTATGACGTTTATGCCTGACTTAACAACCGTACGTCAAGATATCGATCGCATCGGAGAGCTCGCGGCGCAATCCATCATCGCTCTTATTAACGGCGATAATCCCGAATCGAATATCAAGCTCCCCGTTGAACTCATTGAGGGCAAAACCGCGTAGTTCATCCCGTGCCAAAAGAATTCCTCAAACGCCTCTGGTGACCGTTCACCGGCATATGTCAACCGTTTGCCGACGACTGGAACTGCGAAAAGACGTATTGGTGTGAAAACGTTTGACATATGAAAACGATTGACATATCTTGCCATTGTACCGAGTTAGTATGTCGTGGAAAGGAAGTCTCGGATGCACAAGGTGTATTACCAGCCTGAGGGAATTTGGGTAGGCGACATCATGCCGTACGGCGAGGACGGCACGTTCTATCTCTATCATCAGCGTGACACGCGTAACCCCGAACCTTTCGGAGAGCCGTTTGGCTGGGCACTCGCGACGACCAAGGATTTCGTCAACTACAAGGACTTTGGCGAGAGCCTTGAGCGTGGCGGCGACGAGGAAGTCGACCAGTATGTTTATGCCGGCACGGTGTTTAAGGTGGGCGACAAGTACCATGCGCTCTACACTGGTTGCAATCGCGATAAGGTCAAGGCACGCTTGATGAAGCAGGTTCTTCTTCACGCAACGAGTGACGACGCCGTCAAGTGGGAGAAGAACATCGCCGAGACGCTGCTTCCGCCCCAGGAGGGTTACGATGACCGCAACTGGCGCGATCCGTTTGTGCTTTGGGATGAGGAGAACGAAGAGTACATGCTCATCCTCGGCACGCGTGTGGGCGAGGACAAGCGTCTGATGACCGGTCGTCTGGTCAAGTTCACCTCCAAGGACCTGGATACCTGGGAGTTCCAGGGCGACTGGTGGAATCCGGGCCTGTACACCATGTTCGAGATGCCTGATCTCTTTAAGATGGGCGACTGGTGGTATCTGGTGTTCTCCGAGTACAGTGATGGCAACAAGACCCGTTACCGCATGTCTCGCTCTATCAACGGTCCTTGGATCACTCCTGCGGACGATTCCTTCGATGGCCGCGCGTACTATGCCGCGCGTACCGCATTTGACGGCGAGCGCCGCGTTCTCTTTGGTTGGGTTCCTACGCGTGACGAGGGCGGCGACCCCAGCTCTTACCTGTGGGGTGGCACCTTTATGCCCCTCGAGATCGTTCAGCGTGCCGACGGAACGCTCGGCACCAAGCTTCCTGACAGCATGCTTGGCGCCTTTGGCGAGGCTAAGGCAGTCGAGGCCTTTGAGCTCTCCTGCGAGTCGGGCAAGGTCGAGCAGGTGCTCGCCGCGAATGCCGGTTCCACCTATATGCTCGATGCCGACATCGAGCTCGCCGGTGACGCTGCCGGCTTCTCGGTCAAGTTCGCTGAGGACGCCGAGACCGGTCTTGCCTATGAGTTCCGCGCCAACCTGCGCGAGGGCAAGCTCGAGTTCACGCCGGCTCCCCAGTACCCGTGGTTCCAGGTCAACAACATGGGCCTCGAGCGTCCGTTGTTCTTTAAGGGCGAGGGCGCTCACCATGTGCGTCTGGTCGTCGACGACGACATCGCGACCATCTTTGTCGATGATGTTGCGCTCAACGCTCGCTTCTGCAACAAGCAGGGCCAGGGTGTGGCGCTGACGGTCACCGACGGTACGCTCAAGTGCGCAAATGCAACGATCGCGTCTCTGTAATGGCATCAAAACGTTTTATGATTTCGTAAGGGAATGGAGAGGAACATGGACTACAAAGTAGTGTCTCAGCAAGTCGTCGACAACGTCGGCGGACTGGAGAACATCGAGGGCGCCACGCATTGCGTGACCCGTCTGCGTCTGGTGCTCAAGGATACGAGCAAATACAACAAGGCCGAGCTCGAGAACATCGATGGCGTCAAGGGCGTGCTGTACAACAGCGGCCAGCTCATGATCATCTTCGGTACCGGTACCGTCAACAAGGTTTACGATGAGTTTATGGCTCTGACGGGCGTTAAGGAGATCAGTGCTTCCGAGGTCAAGGGCGCCGAGGCGGACAAGAAGGGCAAGTTCTTCTCGGTCCTCAAGGTATTCTCGGACATCTTTATCCCCATCATTCCCGCCTTTGTCGGCGCTGCTATCATCATCGGTCTTAAGTCGCTGATCGTTGCCAACGGCCTCTTTGGCATGGAGGGCAGCCTCGCCGATCACAGCGAGTTCCTCAAGAACCTCGCAAGCTTCTTTGCCATTATCGCCACCACGTTCGACTACCTGCCTGTCCTGGTTATGTACAGCGCGGTCAAGCGTTTTGGCGGTAACCCGATCCTGGGCATCCTCGTCGGTATCGTCATGGTTCACCCGAGTCTTATGAACCGTAACACGTTCGTTATGGACCCGACGGGTGCTGAGTACTGGAACTTCGGTCCGCTCTCCATTCCCATGGTTGCTTTCCAGGGCGGCGTGTTCCCCGCAATCCTGACCGCCTGGTTTATGGCCAAGGTCGAAAAGATTGCCCAGAAGTACATCCCCGAGGTCGTTTCGTTCGTCTTTGTCCCGACCGTTACCCTGATTCTTGCTAACGTCGCTCTGTTCACCGTGTTCGGCCCGCTCGGCAACCTGATCGGCGACGTCCTCGCCGGCGTAATCGATATCCTGTACAACAGGATGGGCGTCTTTGGTGCCTTTGTCTTCGCCGCGTTCCTGCAGCCGCTCGTCGTTACCGGTACGCATCAGTTCATCCAGGGTATCGAGGCCAACCTCGTTGCCACGACCGGCTTCAACTACATCCAGGCCATCTGGTCGGTTTCCATCATCGCCCAGGGCGGCGGCGCCATCGGTATGTACCTCATTCACAAGAAGCACTCCAAAGAGCGCAACATCTGCATGTCGTCCTTTATCCCGACGCTGGTCGGAATCTCCGAGCCCGCTATCTTTGCTGCAAACATGCGCTACTCGATCATCCCGTTCATCTGCGCATGCATCGGTGCAGGCTGCGGCGGTGCCTTCGTCAAGCTCTTTGAGGTGCGCGCTATCGGTCAGGGTCTGACCGGTGTGCTTGGCCTGCTCATCGTTACGCCCGAGACTCTCGTGTGGTATGTGGCTGGCAATCTCATCGCCTTTATCGTGCCGATCGTCTTGATCTTTGCCTACAACAAGGCAAAGGGCGTTCCGACCACCGATGAAGAGGGCGCTGGTGCTGGCTTCGATGTCAGCTTCTAGTTGAGCCGTTCAGCGTAATGTGCGGATAAGTCCATTTGAGGAAGGGCGCTCGGCTCGTGCGAGTCGAGCGTCCTTCCCTATAGACGAGAAAGTCAACGGCGATGTTTAATCAAAAAAATAAGGTGACACGCGCGGGCTATGAGCAGTGGCGTGCCGGACAGGATGAGACGGCGGGTCGCATCGCGTCCGACCCCGATAGGCTCCTGTTCCATGTGGAGCCTGAGCTTGGCTGGCTCAACGACCCCAACGGTTTGGTTCAGATTGGTGATACGTATCACATCTATCATCAATACGATCCGTTCGATGCTGCGCATGGCGGTCCAGTGCTTTGGAACCATCTGACGACAAAGGATTTTGTGACGTACGAGAATCACGGCCCCGCGCTGTTCCCCGATTCCGATTTGGATTCGAACGGAGCGTATTCTGGTTCTGCCTTTGTACGCGATGGCAAGATTCACTACTTCTATACCGGCAACGTCAAGCATTTTGACCGCGATGATTACGACTACGTGTTGACGGGCCGTGAGCAAAACCAGATTCATATGGTTGCCGAGAATCCCGACGAATTGGGCGAGAAGTGCATAGCTGTTGGACCGGTCGATTACCCCGACGATATCGGTACGCACGTGCGCGACCCCAAGATCCTTGAGCACGATGGTATCTACTACATGGTTCTGGGCGCTCGTACGAAAGACGACCGCGGCTGCGTGCTTGTCTATACCTCGCGTGATCTAGAGGACTGGAGCTATGCGACGCGCATTGAGTTGGGCGAGAAGTTTGGCTTTATGTGGGAGTGCCCCGATCTGTTTGAGCTCGATGGCGAGCTTATTCTCGTTTGCTGTCCGCAGGGTGTGCCTGCCGATGGTTGGCGTTACCGCAATCCGCATCAGTGCGTGTGGTTCCCCATCGAGGCCGATTGGGAGGCGCCGAGCTTTAAAATCGTCGGGCAGGGCATGCCCCCGATGGTCGATGCCGGTTTTGATTTCTATGCTCCGCAGTCCTTTGAGGATGCTGCAGGCCGGCGTTTGATGATCGGATGGTCGGGTTGCCCCGATGCGACGGCAGAAAACCCGACGGTGGCGCGCGGGTGGCAGTGCGCGTTGACGGTGCCGCGAGAGCTGAGCATGCGCGATGGTAAGCTCTGCCAGCAGCCGGCGCACGAGATTGAGAGGATGCGCGGCGACTGCGTTCGCGCGACAGGCGGTGAAACCGTTGAGGAGCCGGGCCGCCTGTTTGATCTTGTGGTTTCCTGTGAGGGCGCCAAGATGGTCGAGCTCGAAATCCGCAAGGGTGTCTTTGTGCGCTATGCAGACGGAATGCTTACCCTCGACATGGGTGACGAAGGCTATGGGCGCGACCAGAGGTCGATCAAGCTCGGTGAGCTTCGCGACCTGCGCGTGCTTTCGGACACTACGATGGTCGAGATTTTTGGCAACGGCGGCGAGGCGGCACTTACGAGCCGTACCTATTCGCCGGCGGTTCCGGCGATGGGGTTGCATGCCGAGGGTGCGGCGTCGATGGATTTCTACCGCCTCGCGCATTAACCGTGTGTGGAGCACGATTGGACTTGCTGGGCGGAATGTGTCGCAGTTGCCGCAGCGAACTACCGTTTATCGCGTATAGCTACCGTTTGCGGGATAAGTAACACTCATTTATAAACCGTGTAGAATCTCAGATAAGCACGGAGTTTTCCAGGGAGACGCTGTCCTTTGTTGTGCGCAAGGGGCGGCGTCTCTTTGGCGCTTGGACGCCGTTGTGCAACAGTGCGGCGGCGCGTGTCATGTATTGAAAAGCCAACGTCGAGATGGGTCGTGATAAGAATGGGCAAGTACGTAATCGTGGTTGAGTCTGGGTCGGATGTAACGCCGGAGCTCTGCGAGCGCTACGGCATCGTGCGCGTGCCCATGCATGTCACGATTGGTGACGAGACCGTCGAGGACGGCTCGATCGATCCGCTCGAGATTTATTCGCGCTGCAACGAGTTTGGTGTGATGCCCAAGACCAGTGGCTGTTCGCCAGCGGATTTTGCGCATGTGTACGACCGCATCCATGCCGAGCAACCCGACGCGACTATTTTGCATCTTGCATATTCCGAGGCCACGACCTGTTCGCATCAGTCCTCGAAGATTGCGGCCCAGGGACGCGATTACGTGTTCTCCATGGACACGCGTTTTGTCTCGGTGGGCCAGTCGCTCGTTGTCGTCGAGACCGCTAAGTATATTGAGGCTCATCCCGATGCCACCGTTGACGAGATCTTTGCATTTACGAACTCCGTCATGGACCGCGTGCTGCTGGGCTTTGTTCCTACCGACCTTGCCTTCCTTAAGGCTGGTGGTCGCTTGTCCAACGTCGGGTTCCTAGGCGCCCATCTGCTCAAGATTAAGCCCTGCATTGAGGTGACGGGCGGCAAGTTCGTGGCGACTAAGAAGTTCCGCGGCTCTATGCTCAAGTGCGCCCGCGCCTTTATTGACCACATGGTTGCGAAGGGCGAGATTGACTACTCGCACATTGGCCTGGCGTATTCGGTGGGCCTTTCCCAGGAGCTGCGCGATGACATGGAGGTCTATGCGCACGACCTGGGCTTTAAGGATATTACCTGGACTCAGGTCGGCGGCGTCATCTCGAGCCATTGCGGCCCGACCGCCTTCGGCGCGGTGCTCACGCTCAAGGCGTAAGGCCTGGCGTCTATCGATATCTATTGCCTCGGCGGCGGGTGGGTTGTGACAACCTTCCCGCCGCTTTTGTGTGGGGCCAAATAGAACAACCCAATTGACCACTAAACCGTTTCACCATCATGCGTATGGGCTAGAATGGCTCTGGCATTTATGTAACTAAAACCAATGAGAGGCAAGGTAGCGGGAATGGCTGAGATGACGCTCGAGGGTGTGGACGCTCGTCCCGAGGACTCCGCGTTTGCCCTGGGCCGCGTACATTCGATTGAAACGATGGGTACGGTCGACGGACCCGGCATCCGCTTTGTGGTGTTTGTCCAGGGCTGTCCCATGCGCTGCGCGTATTGTCACAATCCCGATACCTGGTCGGTCAACGGCGGCACGATGGTGACCGTCGAGCACCTGATGGACGAGTTCCAGAGCAACCATGAGTTCTATCGCAGCGGCGGAATTACGGTGTCCGGCGGCGAGCCACTTCTGCAGCCCGGGTTTTTGGCTGACCTGTTCCGTGCAATGCACAACAACCCCGATGGTCGTGTACATACCTGCCTGGATAGCTGTGGCTACGCCTTCGACCCTCAGCATTCCGAGAAGTTCGATGCCGTGCTCAACGAGACCGACATGGTACTGCTCGATATTAAGCATGCCGACCCGGTCGAGCATAAAAAGCTGACTGGTTGTGATCCCGCACGCATCCTGGCGTTTGGCGATGAGCTTGCACGTCGCAAGATCAAGGTCGTTATCCGTCACGTGGTGGTGCCGGGCATTACCGACACGGTGGAGGAGTGCGAGAAGCTCGGTCGCCTCATCGCTCCATGGCACAACGTGGTGGGCCTGGAAATGCTGCCG
>CBCTTO010000069.1:0-7629 GCA_965149855.1 uncultured Collinsella sp.
AAGCGGTCGGCGGGGCCATTGTGGCTCTTGACAGCGGATTGGGTCATATGAGCGAGCGGGTCGCATTTGAGACAAGGTGACGTGAAACGAAAGGGCGCTGACCTTCTGGTCGCGCCCTTGAAGTTGAACGTCAGATTGTCCAAATGCGGCCCGCGCAGCGTCGGCCGGTTACGGCGTTTGTAAAACGCCGTAACCTACTGAATGAGCATGGCGTCGCCAAAGCTGAAGAAGCGGTAGCGCTCCTCGATGGCGGCAGCGTAGGCATCCATGATCTGGTCGCGGGTGGCAAGTGCGCTCACGAGCATCATGAGCGTGGAGCGCGGCACATGGAAGTTCGTGATCAGCGCGTCGACCACGTGATAGGTCGAGCCGGGCATGAGGTAAAGCTGCGTCGTGGCGTTCTCGCGCACCACGATGTCACCGCGGCCAAGCGTATCGGCCCCGTCCTCGCGGCCTTCAAAATAGCGCGCCGTCACGGCCGGATCGGACACCGGCGCGTCCGTGTCAAACGCGCTCTCGAGCGAGCGCACCGCGGTAGTGCCGACGGCGATCACACGATGACCCTCGGCCTTGGCCTTATGCACGGCGTCGACAACCTCCTGCGACACGTGGTAGCGCTCGGTGTGCATGACGTGCTGCGTGGGGTCGTCCTCCTCCACCAAGCGGAAGGTATCGATGCCCACCTCGAGCTCGACGGCGGCAAACTTGGCACCCTTGGCCTCGATAGCGGCCATGAGCTCAGGAGTAAAATGCAGACCCGCCGTGGGAGCGGCAGCCGAGTGCTCCTCCTTCATGGCGTACACGGTCTGATATTTCTCGGGATCGCCCTCGTAATCGGTGATGTAGGGCGGCAGCGGCACGTGACCGGCAGCGTGGATGGCCTCGTCGAGCGTGCGCGGGTCGCCGGCGGCGTTGCAACCGGCCGGCTCAAAGCGCACCAGACGGCCACCGCGGCTATCAGTGACAAAGTCGATGACCTCGGCCGTCAGCACCACGGGCGCGCCCTCGGGCGCATGGGCGCCACCGGCGCGATACTCAATCTGAGCACCGGGCTTCAGGCGCTTACCCGGCTTGACCAAGCACTCCCAAACATGGCCCAGCGGATCCACGTCCTCGCGGCGCTTGAGCAACAGGGTCTCGACCACGCCACCCGAGCCGGCTTTGCGACCAATCAGGCGGGCCGGCATCACGCGCGTCTTGTTGATGACGAGCACGTCGCCCGGCTCGATATAGTCGATGATGTCGCGGAAGATGCGGTGCTCAACGGTACCGCCGTGCTTCAGCGGCATTCCCGCCTGGGAGCCCTTGCGATCCACCACCAGCAGGCGGCAGGAGTCGCGCGGCTCGGCAGGAGCCTGGGCGATCAGTTCCTCAGGAAGGTTGTAGTCAAAATCATCGGTACGCATAGACACGTCGGATACTCCTTATATAGCTAAAGTCCGCTCTACATCCTAGCAGGCTGACGTCCCAAATGAACTACTTTTTGGACGCTTTGCGCTCGTCGCGGATGCGAGCGCGGTCCATGGCCGCCTCGACGGCCGAGAATCGGCAGCCGCAGTAATTCTGCCGATACATACCCAGCTCGCGCGAGCGACGCGTCGCCTCGGGGTAATACGGGCGAAAATCGCGAATCACCGGGGTGAGCCCATGTGCCGCCGCCAAGCGCTCAAGCACGTCATTGCAGGTATCGAACAGCTGGTACGGCGAGACGGCGAGCGTCGTGCCCACAAACTCAAACCCGCGCTCCTGGGCCACGCGGCACGCCTCGGCCAAGCGCAAGGCATAGCACGCGCGACAGCGACGAGGCCGATCGGCGCCCAGCGGTGCCACGCCGGCCTCCCAGCGCTTCCGGTCCTCCCCCGCCTCGATAAGCTCGATGTCGCCATCGGCACACCACCGGCGCAGCTCGTCCAAACGCCGCTGCCATTCATCGTGAGGCTGAATATTGGGGTTTGTCCAGCAGATTGTGGGCTCAAACCCTTCCTCGCGCAGCAGGCGGACCGGCTCAAGCGAGCACGGCGCACAGCACGCATGCAGCAACAACGGCTTCATCGACATCTCCTCACCCAAAAAAGCGCACGCCAAAGGACGTATCCTCGCAGGCGACAATGCAGCGGTCGCGCAAAATGGTCCGCACGTAATACCAATCGCCCACACAGCCCGACAAGTGCAGACCAGCCGCCAAGTAGCACAGCAGCGGATAGTCCGAGAACGCAAACCCTAGGGCAAACGCTGTCGTCACAACAACCGTCGGCGCCAGGCAAACCGCCACGTACCGCCGGCGCGAATACACAATCCCCTCGGCGCAGGCATAGATCATGCACGTCTCGAGATTCGCCCCAAAGGTCACGTGCGCACCGGCAGGCGCAAACAACTTAAAGAACACTGCATGCACCAGCTCGTGCGCGGCAAACGACGCCATTGAGACCGCGGCCAAGCCGACTATCCAGCCCACGACCGCCGTCCAACCGCCCGCGTCAGCCGCATCCAGGTCCGCGGGTCCGCCCAGCAGCATAAACACCGGCACCAGGCACACGGCAAATGCGCCGAGCACGGCCATCCCCCACACAAAGCAGGCGTGCAGAAAATCCTCGTCTTCAAACGCATGTATGTTGGAAATCTCATTCATAGCATCTTAGGATAGCGCCCCTGCCACGTACCCGTCCGCATGTGCGATAATGTCGAACGATATGCACGAATTGACCACCGCGCCGCCGAGCCCCACGCCCGGCTGCGCTCTCACCATATGCGAAGGAGTCCCATGGCATCCAAATACTCCATGAACGACCGTCCCAGCTGGCCTCGCCGCGCCATCGTTACCGCCGGCGAGCCCTACGGCAACAAGGGCCTTCACTTTGGCCACGTCGGCGGCGTCTTTGTCCCGGCCGACTTCTTCGCCCGCTTCCTGCGCGACCGTCTGGGCCGCGAGAACGTCATCTTCACCTCGGGCACCGACTGCTACGGCTCGCCCATCATGGAGAGCTACCGCAAGCTCAAGGAGAACGAGGGCTACGACAAGTCCATTAGCGAGTACGTCGAGTCCAACCACTCCCGCCAGGCCGCGACCCTCAACAACTACAACATCAGCTGCGATATCTATGGCGGCTCGGGCCTTGAGCCGGCGGCCCAGATCCACAACGAGGTGACCGCCGAGATTATCGAGCGTCTGCACGAGCAGGGCACCATCTCCAAGCGCTCCACGCTGCAGTTCTACGATGCCAAGGCCGGCACGTTCCTCAACGGTCGCCAGGTCATCGGCCGCTGCCCCATCCAAGGTTGCAAGTCCGAGAAGGCTTACGCCGACGAGTGTGACCTGGGACACCAGTTTGAGCCCGAGGAGCTCATCGCGCCCAAGAGCCAGCTCACCGGCGAGGTGCCCGAGCTGCGCCCGGTCGACAACCTCTACTTCGACCTGCCGGCCTACCTCGACTTTATGAAGACCTATACCGCCAAGCTCGCCAAGAACCCGCAGGTTCGCTCCGTGGTCTCCAAGACCATGGAGGAGTGGCTGCTGCCGGCTCAGCTCTACATCCAGAACAAGTTCCGCGAGGCCTTCGACGCCGTCGAGGACCAGCTGCCCGAGCACACCGTGCTGGAGCCCGAAGGCAACAAGAGCAGCTTTACCGTCACCTTCCCCAGCTGGAAGGAGCGCGACGACGCCCACGCGGTGCTCGCCAACGGCGGCGTGCGCTTCCGCAGCGGCAAGGCGCTCGTGCCCTTCCGCATCACCGGCAACATCGACTGGGGCGTTCCGGTGCCCCAGGTCGACGGCGTGACCGACGTCACCTGCTGGTGCTGGCCCGAGAGCCTGTGGGCGCCCATCAGCTATACGCGTACCGTGCTCGCACGCGATGCCAAGGCCGCCGGCGTAACCGAGGGCGTCGCCGCCCAGGATGCCGCCCTCATGGGCGAGCCCGCTGCCGATTCCACGCAGGTACCCGCTCCCACCTACCAGCACAGCTCGCTCGACTGGCGCGACTGGTGGTGCTCTGACGACGCTCAGATCTACCAGTTCATCGGTCAGGACAACATCTATTTCTACTGCATCGCTCAGACCGCCATGTGGGAGGCCCTGGGTTGGGACCTCACGCAGAGTACCGTCAGCGCCTGCTACCATCTGCTCTACATGGGCAAAAAGGCCAGCTCGTCCTCGCAGACGCCTCCCCCGCCGGCAGACGACTTGCTCAACCACTACACCTGCGAGCAGATGCGCGCGCACTGGCTGTCGCTCGGCCTGTCCGAAAAGCCGGTGAGCTTTAGCCCCAAGGCATACGACACGCGCGTGACCGGCAAGGACAAGGACGGCAACGAGGTACGCGCCTGCGACGACAAGCGCGTTATCGACCCGGCCCTTAAGGAAAGCGCCCTTTTGACCGGCGTCTTCAACCGCCTGGCCCGCAGCTGCTTCTACGGCGTCGCCCTCAAGGAAGGCGACGAGAGCCCCTATCGCAACGGCTGCATCCCCGCCGGTGCCGCCTCCGCCACCGTGGTCGAAGCCGCCGAACAGGCAGTTCTCGCCTTTGAGCAGGCCATGTACAAGTTCGAGACGCACCGCGCGCTCGCCGTGTGCGACGACTACCTGCGTGCCGCCAACAAGCGCTGGAGCGACGCCTCCAAGGCCGCCAACAAGCTCGAGGGTAGCGAGGCAAACGCCGCAATGACGCAAGCACTGGTCGACGCCTTTACCGAGCTGCGCGTGGCGACCGTGCTCATGCACGGCATCGTCCCGGCCGGCTGCGAGCTCATCTGCGAGTACTTCGACGTCGATCCGGTCGCCTTCTTTAGCTGGGATAACATCTTTGCCTCCACGGACGAGTTCGTAGAGAGCCTGGGCGAGAAGCCCGGCGACCACCGCGTGAAGCCGCTGCCCCCGCGCTTCGACTTCTTTAGCAAGCACGAGAGCCAGTACTAAAGCACGCCAGCAGCGGCGTGCCCGGAAAGTAGTCAATTTGGGACGGGAAGGAAAGACGGATGTCCAAGCCGCGTCGTCGTAAGCAGAAAAAGCAGGTCAAGCCCGAGCTCAAGCTCAGGCAATTTGCCGCCACCGAGCTTTCCGACCAGCTTGCCGCCCAACACTCCGCCGCCGACCTGCCGCGCTTTATGGTCGACACGGTCGCCGGCGCCTATGCCCCCACCGATGCCGAGCTCATGATCGAGGGCTTCGGCGCCGCGGCCACACGCCCGGTCACGCTGCGCGCCAACACGCTCAAGGCAACCGCCGAGGACATCGTTGCGGCGCTCGATGCCGCCGGCATCGCGCACCAAACCGTTACCTGGTATCCGGACGCCTTTATCCTGCCCGAGGCCCAGGTTTCCGACCTATGGGACCTCGACATCTACCGCGACGGCAAGATCTACCTACAGAGCCTGTCGTCCATGATGCCGCCTTTGGTGTTGGGCGCCCAGGCAGGCGAGGACATCCTGGACATGTGCGCAGCCCCTGGCGGCAAGACGACGCAGATCGCCGCCCTCACCCAGGGCCAGGCACACCTCACCGCCTGTGAGATGAGCATCCCCCGCGCCGAAAAGCTCGAGTCGAACCTCCATCGCCAGGGCGTCAAAAACGTGCCCGTCATGCGCATCGACGCACGCGAGTTCGACGAGTTCTTCCGCTTTGACCGCATCCTGCTCGACGCTCCCTGCACCGGCACGGGCACCGTCATCAGCGGCAACGAGAAAAGCCTGCGCGGCCTCACCGAGCAGTTGCTGAGCAAGTGCGCCCGCTCGCAGCGAGCACTTCTGGACCGCGCCATGGGTGCCCTCAAACCGGGCGGCACGCTCGTCTATTCCACCTGTTCGATCTTGCCGCAGGAAAACGAGGACGCCCTGCAAGAAGCCCTCGACAAGCACATGGACTGCGAGCTTATCCCCCTCGACGGCACGCCAAGCGAAAGTGAAGCACGCCGCGCCCAGGAAGCTGGTGAGGAGCCGCGCATCGAGTCCAACGCCCTGACCGAGGCCATTGCCGCGGGTCAGGTATCGGCCATCGCCAACGGTATGCCCGGCACGCTGACCATTCCGCCTAGCCGCGATTTTGAGGGCTTCTACATTGCCCTGATCCGAAAACGCAGCTAGCGCACGGATCCAAAACTCAACAAGCTATCTCTGTGCGCGTTTGCCCTGCTGGTCGCGATGCTGTTTAAACATCGCGCGCTCCTTGCGTTCGGCCCTTTTGCCCTTAATGGCCGTGACCACAAAGTAGATGACCGCGGCGGCAACGATTGCGCCCACGCATAGGCCAATCGAGCCCAACATTGCCGAAAATTCCATACCGCGTCACCTCTCTTTTAAACGGGACTTTCAAGATAGCACCTCGATACCCGCCACCACAGCTCCTTCACGTTCACCGGCACTTCGGTCTAACGGATGGCGCGGCGGGGAAAAATCAACTCATCAAACGATTTAGCATTCGCAATTCCGGCTGCATAGCGCCGGCCGTCATCACATAGAATCGAGCCTCCATGGATACCCTCAACGATCTAAATGAGCGCGTCGACGCCTTCGTCGGCACCAGCTCCTTCGACACGCCTGCCGCGGCAAACGGCCAAGCTCCCATCGATGTGCCCGCCGAGGTTCACGAGGACATCGTCGCCTCGGTCGATTTCTCCGAGGTCGAGCTCGCAGACGAGTTCACCGAGCCCCAGGTAGCCGTGACCCCCAACGGACTGCTCCCCATGGAGCCGCTGCCCATCGACGGGCGTTTGCGCAAGGCTGCCCTTCGCATGCCCGACGAGATCGAGGAGGCCAGCGGCTTCACGCTCTTTGGCCGCCGCATCAAGTCGCTCATTTACACCACCGACGTCGCGGTTATCCGCAACTCCAACGCCGATGCCGTCTTTGCGGTCTACCCTTTCACGCCGCAGCCCGCCATTACGCAAGCGCTGCTGACCGTCGCCGAGTGCCCGGTCTTTGTAGGCGTGGGCGGCGGAACTACGACCGGTAAGCGCTCCGTGCAGATGGCAGCCGTCTCCGAGATGCAGGGCGCGGCGGGCTGCGTGGTCAACTCCCCCGCTACTGCCGAGATGGTCGAGCACATCACCAACATCGCCGACATCCCCGTCATCGCCACGGTCGTTCGCTGCGACGACGATGCCCACGCCAAGGTGCGCGCCGGCGCCAAGATTCTCAACATCGCCGCCGGCAAGAACACGCCCCAGGTCCTACGCGAGCTGCGCGAGCACTATCCCAACCTGCCGCTCATCGCGCCGGGCGGCAAGACGCCCGAGAGCATCCGTGAAACCATCGCCGCCGGCGCCAACGCCATCATCTGGACGCCGCCTTCGGCCCAGCAGCTACAGACCGACATGATGCAGCGTTATCGCAAGATGAAGGAAGACGCCACACCTGTCATCTCGCGCGACGACGTGCCCATTATCGACCAGGTCGCCGCCGCCGAAGTCAGCCAGGTCGAGAACATGAATCCCGACGTGCCGATTCCCGACGAAGTCATCGAGCGCGTCGCTTCGATCCACGAGCGCGTCGAAGAGCATCGCGCCAACCGCGGCCTCAAGCCGTCACTGCACGGCTTCTTCTTCCGCGGAAAGAAACGCTAATCGTAACAGCAAGGCCCGCCCCACTGAACCGCGCCCCAAATCTTGGACGCCCTAAATAGCGACTAGGCCGCAAGGG
>CBCTTO010000070.1:0-7489 GCA_965149855.1 uncultured Collinsella sp.
GCTTGACGGAAAATGCGTCCCGTTCCGGGCGCTAATTGTGGGATGCAGTTTCCGCTTGCGGAGTCTCCACTCAACAGAAAACCCGGGTGGCCTGTTTTTTGGCTACCCGGGTTTTTGGGTTGTCGATATGTTCGACTGGCTACTAGTGGGTCTTGCGGCGCTTGATCAGCATGATGAGGGCTATCACTACGAGCGTTGCTCCCGCTGCTGCTGCGGTGGCGACTAGGGCGAATGTTTGGTCGCCGGTGTTTGCGAGGTTCTTCGCTGTGGTCGTAGTCTTGACCTTGGTGTCGGTCTTAGCTCCGTTGTCGGACTTGGGCTTGTCCGGGTTCGTCGGGGTCTCAGGAGTCTCGGGGTCCTTTGAGCCTTCGGAATCGGTTGGGCCGGCGGTGTTTACCAGCGTATGGTCCAGGAACTTCTTGGCGCCCGCACTTGCCTGTGAGAACAGGCGGCGCGTGCGGATCGGGGTGGCGTTCACCGTTGTGGGCGCCGTCTCCTCGGCCTCGATATTCACGAGCGTCGTGCCGGTGTCGAGGCCCACGTCGTTGTATCCCACGTGGCAGTAATACTGCGCACCGTCATCGTCTGCGGTCAGGTCAATCTCGAGCTTTGAGGCCGTTCCAGCCGCGAGGTTGCCATCGGCACCCACGAGCTTAAACTCTGTCTCGCCGCGGCCCTTGCGGTACCACATATAGGTCGGTGCCAGCCCTGTTTCGCTATCGTCGGCACCGAGTTGCTTCACATGGCCAATCGCCGAGAGCGTCAGGTGGCTTCCCGCCGTGCGCTCAACCGAAGAGTCGTATCCAAGATCCGACCCCTCCGCAGCATCCGCCGCAGGTCCGCTCACGGTCATCGTCATGCCATCGGGCATGGTCTTGACCGTGATGATTGCCGAGCGAATACCTGTTTCGGTCGTGGATCCGTTCTTAACGGCGGCGATGGCGAATCGATACTCCGTATTGGGCTGCAGCCCATCCCACTTGAGCGAGGTCTGCGTGTTGTCGGCAATCTTCCAGCTATTGACGACCGCATCCGCCGCATTGCTCTGCAGCATGCCCACGCCGTAGCTAAAGCCACTCTTGTTTGCGAGTACATCGTCCCAGCTAAACGTAACGCTGGTCGAATCGACGGCGTTTGCCGTAAAGCCCGTCACGGCCGGCGCGTCGGGCATCTCGACGTCCTTAACGTCATAGCCCACGATCCAGAACTGGTCGGTGTCCTTGGTGCCGAGCTTGTCGCCCGAGTCTGCCTCGAACTTGTCGACATCCACCGCGTTGACGCCCAGACGCCACACAAAACCGTACTTGCCCTGCGCGGCCTCGGGCAGGTTGTCGACGGTGCCGCCGTATTCGGTCGATTCACTCGAGGAGTTACCCGTAGTAAAGCCGGCGTTGGCACCAAAGCACAGGCCGCCAAACAACTCGTGCTTTGCGAGCTTCGCGCCCATGACAACGCTGCCGTTCAGCGTCAAGCCGAGCTCGAGCTCCTGCTCCTTGCCCTCCTCGACTTCGATGGTCTGCTCAATGCTCGCCCCCGACTGCGCGACGGCGCCGTTAAACCTATCGTGCGTGTAGGCGCGCGTTACGCCAGGCTTGCCCAGGCCAAAGGAATCCCCAACGGGAGTCTCGCCGTTGAGCGTCGTTTGATAGGTTCCGGGTTCTCCCGACCGGTTGGTCAAAAAGTAGCTGAGCGGCGTCATATTGTGCTGTTTGGCAATGTGGTCATAGGCCTCGACATTAACGACCGAGGTCTGCGCGCCGAGCGACACGGGCGCCGCCATCACGCCCTTACCACCAGTTTCCTCATTTTCGATCTCATACTCGTAATAGACCATCGGAATCGTGTAGAGCACGGTCTTGTCACCCTCGCCGGCATGCGACTCATAGCTTACGCTTGCGCTGACCGTGCGCTCGCTCCGGTAGTCATAGCATCCCTCGGCGGCAAAATCGACTGAAGCATTCATCGCGACCAGGGGCGGACCGGTCTGCACCTCGACGGCAACGCCCAACTCGGCGCCAATGGTATAGCCCTGGGATGTCCCCGTGCCCTTTTCCTCTCCGTATGACGTGCCGCCCAACACCAGATAGCCGTATGCCTGCTCCAGATCCTCAACATAGGGCGCATCCTGCAGCACGGCAAGCACGCGCGGGTTGGTATAGACCTTGTAGCGGTCCTTGTACGTGATCTTGACGCTGTCGTTGTCGACATCGGGCAGCGCGAGCGAGATAAATGTGCCGTAGGTAGTGCCGCGACGGTTGCTCTCGCTAATCACCTGCTCCTCGCCGCGGCGCACCTTTCCGTTCTCGTCGAGCGAAAAATGCGAGGCGGTCATCCAATAGTAGTCATCGTTCTTGCGCAGGTCCTCGTCGCGGTGCTTGCCCACCACGGCGATAAAGCTCTCGTTATAGCGGTCCGAACCCGAGACGCTGCCCGCCTTGACGTCGCTGATCCACACCTGCTCTATACCCTTGTGGTCATGCTTGTTGCTGCTGTTGTATTGCTGACCGCTCATGCTCATGGTTCCGACCATGGACCCCAAGCCCTGAGCCCCGCTCTGTGCCGTGTTGCAGGCAAAGTCGCGGAACACATCGCCGCCCACGAGCACCTCGTCGACCGCCAGCTGCTCGGACAGGCCGTCAAGGTTGGCAGTGGCAAGGGCAATAGGCGCCAAGGTGCACGGATAGCGCTTATCCTGAGCGCTATCCTTCCATGCGCTGTTGGGCACATGCATCAGCCCATAGGAGGCGAGGAGCCCGTCTCTGTATTCCTTGCAATCGGAAAGCTTGAACTCGCCAGACTCCGAGTCAAAATACGCGTAGCGGTACAGCGCGCCGTACAGCCCCTTGCTGCCGTCAGAAGCGCCGTAATCAAAAGCGCTGCGTTGCCAGTCATAGCCCGCAAAAATAAGTCCCGTGACGGTTTCACCCGTCTTCTTTCCTTCTTCATCGTAGGCGGCAAACGTGCCGAACGTCGCATTCGCAGCGACCATGGTCTTGCCGTTCGCGGAGAGGGAGATTGCGCCCGCGTCGCCCAGAGCATCGACATGGACGAGCGCACCCTTGGATGCATCCCACGAAAACAGCTCGCAATGCGTCGACTTATCAATATTCTTCTTGCCGTAGGGTGCCGAGACCACGATGGCGAGGTCATCGCAAAAATCGCGATCGAGGTCGCCGGCCGCTAGCGAAACGACAGGAGCTGACTGAAGCTGCGTCCAGGAGTCGTTCCCGCCCTTGTTGTGCGTGGTGTAGTCCGCGGCGTTACCGGCATCGATCTTGACGACGCCTTGCTTCCAGTTGCCGCCCTCCAAGTCATACATGTCGACTACAGCCTTGCGCACGCCGTTCTCGTCGACATAGCAGCCCGCGTAGACAAAAAGCTCGTCGACGCCGTCGCCATCGACATCGCCCGCCTCGACATCAAAGACGGCGTCGTGCTCTTGCAGGTAACCGGCATCCAGGTACTTAAAACGGCCTTCGTACATCATATTAGTGTTGACCGTCACCGGCAGGTGTGTGTCGAGAGTGCGCGTACGCCCGTTGCTAAACGAGTAGAGGACCAGCTCAACCTTTCCGGCGTATGACTTGCCGTCAATCGTCGTGGAGGAACTGTCGCCGTAGGCACGGAGCTCGGCAACGCGGCTCTTTTTGCCCGTGCTGGCGTCGCTGCAGAACTCAACACTCGTGGCGTGAATGCCCGAGAAACCGTTGTTGTCGTTGGCGAGTACTGTTGAGGACTCATTGTTGCTTAGGTACGACCAGGTGCCGCCACCGTAGTCGCTATGCTTGTAGAGATCGCTGTTCGTATCGAAGTTGTTGACGTTTTGCCAGAACTTTGCGGCGCCCCACACACTTCCATAGCCATCGGTGAGTTTGCTGCTGCCGCCAATGTCACCGCGCTCGACGTTCTCGAGCTTGTCGCGCAGAGTGTAGCGATTGCCATGGCTACCGTTAGCTGCCATATAGACCTCGCTGCGCGTGGCAAACGTCGTGGGGTATCAGTGGAATAGGGGCCAACGGTATCGGCCGGAATGTCCTCGCTCGTGCCCAGACCCAGGGCTTGATAATCCTGCTCGGTCATATCGGTGATTGCGGGCGCGTCTGCCGCCTGGGCAACCTGGGGCGTGGCCGTGAAGCAGGCGACGCTCGTGGCGATCAACGCAGCAAGCGCCGCCGTCCCAACAAGCGGGATTTTCGACAGCCTACGGATACGGGGGTGTGGAACGTACATGAGGGACCTCGCTTTATTCGAGTGGGGTGGACTCATTTTTGCAAATGATACATCCGATGCCCGATATCACGTGTCTCATTTTCGCCAACGGCGTGTCTCATTTTTGAGAATCCGAGATGCCGCGGAAATCTTATCCCAGCTCAAAGGCCATTTCTGGGATGTATTTTCCGTCGAGTGCCTCATCGGGAAACTGCATCCCATTTCAAGCGTCGATTCTGGTACGCACTTTCCCCTTAGACCCTCAACCGGAAACCGCATCCCACTTTGAGCGCAAATTCCGGCATGCATTTTCCGCTTGAGCCTCATTGGGAAACGGCGTCCCACTTTGAGGGCTGATTGTGGGATGCATTTTCCGGTTTTGCTCTCATTGGGAAAATGCATCCCGTTTCTTGACCGAATAATGGGACGCAATTTCCCGTTGGAGCGCCTTTGGGAAAGTGTGTCCCACTTCGACCGCCCAGAGTGGGATGCACTTTCCGCAAAGCACCTCAACGGGAAACTACGTCCCATTCCAAAGGCAAATTCCGGGACGCATTTTTCGAAAGCCTGCCCATCCGGAAAGCCCGTCCCACTTTGGACGCATCCGGGCACGGAACCATCGACCTATCAGGCCTCCCATCAATAAAGAGGCGTCCTCCCGGACGGCGGGGCACGAAGTTCATCGCGAGTTCCGCACGCAAAGAAGGCCACTTAATGTGGCCTTCGTCTTGCGCAGGACTGTAGAGCAGGGAACTTCGTGCCCCGACGCCCGGGAGGACGTTTCATTTGGAAAGATGGACCGACCGCCGTCAGCGATGGGAGCTACTCCCCCAGCACGGCCTTTTTGGCGGCTGCAGCCATGTTGTCCAGATCTTCCTTGGTGGGGTGATCCTTTGCGGCGACCCAGTTATCGAGCAGCATCTTAAAGCGGACATTGTCGGGATCTTGCTCGAGCATTGCCTCGTAGCGCTGCTTGACCGCGGGACCCATCTTGCCCTGGCACATCGCCCAGCCCGCAAGCTCGGCATCATTGGCCAGATTTGAGGTCACGCGGTCGATAATCTGCCTGAAGTACTCCTCGCTGGCACCAAAACCGCAGGTGCCAAACAAAAAGACGCGTTTGCCGTGCAGGGCGGAGAGCAACGCCGCGACCGAAGGAGTGCAAGCGCCTTTGTCGCACCAAAAACCGACAAGGACCGTGTCGGCCGCGCAGGCTCCCTGCGCCTCGAGCGCAACCTGATCTGCATCCGCATCATCGCTCAGCGCGGCGGCGTGAATAAACTCAACGCCCGCAGCCTGCAGAGCGCGCTTAATCGCGCCCGAAACCATCCTGGTATTACCGCTCTTGCTGTTAACCACCAAAGAGCATGTCATAGTCACGTTGCCTCGTTTCCCCCGAAACTCGAGCCATTAATGCAGTTTATTAGATGAATATCTTAGTACTAACGACGCAGATGTAAACCATCAGCCGCCAATCGGTGGCCCCTACTGGGCAAACTGGCTGCGGTAAAGATCGGCATAGAAGCCGTCTGCCGCCAGCAGCTCGTCGTGCGTGCCGCGCTCGATAATCTGGCCGTCGCGCATGACCAGAATGCAGTCGGCGTTTCGAATCGTCGACAGGCGGTGCGCCACCACAAAGCTCGTACGACCGGCCATGAGCTCGTCGAATGCTGCCTGCACCTGCAGCTCGGTGCGTGTGTCGATACTCGAGGTCGCCTCGTCCAGCAGCAGAATCGCCGGATCGGTGAGCATGACGCGCGCGATGCACAGCAGCTGTTTTTGGCCCTGGCTAAACGTGCCGCCGTCCTCGCCAATCACCGTGTCATAGCCTTTCGGCAGCTGCACGATAAACTTGTGCGCATGCGCGCGCTTGGCAGCTTCGATAACCCGCTCGCGCGTGGCGTCGGGACAGCCGTAGGCGATGTTTTCGGCCACGGTGCCCTCGAACAGCCAGGTATCTTGCAGCACCATGCCAAAGGCGCGACGCAGGCTTGCGCGCGTGTAGTCACGCGAAGACCGGCCATCGACCATGATGCGTCCGGCATCGATGTCGTAAAACCGCAGCAGCAAGTTGATGAGCGTCGTCTTGCCGCAGCCCGTGGGGCCAACGAGGGCAAAGCGCATGCCGGGCTTGGCCTCAATGCAGATATCCTGCAGCAGCTTGCGGTCGGACACGTAGCTAAAGTCCACATGCTCAAAGGTCACCTCACCCTGCGGGGCGGCAAGTTCCACGGCATCCGCCGCATCGGGCTCCTGCTCGCGCGCATCGAGCAGCGCAAACATGCGACGCGCCGAGGCATACGCGGTCTGGATCTGCGTAATGACGTTGGTGACCTCGTTGAACGGCTTGGTGTACTGGTTGGCGTAGGACAGGAAGATCTGCACGCCGCCCACCGTAAGCGCCGCCGGCACGCCCGTGATCACGCCCACGCAGCCGATTACGGCGACCACGGCATAGATGATGTTGTTGATAAAGCGCGTACCGGGGTTAGAGAGCGAACCCATAAACTGTGCACGCTCACCTGCCGTATAGAGCTCGGCGTTGAGCGCGTCAAAGCGCGCTTGGGCGTTCGGGCCGTAGGCAAACGCATCAACCAGCTTTTGCTCGCCCACATACTCCTCGATATGACCACCGAGCTGACCCTGAATACGCTGCTGGGCCGTAAAGCTCTTGTTGGAAAGCTTGGCGATGGCGCCGGCGGCAAAAATGGAAAGCGGCGTGACGAGCACCACCACAAGCGTCATGGTCAGGTTAATGGAGAGCATAAACGCGAGTGTGCCCACAATGGTGATAACGCCGGTGAAAAGCTGGGTAAAGCCCTGCAGCAGACCGTCGCCCACCTGGTCGACGTCATTGACCACACGGCTCATAAGGTCGCCGTGGGCGTAGCTGTCGATAAAGCTGAGCGGCATTCGACTGAGCTTGTCGCTCGCCTCCACGCGCATGTCGCGCACCGTCTCGTAGGACAGGCGGTTGACGCAATAGCCCTGCAGCCACTGGAAAGCCGCGGCACCTACGACGACAATCGCGAGCTTGGTGACAAGCGGCAGCAGCGCGTCGAAGTCCACCTGCCCGGCGGCGACGATCAGGTCGATGCCCTCGCCGATAAGAATAGGTGTGTAGAGCTGCAAAATCACCGAGGCGGCGGCACTCACAAACGACGCTACAAACGAAATGCGGTGCGGACGGACGTAGCCCATCAGACGGCGAGTCACCGCACCCACAGGATAACGTTCGGGGTCGCCGGGCTGGCGTGGGCCGTCGCCCAGGTCGTTGAGG
>CBCTTO010000071.1:0-7231 GCA_965149855.1 uncultured Collinsella sp.
GGGACGGGAGCAGCTATACTACTCTCAGTAGTTAAGGGTCGCGGATTGGCCGCGTCACCGCTCTCAACAGGAGGTCTTTGTTTATGGCAGATCAAAAGCCGGTTGTCGGGATCATCATGGGCTCCAAGTCCGATCTGGGCGTTATGGAAGGTTGCACCGCCGAGCTCGAGGCGCTCGGTGTGCCCTATGAGCTCGTCATTGCGAGCGCACACCGCACGCCGGCGAAGGTCCACGAGTGGGCTTCGACTGCTGTCGATCGCGGTATCAAGGTGATTATCGCCGCCGCTGGCAAGGCCGCTCATCTGGGTGGTGTCGTGGCTGCCTTTACGCCGCTGCCGGTTATCGGCGTGCCTATGAAGACGAGTGACCTGGGCGGTATGGATTCGCTGCTGTCGATGGTGCAGATGCCTTCGGGCGTGCCCGTGGCCTGCGTTGCCATCAACGGCGCCAAGAACGCCGCCATCTACGCCACGCAGATTCTAGGCGCTTGCGACCCCGAGTACCGCAAGGTTATCGAGAAGATGAAGCAGGAGATGGCCGACGCCTAGGCGTTCCGCCGTTTCACCGCAGTATAAGGAGAGCCATGTCCGATTATCAGGGAAAACGATTCAAGGCTTCTCAGATTCCCGATCCGTCGAAGCCGGGTGCTGCCCATGCGGCACAGCAGGGTCGGACATCCTCTCCTCAGCAGCAGCGCGCGCCGCGTTCCGTAACGCCGGCGTCCCATCGTCGCCAGGATACGCCGGCTGCGTATCGTCCCTCGTCTTATAGCGCAGCTAAGAAGCCGTCCCGGTCTTCATCGCATGCCGCGTCGTCCAGCTACACCGAGCCGCCGCGTAAGAAGCGCCGCTCCATCATTCCCATCTTGCTCATCATCGTGGGCATCGGCCTGATTGTTGCCGCCGCTGCCATCTTTATCAATGCGCAGATCGGTTACAAGCAGGCGAGCGAGTCGTACCAAAAGATCGAAAAGCAATATGCGCCCGCTAAGGACGCCAGCGGCGTGCCGATTATCGATTTCAATGCTCTTGCCCAGACAAATCCCGAGGTCGTCGGTTGGATTTACGCACCGGGCACCAACATTAACTATCCCGTAGTGCAGGCTACTGATAATTCCAAGTACCTCAACACGTTGTTCGATGGCACGTCCAACGCATCGGGTGCCATCTTCTTGGATTACGAGGACACTGCGCCCGGCATGGTGGATCAGCAGACTACGATCTACGGACACCATATGAACGACGGGTCGATGTTCAACGTGATTTCGGACACCACTGATCAGGCGACGTTCGATAGCATCGAGTTTGTGTATTACATCACACGGGATGCTACGTATAAGCTGCGACCGCTGGCGACCAAAGTTGTTGAGGACACGTATGCCAAGGCGCGCACGCGCAATTTTGAGGGCGACGACGGGCTCAAGAACTACCTGTCCGGGATGCTCGACGGTGCCTCTGCCGTGGCGAGCGATGCCACCGATCGTGCCGCTTCGGCAACCAAGGTCGTAACGCTTGTGACCTGTCGTTCGTTATCGCTGAGCAACACGCGTGCTGTCATGGTGCTCACGCCGGTCGAGGAATAAGTTGTTCGAGAGTAGCTAAAAAGCCCCGTTCCAAATTGGCTACTCGACGACGGTAAGGGAGAAATGATGCTCGAGAATGGCAAAACGATGCCTTCGGTTGATGCTTGGCTGCGCGAGGCCAAGGCCGATTCGTCGGCACCTGCGTGCGGTATGTATCTGACACATAACGGTGTGGTGCGCGCGACGCCCAAGGCCGAGGCGCGCGGTGTCGAGACCGATGGCGTGGCGCCGGGCCACAAGGTGGGCGGCATGGTGTTTGGCTACGACGCCAGCAAGGTACAGGCTGCTATCGAGGCCACGCGCGCGATGCCGGGTATCGGCTATGTGCGCGTGTGGCTGGCAAGCGGCGAGCTTGCCGTAGGTGACGACATCATGCTCGTGCTCATCGGCGGGGACATTCGCCCGCACGTGGTCGATGCGCTGCAGGCGCTCGTTGGCACCATCAAGAATGAATGCGTGAGTGAGGTTGAGCGCGAGGCGTAGAGGCTTGCGTCGATAGAAGGCTCGTTTATAAAAACGCCCGCCGGTACGTGTGATACCGGCGGGCATTTTGCGTTTTGGGCGCGGTGGGCGCTACACGCGCGTCGCATCCTTGGGACTCATGGTCATGCTCTGGAAGCGATTCTCCATAAAGTCATTATCGAAGTACTTGCCGTAGAACTGCGCAACGGGAATATCCGGTTCCGTGCCGTTGACGCGCTGGTACCAGTAGTCGAGCGACTGCAGCGTCATGACGCCGTCGACCAGCATAATGATGGTGAAGATGACGGTAGCCGAGTAGCGACTCTTCCACGGAATCATGTTGATGAGCTTGAGCAGTCTCGGCAGCAGCAGCTTGATCCAGATGAGGCCACCCAGACCCCACAGGCAGGCGAAGCCTGTGCAGGTACGTCCGCCGGTAAGGACGGCGAGCGGATCGGGCATGCCAAAGAGCTTCATATGCGAGTAGCTCCACGAGACCACGCCAAACGAGGTCTGCATAAACCAGCCCACGAACACCTCAAAGCTTGCGCCGAGCAGCGCGCTCACCAAAAAGATAATGATGGGGTTCTTTTTGTAGAAGCGGTTGAGCACCATGGTCATGAGCACGGCGCCAAATCCGTAGATGGGGCTGAAGGGGCCAAACAGCATGCCGGCGCGGTTCTGGTAGACGCCGGGGTCGTCGACCGTCATGTGCCAGATGTCCTCGGCGATCAGGCCGAGTACGCAGCAGACAAAGAATACCCAGAACAGGTTGAAGTAATTGAGCTTGATGTAGCCTTCGCCGGTTTCATCGCGCCCGAGCATGCCCTCGGCGGCGGCGTCGCGATCGAGCATCTCCTGCAGGCGGCGCTGCAGCTCGCGCTCCTGGCGCAGCGTGGGGTCGACGGTGGTCGAAAGCGCGACGAGGATGCCGAGCTGGATGGCAGGGCGCAGCAAGAAAGGCCCGATACCCTGGAGCATCACGTCAACCAAAAGCTCGACGACGGTCAATGCGATAAGGATATAGGACAGACGGGCGGCATTGCGGCGCTGGTTCTTGATGAGGTCCAGGCCAAAGATGATCAAGATGACGGCACTGGCAGCCGAGAGCATGATGCCGGCGACAATCAGTCCGACCGCGACGAGCGTGTTGTCGCCGAGCTTGGCGGCGGCGTTGCCGTTGATGAGTGCGGTGATGACCTGCCACATAAAGGCGCCGACCGACGGGAGCGTACCCACGCCGGACAGGATGCACAGGACGGCGTACACCTTAATGATGAGGGGGATCTTCTTGACCTCCGTGGCGCTGGGGACGCTGGGGTCGAGTTCGTTTCGATCCATACATAACCTTTCTCGTTTTGCTGTAGGTACAAGGATACGCCGCCGACCTGCCAAAAGACAGGACGAACGTCCCAATTGCAACAATGCAAACCCCAACGGCGGGCGAGACGCGTCGCAACGGAAGTATGCGGGATCGTCGGCCCCGAGGCGGTTGCCCAATAAAATGTTTGGCTGCAAAACGGATTATAAGCTCGGTGGGCTTTTAAAAAGCGCTGTTCATGCGCGGGAGTGCTTGTCTTGCCGTGCGTATAATAGGGCAGGTAACGCCAAATAACGAGGCTCTGAGGGGATGCCATGTCTCAAGAAACCATCCGCGCGGCCGAGCGTGCCGCGGGACAGGTGAAGACCATGTCGACGTATGATCCGGACTCCGACCAGCTGCATGAGGAATGCGGCATTTTTGGTGTGTGGGCACCCGATCGCGATGTGGCTCGACTGACGTACTTTGGTCTGCGCGCGCTGCAGCATCGCGGCCAGGAATCGGCGGGAATCGCCGTGGGTGATGGCGGCACGGTTATGGTTCGCAAAGACCTGGGACTGCTCGATCGCGTGTTCTCCAACGCCGACCTGTCGACGCTCTCCGGCCAGCTGGCCGTGGGCCACGTGCGCTATGGCACCGCCGGCGCCAAGAGCTGGGAAGCCTCGCAGCCGCACCTCTCCACCATCAACAGCGTCATTATCGCGCTCGCGCACAACGGTACTCTGGTCAACACCGACGAGTTGCGCCGTCAGCTGATCGAGCTGGGCGTGCCGTTCCTTTCCAATTCGGATTCCGAGGTCGCGACTAAGCTTATCGGCTACTTTACTCAGCGTACGGGCCATCTGCGTGAGGGCATTCGCAAGACCATGGAGCTCGTGCGCGGCGGCTACGCCATGACGCTCATCAACGAGCAGGCGCTCTACGCTTTCCGCGATCCGCACGGCATTCGCCCGCTCGTGCTGGGTAAGCTGGTAGACGAGGGTCTGGACCAGGCCGATGCCGCATCCGTTTCGCAGCTGCCGTCGCAGGACGGCGCCGCTACGGTCGACTCCGCCGTCCGTGTCACGCGCGCCGGCGGCTGGGTCGTTGCTTCCGAGACCTGCGCACTCGACATCGTGGGTGCCGAGTACGTCCGTGACGTCCGTCCCGGCGAGATCTTGCGCATCAGCGCCGAGGGTCTGGTATCCGAGCAGGGCGTGCCTGCAGCCGAAGAGCCCGCCAACTGCATCTTTGAGCAGGTCTACTTCGCCCGTCCCGACTCCATCATGAACGGCAAGAGCGTCTATGCCTGCCGTTACGACATGGGCCGTCAGCTGGCACACGAGGAGCCCGTCGAGGCCGACCTGGTCATTGGCGTGCCCGACTCCGGCCTGCCGCCCGCGGAGGGGTATTCGCACGAGAGCGGTATTCCCTTTGGCGAGGGCCTCATCAAGAACCGCTACGTGGGCCGTACGTTTATCGAGCCTACGCAGGAGTTGCGCGCCATGGGCGTGCGTATGAAACTCAACCCGCTGCGCGACAACATCGAGGGCAAGCGCCTGGTCGTCATCGACGACTCCATCGTGCGCGGCACCACCATGGTGCAGCTCGTCAAGATGCTGCGCAACGCCGGCGCCAAGGAGATTCACATCCGCATCAACTCGCCCGAGGTCATCTGGCCGTGCTTCTACGGCATCGATACCGACGTGCAGTCGCAGCTTATTAGCGCCAACAAGACGGTCGACGAGATTTGCGAGTACATCGGCGCCGATTCGCTGGCTTTCCTTTCGGTCGAGGGCCTGCTGAAGGTCATGCCCAAGGGCGGCTACTGCGATGCGTGCTTTACCGGCCGCTACCCCGTGGCGATTCCCGAGAGCTTTGGCCGCGACAAGTTCATGGAGGGCTTTAAGCCCCGCAACCTGGATAAGCCGCTGCACTTTGACGACGACGCCGTGGTCGAGAAATACGACGACCGCAGTTGGGAAGAGGAGCACGGCGAGGCCTAAAACCTGCCATGTAGGGACAGGTTTATTTTGGTAGGTTTTACCTGCTGTTTTGTTGATATGGCGGCGCGTGCTGTTATGGCGCGCGCCGAAATGAACGCAACTATGAGCACCGTTTGACGCCCGCGCGGCGGACGGTAGTGGGAGAGGAAGGCTCAGATGAGCGACAGCAAGCATGTGACGTATGAGGATGCCGGCGTCGATACCGCTGAGGGCGGCCGCGCCGTCGACGCTATTAAGCAGATGGTCAAGGACACCAATCGCCCCGAGGTTATCGGCGGTATCGGTGGCTTTGGTGGCTTATTCTCGGCCGCCGCGCTTAAGGATATGGAAGACCCGATTCTGATTAGCGGTACCGACGGCGTGGGCACCAAGCTCGTGCTCGCCCAGATCATGGACCGTCACGAGACGGTGGGCCAGGACCTGGTCGCTATGTGCGTCAACGACATTCTGGCTTCGGGCGCCGAGCCGCTGTTCTTCCTGGACTACGTTGCCATCGGTCACATCGAGGCCGAGCACATGGCAAAGATCATCAAGGGCGTGGCCGACGGCTGCAAGTTCGCGGGCTGCGCGCTCGTGGGCGGCGAGATGGCCGAGCACCCTGGCGTCATGGCTCCTGCCGACTACGACCTCGCCGGCTTTACCGTGGGTGTCGTCGATCGCCCCAAGATGCTCGACCCCGCAAACGTCCGCCCCGGCGACGTGATCCTGGGCCTGCCTTCCACCGGCGTGCACTCCAACGGCTACTCGCTCGTGCGTAAGGTCATCGGTGTCGACGGCATTAAGCCGGGCACGCCCGAGGCCGCCGCTAAGGCCGAGGAGCTGAGCCGTCCGCTCGAGGAGCTCGGCGGCGCATCGCTGGCAGACGCCCTGTTGGCCCCCACGCGCATCTATGTCAAGCCGATTCTGGAGCTGCTGCGCGGCGGCGCTCCGGTGCACGCCATCGCCCACATCACCGGCGGCGGCATCACCGAGAACCTCAACCGCGCGCTCGCCGACGACGTCGACGCCGTGGTCACCCGTAACGGCGCCGAGATGGGTTGGGACGTTCCTCCCGTCATCACCTACGTATCGCGCCAGGCCGAGCTCGCGCCCAATGAGGCATGTAAGACCTTCAACATGGGCGTTGGCCTGTGCCTGATCGTCGCCCCCGAGGACGAGGCCGCGGTGACCGAGGCTCTGGTCGCGCTGGGCGAGAAGCCGTTCCGCGTGGGCGAGTGCGTCGAGGGTTCCGGTAAGGTCGTGTACTCCGATGAGCGCTAACGAGCAGATGGCTGCCGCCGAGGGCCTGGGCTTTGTGCCCTACACCCGTCCGACCGGCACCGATACGGCCGAGCCGCTCAAGATCGGCGTACTCATCAGCGGTTCGGGGACCAACCTGCAGGCACTGATCGACCTGATCGCCGCCGGCAAGCTCAACGCCTCGATTGAGCTTGTGGTGTCGAGCCGTCCTTCGGCCATGGGCCTGCAGCGCGCCGAGCGTGCGGGCATCCAGACGCTCACGCTGTCCAAGGATGTCTATGCCGACCCTATTGCCGCCGACGAGATCATCGCGCACGAGCTTCTCGAGCGCGGCTGCGAGTATGTGGTCATGGCCGGCTACATGCGCATGGTGCACACGCCTCTGCTGGCGGCGTTTCCCAACCGCGTGGTCAACTTGCATCCGGCGCTGCTGCCGAGCTTTACCGGTGCGCATGCGATTGACGACGCCTTTGCGCGCGGCGTCAAGGTAACTGGCGTGACCGTGCATTTTGCCAACGAGATCTACGACAACGGTCCCATCATCGCCCAGCGTGCGCTGGCTGTTGAGGAGGGCTGGGATGTCGATACGCTCGAGGAGCACATCCACGCGATTGAGCACGTGCTGTATCCCGAGGTCGTGCA
>CBCTTO010000072.1:0-7163 GCA_965149855.1 uncultured Collinsella sp.
ATATATTGCGGGCGGGCACGCGGCCCAGTCGGCTTTACGACAGCGCAATACCGCCGAGCCAGCCCCAGCGCACGCCAGAGCCAGTGCCGTAGAACCCAATGAACGAGTCAAGCGACCTCGACGTGATGGCGCCCTCGTTACTCATAACGATGCCGCCGCCAACGTAGATGCCCACGTGGCCATAGATCAGGCCCGGCATGCCGGTACCGCTATGCGATGAGTCGGCAACAATCATGCCCACCTGCAGCGCCGAGCGGTCGGAGCTATAGCACCATGCGTTAAACATATCGCACGCGTTACCGCCAAAGTAGCCAACGCCGGCGTTACGGAAGACATTGGTAACCCACGCCGCGCACCAGTTCTGACCCGGCGAAGGCGTGGAGTAGCACGCGTTGACGACGGCCTGCTGTTTGCCCGAGCCGGCATTCTGTTGCGGGGTTCCGGACGCATACGATCCGCCACCCGAGCTTGAACCACCCGAGTAGGAATTGTTATTGTTCGCGGCGGCCGCGGCAGCGGCGGCCTTCCTAGCGGCCTCCTCGGCCTGGGCGGCAGCGAGAATCTCGGAATCACGCTGAGCCATGAGCTCCTTGACATCGTCAGAGAGGCCGTTCAGAACCGTCTGGACTTCCTGCTGCTTGGCCTGCATGTCCTGCATCTGGGCAGTCTGCTGGTCCTTGAGCTTCTCTAAGTCGGCCTTCTGCGACTCGAGCTCGGTCTTTTGCGCATCGAGCTCTTCCTGGATGGTCTGAATGTCCTCGATGGCGTCGCGGTCGCTCTTGTTGATCTTCTCAACGTAATGCGCGTTGGCGACGAGTTCCTCAAACGAGCCAGAGGCCAGCAGCAGCGACAGGATGTTCGTGCCGCCGGACTTGTAGCTGGCGGCCACGCGATCGGAAAGGTCGTTGCGCTTCTTCTTGAGCTCGGCCTTCTTTTCATCGATCTGGGCCTGCGTGTCGTCAATCTTGCCCTGGACATTCTCGATGTCGTTGAGGGTCTGGGCATTCTTGTTGGCCAGCGCCGCATACTCATTTGCGATGCTGTCGAGCTGGGCCTGAACCTCGTCGAGCTGGGCCTGGGCGGCATTCAGTTTATCGGTGGTTTCTTTGGAAGCCTCCGCCGCATGGGCGCGAGCGGGCAGGCCAAAAAGAACTGCCGCAGAAGCGGCGCCGAACAGGGCCTTGAGGGCAGTGCGGCGCGAGAGCTCCTGGGAAAGGATGGAATCGCTGTTTGGTGACATATGTACTCCGTTACATGTTTATTTATATGTCGCTCAACTCATACATATTAGCGTACATATGGCGCGTCCCAACGATTTCCACGAACGGCAGGAAACTACAAGGTCAGCGGCTCGTAAGCAAATGTCAAAGATCAGGTTATGCGTACGCAAGCTCTTCTATGAGTACGTTGGCACAATCCTCCGCTTTTCCTACAGCGCACGATTTGGGCGTCCCTGCCTGCGCTATACTCCCCTGAAGAAGTGTTCCTGATTCGATAGGAGACTACATGTCCAAAGCACTCGACCCCAAAGACACCTGCGTCCTCGTTACCGGTGGCGCCGGCTTTATCGGCTCGCACACCGTCGTTCAGCTGCTCGAGGGTGGCTACCAGGTCGTCATCGTCGATGATCTCTCCAACTCCAGCGCCGTCGCCGTCGACCGCGTCAAGACCATCGTGGGCGACGAGGCCGCCAAGAACCTCACCTTCTACGAGGCCAACGTGCTCGACCGCGATGCGATGAACAAGATCTTCGATACCCATCAGATCGACCGCGTCATCCACTTTGCCGGCTTTAAGGCCGTCGGCGAGTCAGTGAGCAAGCCCGTCGAGTACTACCACAACAACATCGAGAACACCCTGGTGCTCATCGACGTCATGCGCAACCATGGCTGCAAGTCCATCATCTTCTCGAGCTCCTCGACCGTCTACGGCGACCCGGACAACCCGCCCGTCACCGAGGAGGATCCTAAGAAGCCCGCGACCAACCCCTATGGTTGGACCAAGTGGATGATCGAGCAGATCCTTATGGACGTCCACACCGCCGACCCCGAGTGGGACGTCGTGCTGCTCCGTTACTTCAACCCCATTGGCGCTCACCCGTCGGGCCTGATCGGCGAGGACCCCAAGGGCATCCCCAACAACTTGGTGCCCTATGTCGCCCAGGTCGCCGTGGGCAAGCTCGAGGCCGTTCAGGTCTTTGGCAACGACTACCCCACCCCCGACGGCACCGGCGTGCGCGACTACATCCACGTGTGCGATCTGGCCTCTGGTCACGTTGCCGCCCTTAACTGGATGAACGGCAAGACCGGCGTCGAGATCTTTAACTTGGGCACCGGCACCGGCACCTCGGTACTCGAGGTCGTCGCCGCCTTCTCCAAGGCTTGTGGCAAGGAGCTGCCCTACGTGATCCGCGAGCGCCGCGCCGGCGACATCGCTGCCAACTGGTGCGATGCCTCCAAGGCCGAGCGCATGATGGGCTGGAAGGCCCAGTACGACATCGCGGACATGTGCCGCGATAGCTGGAACTGGCAGAGCCACAACCCCAACGGCTTCGCCGACGCCGAGTAGCAAAAACCTACATACCGCTCTTGCCCCGATCTCACGTTGTGAGGTCGGGGCTTTTTCATGGCATGTAACCATTCGCCGAAAATCGACCAACTTTTTTATCTTACCTGTACATGTTTAAACAACATGTTTTACAATAGGCATATCGAATCAGAACATCGGAGGCGGACTGCACACCCATCGGCAGGCCGACCCCACAACAAGAAGGTTGGTGAACGCATTCATGGAGCGTGCAAGCGGCGTCCTCATGCCCGTCTCATCTCTGCCCGGACCATACGGAATCGGCGGCTTTGGCTGGAATGCCTACGACTTCGTCGATTTTCTCGCCTCGTGCAAACAACATTACTGGCAGATTCTGCCCCTTACGACGACCAGCTATGGCGATTCGCCCTATCAGTCGTTCTCGGCCCGCGCAGGCAACCCCAACTTTATCGACTTTGCCGAGCTTATCGAGGCAGGGTATCTAGAGCAGCGCGATATCGATGGCGTGTACCTGGGTTCTGACCCCAGTAACGTCGACTACGGTGCCATCTTTGGCGGCCGCCGTCAGATTCTCGACCGCGCCGCCGAGCGCTTTGCTGCCGACAAGCCGGCCGATTTCGATGACTTTATCCAAGCCAACGAGGACTGGCTCATCCCCTACTGTGAGTTCATGACCGTCAAAGAGGAGTGCGGTCTCAAGGCGTTTTGGGAGTGGCCCGCGGAGCTCCGCACCCGCGGTGAGGCTTCCGCCAAGGTCTGCGCCGACCATCCGGCGCGTATGCTCTACCACCAGATGACGCAGTACTTCTTCGATCGCCAGTGGAACCGCCTCAAGGCCTATGCCAACGAGCGCGACATTCTCATCATCGGCGACCTGCCCATCTATGTCTCGCGTGACTCCGTCGAGATGTGGGCGACGCCTGAGCTCTTTAAGATCGACGCCGCCGGCAATCCCGTGAGCGTCGCCGGCACGCCGCCCGACCAGTTCTCGGCCACCGGCCAGTACTGGGGCAACCCCATCTACGACTGGGACGCTATGGAGTCCGATGGCTTCTCCTGGTGGGAGGGCCGCATTCGCGCCGCCCTCGACATGTACGACGTCATCCGCCTGGATCACTTCCGCGGCTTCGAGGCCTATTGGGAGGTGCCGTTCTCCTCGCCCGATTCGTCCTACGGTTCGTGGACGCAGGGCCCCGGCCTCAAGTTCTTCAAGACGCTCGAGGAAAAGCTCGGCACGCTGCCCATCATCGCCGAGGACCTGGGCTTCCTCACCCCCGGCGTCATCGACATGCGCGACAACTCGGGCTTCCCCGGCATGAAGATCCTGCAGTTTGCCTTTGAGGGCACCAACTCGTACTACCTGCCGCATAACTACATCGCCAACACCGTCGCCTATGTGGGCACCCACGACAACGAGACGGCGCGCGGTTGGTTTGAGGGAACGGCCACCCCGCGTCAACGCGAGCAGGCAGGCCTGTACACCCATCAGCAGGCAGGCGAGTCCATAGCCGACGCGCTCAACCGAACCATCGCCGCCAGCGTGAGCGATACCTGCATTTACACCATGCAGGACCTGCTCAACTTGGGCAACGAGGCGCGCATCAACACCCCTGCCACGCTGGGCGGCAACTGGACCTGGCGCATGCTCGACGGCGCCATCACCCGCGAGCTCGAGCACAAACTCACCGACTGGACCGAGACCTACTTCCGCATCCCGTCGGAAGCCGAAATCAAGCTTCCTCAATAGGAGCTACCGCGCCCGGCCCCTCCCCACCGTGCGGACGCGCTTGCTTTTCCCGCGCGAGGCCACCCCAATCCCCTCGCGCGGGCTTCTTATGAATTGCAGACATGAAACAACCCATCACAGGAGAAAACATGCCCCAAATTAACCTCACGGAACTCGCCGAGCAGTCTTTTGGCACCTCGCTCGAGCAGCTCGACGACCGTCGCATTTACAAGCTGCTGGTCAAACTCGTGCAGGAGCGCTCTGCCACCTGCCCGCTCAACAACGGCAAGAAAAAGCTCTATTACATTTCCGCCGAATTTTTGATCGGCAAGCTGCTCATCAACAACATGATCGACCTCGGCATCTACGACGAGGTTAAGGACCAGCTCACCGCCGCAGGCCACGACCTCAACAAGATCGAGGAATTCGAGGTCGAGCCGTCACTCGGCAACGGCGGCCTGGGCCGCTTGGCCGCATGCTTCCTGGATTCCATCGCCACGCTGGGCTTGACCGGCGATGGCGTGGGCCTCAACTACCACTACGGTCTGTTCCGTCAGCGCTTTGTCGACAACCAGCAGAAAGCCGTCCCCGACGAGTGGCTCGGTGAGCAGGACATCCTAGTCGACGATGACCGCTCCTACACCGTCGAGTTCGGCGATTTTGCCGTTACCTCCAAGCTCGTCAACATCGATGTGCCCGGTTACGGCCAGCCCACCAAGAACCGCCTGCGCCTGTTCGACCTGGCGAGCGTCGACGACGGCCTGGTCCCCGGCAGCTCCATCGACTTCGACAAGACCGAGATCGCCAAGAACCTCACCTTGTTCCTCTACCCCGACGATTCCGACGAGCAGGGCCGCCTACTTCGCATCTATCAGGAGTACTTCATGGTGAGCAACGCCGCCCAGCTCCTGATCGACGAGGCCGTCGAGCGCGGCAGCAACCTGCACGATCTGGCCGATTACGCCGTTGTCCAGATCAACGACACGCACCCCACCATGGTCATTCCCGAGCTCATTCGCTTGCTCACTACCGAGCATGGCATCGAGTTTGACGAGGCCGTGACCATCGTACGCTCCATGGTCGCCTACACTAACCACACGATTCTTGCCGAGGCGCTCGAGAAGTGGCCGCTCACCAGCCTGCAGAAGGTCTCCCCTGCCATCGCCGATATTATCGTCAAGCTCGATAAGGTCGCAAAGGCCGAGCACGACGACCCGCGCGTCGCCATCATCGACGAATACGACACCGTCCACATGGCCCACATGGACATCCACTCTGGCTTCTCCATCAACGGCGTCGCCGCACTCCACACCAAGATCCTGGAGGACACCGAGCTTCATCCGTTCTACGAGATCTACCCCGAGAAGTTCTCCAATAAGACCAACGGCATCACCTTCCGCCGCTGGATCCAGGGAGCCAACCCCGCGCTTGCCAGCCTGCTCGACGATGTGATCGGTACCGATTGGCGCAGCACCGGCAACCTGAGCAAGCTCGCCGACTTCGCCGACGATAAGAGCATTCTTGAGCGCTTGGCCGCCACCAAGGCCAAAGCCAAAACCATCATGCGCGAGTTTATGGCGCTCGAACAGGGCGTGACGATCCCCTCCAACGCCATCATCGATGTTCAGGTCAAGCGTATCCACGAGTACAAGCGCCAGCAGATGCTCGCGCTCTACATCATCTGGAAGTACCTCGACATCAAGAACGGTAACAGACCTAAGCACCCCGTCACCATCATCTTTGGCGGCAAGGCAGCGCCTGCCTATACCATCGCTCAGGACATCATCCACCTCATCCTGACGCTTTCCCAGTGGATCGCCAACGACCCCGACGTGGCTCCCTACCTGCAGGTCGTCATGATCGAGAACTACAACGTCACCGCCGCCGAGCGCGTGATTCCCGCTGCCGACATCTCCGAGCAGATCAGCCTGGCCTCCAAGGAGGCGAGCGGCACCTCTAACATGAAGTTCATGCTCAACGGCGCCCTGACCCTGTGCACACTCGACGGCGCCAACGTGGAGATTGCCGAGCTCGTGGGCGACGAGAACATCTATACCTTTGGTGCCTCGTCCAAACAAGTCGAGCAGCTCTACGCCGACGGCACCTACAACGCCGGTGCGCTCTACTGCAAGCCCGGCATTAAACTGCTGGTGGACTTCATCACCAACCCGGCCTTTATGGCGACCGGCAACGCCGAGCGCCTGCAGCGCCTGCACGACGACATTAAGGGCAAGGACTGGTTTATGGCCCTGCTCGACATTGAGGAGTACATCCAGACCAAGGAGCGCGTGCTAGCCGACTACGAGGACCAGGGCGCTTGGATGCGCAAGGCGCTGATCAACATCGCCAACGCCGGCACCTTCTCGTCCGACCGCACGATCTCCCAGTACAACGACGAGATCTGGCACCTGAGCTAATTCGCTTCCCTTACCCATCCTCTTGAAAACGGAGTCGCGGCAACGCGGCTCCGTTTTTTGTGCCCATACGCCGGCCCATGGCCTGCCTCGACCAGAAAATCTCGGTCTGTAACATCTAGCCGGCAAAATTGGGTCTACCCGTTACAGAACGAGACAAACGAAATTGTCCCGATGAACTGTCTCAATCTGTAACAGATAACCGCCGGAATCGGGTCTACCTGTTACAGAATGAGACAGACGGGCAAGGCGGCTAAAACAATCTCAATCTGTAACAGGTAACTGCCGAAATCAGTCCTTCGTGTTACAGGTCGAGATGAAAGGACAGGCAACTCGACGCTGTCTCAACCTGTAACATCTGGGCCCAATTTGGCCCTCCTCCTGTTACAGATCAAGACAAACTGGCAGATGGACAACCCCGACACAAAGAAAGGCTCCCCTCTCGCCCAGTGGACGGGAGGGGAGCCTTATATGTG
>CBCTTO010000073.1:0-7083 GCA_965149855.1 uncultured Collinsella sp.
ACGCAAAGAAGGCCACTTAATGTGGCCTTCGTCTTGCGCAGGACTGTAGAGCAGGAAACCTTATATCCGGCCCCTCCGTCCGGGGACTGCGCCGTACCAGCTACAGCGTCATGTTCGGATCGGCGTCGACGTCGAACGGCGAGATTTCACCTCGGTCGAATTTACGGCGGGCGACCTCCGCGATCATGGCTGCGTTATCGGTACAGGCAGACAAGGGCGGCACCGTTACGCGAATCCCCTGACGTCCAAGCTTCTTGATCATCATCTCGCGCAGATGCGGGTTGGCCGAGACGCCGCCACCGATGCAGTATTCCTTGCATCCGGTAGCGTGCAATGCGTTTTTGGCCTTCTTGTACTGCACGTCAAAGACAGCTGCCTCAAACGAAGCCGCCAGATCGGGCAGGTGAATCGTGCGCCCGGCCTTGGTCTCCTGTTCAATGTAGAGCGTCACAGCCGTTTTAAGACCCGAAAGCGAGAAACGATAATCTCCCCTGCTGTTAAGCGCGCGAGGAAAATCGATCGCGCGGGAATTGCCCGTCTCGGCCAGCTTGGAGATGATGGGGCCACCGGGATAGCCCAGACCCAACGCCTTGGCTACCTTGTCGAAGGCCTCGCCCACAGCATCGTCGAGTGTCTCACCAAGCACCTCGTAGTCGCCCCATGCCTTCACGTGCACGAGCATGGTGTGCCCACCCGAGACAAGCGTGAAGATAAACGGCGGTTTGAGGTCGGGTTGCGCCAGCAGGTTGGCAAACAGATGACCCTCAAGATGATTGACGCACACGAGCGGCTTGCCGGCAGCGTAGGCAAAGCCCTTGGCGAAGGCGACGCCAACCACGAGCGCGCCCACCAGGCCCGGACCCTGTGTCACGCCCACGGCGGCAAGCTCGCTGGGAGCAATGGCTCCACCCTCAAGGCCAAGCGATGCTGCGGCATCCTCGAGCGCCGCATCCACGACACTCACAATCACCTCAACGTGTTTGCGCGAGGCGATCTCGGGCACCACGCCGCCAAAGCGAGCATGAAAATCAATCTGTGTCGACACCTGGTTGGCCAGCATATTGCCATCCGCATCGATAATCGCCACGGCCGTCTCGTCGCAGGAACTCTCGATAGCGAGCACTAGGCGGCGGCGCTCAATTTCGGCACGCTCCCCCTCGGAGCGCCCAGGCGCAGGCAGCGGCCATACGCGCTGCTCTGCCGCCGTCGGCTCGGGCGAAGCATTGTCGACCGGAAGTACCAGGGGCAGCGGAGCCGTCATGACGATGGCATCCTTGCCGGCACCATAGTAGCCGCGGCGACGACCAGCCTCGGTAAAGCCCAGAGCGTTATAGAGCGCAATCGCTCCCTCGTTGCCGTCCTCGACCTCGAGCGAAGCCGTGGTGCAGCCGAGCATCTGGGCATCATAGCTCACGTGCGACAGCAGCTTGCGGGCAATGCCCTCACGGCGATGTGCCGGGTCGACGGCGACATCCAGAATCTGCACATCACCGTCCACGACCATACCGCCGGCAAGGCCCAGCAGCTTGCCGTCGTCGTGTGCCACCCACCAACTACGCGGTGCAGCGACGTCCTCGCTCAGTTCGGACAGGAACATGCCCGGCGTCCACGCCTCGTGTCCGGCACCTTCAAAGCAGGCAGCCTCCAGCGCGCTCGCGCCCTCGGCATCCGCCGCGCCCATGGGACGGAACTGCAGATGACGACCGGCGAGCTCATCGGCAACGCCCGTAATTTCGCTCTGCGCACTCTCGGCAAGACCAAGACGCTTGCGCTCGTTTTCCTCGGCATCCGAAAGGCGCGTGTAAATCGGCAGGACACGGGCCGGATCGCCGTCACCCGCAGCGTGCGCGAGCAGCAAGCCCTCGCCCGAAGGCCACCACAGGTTGCGCTCCACGCAGCGGGCGGTCTCGTCCTCACCCAGCAGCTTGCCATAGCGCACGAGACCGTCGCCGGTCAGCTGAACCTGGTCCCAGTCTGCTGCTTGGCGCCACTCATCGAGCGCCACGGCGGCCTTGACCACGTGTTCGCGCTCAAATTGACGCTCGGGACCCTCATCGACCAGCATATACAGCGCCGGATATACCTCACCGCGCATAGCATCGGCCAAGATACCAAGCTTGCCGCGCACGCCAGCCTTCCACACCGTCCAAGCGCAAGCGTCGAGCGTCGACACGCCCAGCAGCGGAACATTGGCACCACGCGCGAGGCCCTTGGCAGTGGAGATGCCGATGCGCACGCCCGTAAAGGACCCCGGGCCGCGGCCGACCACATAGCAACCAACATCGCTGCGATCCAGACCGGCTTGAGCCAGCACGCCATCAACGGTATTCACGAGCTCAACGTTGGCGTGACGGCGACACATGTGGTCGCCACTCACGAGCTTCGTCTCGCCCGTCTGCCCATCAATCCAGCTTGCCGCGCAGGCAAGCATGTCGGTCGAGGTATCGAGCGCCACCACCAGCGCGTTGTCGTTATGCAAGCTCATCTTGTACAGCCTTATCAATCAAATGGGAAAGCTCCATTGCGCGGTCACCGTGCGCCTCAAGCGTTATCGTTCGCACATCGCTGTCGCCCTCATCACGCTTGAGCGTCACCGAAAGATACTCATCCGTCAGCTCGTCCTGGAATTGTTCGCCCCATTCCAGCAGGCAAGCACCCTCATAGCCCAGCACATCGAAAATGCCCGTATCCTCGAGCTCGTAGGCATGCTCCAGGCGGTATAGATCAAAGTGAAACAGCGGAATACGACCTTGATCGTGAACGGCCATGAGCGCAAACGTAGGACTCGTAACCATATGCCCATCGCCCAGCCCGCGCGAGACGCCCTTGGTAAAGTGAGTTTTGCCCACTCCCAGGCCACCGGTCAGGATGAGCACATCGCCGTCCTCAAGACACGGTGCAATTAGCTCGCCAAAGTACTCCGTATCGGCAGCGCAAGTCGTTTTGTAAGTACCTACCCCCAGGCGCTCCAGGGACATATATGCTCCTTATTATTCCGAGGCGTCCTCTGGTGCGGGATGTCGCTCCAGATAATCGCCCAGCATCTTAAAGTCTTCCTCCAGCAGCTCCTGCCACGCCGGATTGCGCAGCGCTGCTGCCGGATGAAAAGTGGGCATTACTACAAAATGCCCCATCTGGTGGAACCTGCCGCGCAGCTTAGTAATGCCAATCTCGGTCTTAAGCACAAAGTGCGTCGCGGGGTTGCCGAGCGTCACGATAATATCAGGCCAGATGCTTCGAATCTGCTCACGCAAAAACGGCGAGCAAGCCAGCACTTCCTCGGGACGCGGATTGCGGTTTCCCGGCGGGCGGCACTTAAGCACGTTGGCAATGTAGACGTCTTCGCGTTTGAGCCCCGCCAGCGACAAAATGCCGTTGAGGTCCTCGCCTGCCGCCCCCACAAAGGGCTCGCCCTGCAAATCCTCATTGCGGCCCGGCGCCTCACCAATAAACATCACGCGAGCGCGGGGGTTTCCCACGCCAAACACGATATTGTGACGCGACTGGTAGAGCTGGCAGAGGTGACAATCGCCCAGAACGGCCTCAATTTCCTCGAGTGCGACCTCACGTGGCGCCTGATGGGTATGGCCGGGGATGTGCATGACGCCCATAGTGGCTCCTACACGTAGATCTTGTCGAGACGCATGCCAAAGCCGCAGGCGACCTCGTAGTTAATCGTTCCGCGCAGTCGGGCCATCTCGTCCATAGTGATCTCGGCATCGCCATCGCGGCCGACAATGATCATCTCGTCACCATACTCGGCCTCGGGAATCTCGTGTGCCGGGTTGGACTGAATGGCGACCATAAACTGGTCCATGCAGATATTGCCAACCTGATGCACGCGCTCGCCGCGATACAGCACATCCATACGATTGGAAAGCGTACGCGATAGGCCATCGGCATAACCGATCGGCAGCGTGCAGATCTGAACGCGCGTACGCGGTACGCGGTAGGTAAAACCGTAGCCCACGCCCTCACCCATCGCAGGGTGTGCCACGCGCGTCACACGCGCATGGACGCTCATAACGGGATCAAGCTGCATCACGCGGCCACTCAGCTCGCACGGCTGCATGCCATACAAGCCAACGCCGGCGCGGATCATATCAAAATGCATCGAGGGGTCGAGCATCGAGGACGGCGTGTTGGCACAATGCACGATACCGCACTCAAAACCCGCATCCTTAATGGCCTGAACGGCCTCGGTAAAGCGCTGACACTGCAGCTTGTAGTCCCAGCCCGAAGGTTCATCGGCCGTGGCGAAGTGCGTAAATACGCCGTCGCACTGAATACCGCGATGGAAATTTATACCGCGGACAAAGTCGAGCACCTGCGTGTAGTGAACGCCGATACGATTCATGCCCGTCTCGATGGCGAGATGATACTTGCCCACTTTGCCCGCCGCGACGGCACATTCGCCATACGCAAGAGCAAAGTCAGACGTATAGACCGAAGGCATGATATCAAACTCGAGCAACGTCGGAATGGCCTCGATAGGCGGCTCGCTTAGGATGAGGATGGGTTTCGTAATCCCGCCCTGTCGGAGCTCAACGCCCTCGTTAACCGTCGCCACGGCAAACATGTCGGCACCGGCCGAATACATGATCTTGGCGCACTCAACAGCTCCATGGCCATAAGCATCGGCCTTGACCACGCAGCACAGGCGCTGACGTGGATTCAGCAAGTTCTTATAGGCCCTCGTGTTGCGACGGAGCGCCCCGCGGTCGATCTCGACCCAGGACCAGCGCGTCAAATCGGCTTTATTCATGATTAGTCATCCGACCCTTCGTCCATGATTCCCAGATCTTCGAGCGCATCCTTTGCCGCCAGTTCCATGGCAGGACCGATCAAGTCGATAAGATCGGTCGCGATGACGCTCTTCTCACCATACTCCGTCGCCGCGGCAAAACCGGCGTAGCTGTGAAGTGCGACGGCGTACGAATACAGCAACTCCCAACGATCCATCTCGTCGCGCATGGTGGCAAGCGTGCCGGCCAAAATACCCGCGAGAACATCACCCGAACCGGCAGTTGCCAGAGAAGCCGGACCCGAGAGCGGCAGCAGCACACGCTCAACGCCACAGATAGCCGTCGTCGGCCCCTTGGCAATGACCACCAGATTGTCGGAGCCTGCAGCCCAGACAACCTTCTGCGCGGCCGCAATCGCGGTACCAAGGTCGTTCACCTCGTCACCGGCAACCAGACGCGAAAGCTCACGATAGTGCGGCGTCATAACCAACGGCTGCTCGCGACGATACATCTCGGGATTACTATCAATACCGTCAATGGCAATCTTAGCAAGGCAGTTGAGTGCATCGGCGTCCAAAATAAGCGGCACATCAAGCTCGAGCAAGCCCGAAACCACCTGCATAGCGCCGGCAGATGTCGTCATACCGGGACCGCACAGTACACAGCTGTACTTCTTTGCAATCTCGCACACAGTCATGCGCGCAGCGGCGCCAAAGGAGCCGCGGGAATCAGACGGAATAGCAAAGACGGGAATCGAAGGAAGTGCCATGCGAATAAGATTGGCGCAGGCGTCAGGAGCCGCGACTGCCACGTAACCAGCACCCGCGCGAGCTGCAGACTTGGCCGCCATAATGGCAGCACCAGGATATTGCGCAGATCCGGCGACAATAAGCACAGAGCCACGGGAATACTTATCGATATTCGTAGGTAGTGGAGCAAAGTAATCAACTAAGTCACCGGGCTCGACAATCTCGGCGGCGTGGTCGACATCATCGATGACCTCGTCAAGACGGTCGTAAAGATTGCCGCAGATCAAATCGCCAGCATACTCAGGGCCATCAGCGCTATACAGACCAATCTTGGGCGCAATCATCGTCACCGTATGCTCGGCACGAATGCAGTCGTCATCAACAACGCCAGTCTCGGCATTCAGGCCCGAGGGGACATCAATGGATACGACACAATCGGCGCATTCATTGACCGTAGGAATCCAGATGGAGAACGGCGCACGCAGATTCCCGTGGAAACCGGTACCAAAAATGGCATCAACAACAACATCGGCCTTATCGATCAAAACCTCGAGTTCGTCACGCGAGGGGCCGACACAAACGTGCACATCGCGGCCGGCAGTACGACGAGCAACATGACGTGCCAGAGCAGCAGGAATCTCATCCGGCTCAACCGGAGAAACGATATCGACGTCCACACCCTTATGGCTCAGGATATCGGCGGCAACCCAACCGTCGCCGCCATTATTACCAAAACCGACCAGAACGAGAACCCGATCGGGATTGAGCTTCAAGACCTCGTTGGCGGCAAACTCACCCGCTAGCTCCATAAGCTCGGCCTTCGAAGTCCCTTCGCGTTCGATGATATCCTCGAGACGAACGACTTCTTCGGTACTCAAAACCGGTTTCATCTATGCTCCTAGCGTATCTTGCGAAGCATCGCCCAGGTGCTCCGTCAATGCTGAATTCTGCAGCTGCTCAAGCTCATCTAAAACAGAGCGAGCCTCTTTAAATGTCTGCGCTACGCGTTTCTTAGTGCTCACCTTTTCATCTTTTGGCTTAGGCCGAGCATCTTCGGTAATCGCGATGGCATTCGCAACGGCTAAGTCTCCTGTAAGCGTAATGGAAAGAGCGACCTCAACAACACCCAGCTCATGAGCGATCTCGAGTGCACGGCCCGAAAGCAGCGCCTTCGGTTTGCCGAGTTTATCACGCGTTACCGAAACATCCTTGCGACTCACGCCTTGACTAAAACCCGTGCCGAGAGCTTTAAGCACCGCCTCGCGCGAAGCAAAGCGGCTCGCATAGTGAGCAGCGGGACGCGATGATGCATCGCAATACGCACGCTCTTCTTCGGTAAACACACGCCGAGCAAACGACGGCGTCTTTTCAAGAATTGATTTCATACGAGAAATCTCGACGATATCAACGCCGATACCAGCTTCAGCCATGTTCACCTCCATATCGCACAGACTAAGTTATTGTAGCCCGTTCACAGAAGATGCGACAAACGAGGGTTATAAAAAACAGCTACTATGTGAGACAAAAGCCCGTAAACGCAAAAAAGGGGGAGGCCGCGAGGCCTCCCCCTTCTCAGTTCAAGCGTACGG
>CBCTTO010000074.1:0-6926 GCA_965149855.1 uncultured Collinsella sp.
GTTTGAGCGGAGGACCATGCCTGTTCGAATCTATACCACCAATGCCGGCACGGATTTGAGCGATGCCGAGTCGGCGCTGCTTGCCGACCTTGTTGGCTGCCACGGACGTGCCGTGCTGCTGGCACCTACGTTTGCCGAGCTCGACCTGTGCCGTCATGATGCGGCGGAAGCCGGGATTTCGCTGGGTATTGACTACAAGACGCCTACATCGTGGATTCGCTCGCTTTGGGAGCTTTTGGGCGACGGGCGCGGTTTCGTCGACAACCTGCAGCGCCAGATGCTGTTCTCGGACATGGTCACGCGTCTCGACGATGCCGACCTGCAGCCGCTTTCGCGCAGCCAGGGCACAGTGCGCATGCTCGCGCGCATGGCCCGCGACGTGTTGCCGGGCGTTGCGGGGACGGGTGCCGAACGATGCCGTGGCGACAACTGCCAGCCTGAGTCAAAAAGCGATGCCGAGGCTCGTGTGTTCGAGCTTTTGCGCGCCTACGCGGGCGGTTTGGACCGTCGAGATATGGTTGAGCCCTGCGAGGCAGCTGACATTATGACCAGTGTCCTGGCCGATAGCCTGCCGGCGTGCACTCGCGCCGTATGCGTGCGCGGTATCACGTCGTTTACGCACGGTCTGCTCGAGCTGCTGTCTGCCGTGGCGAACAATGGGGGAGAGGTCGTCGTGCTGCTTGCCCGCGAGCAGGCGGCGATGCGCGAGGAGCTTGTCGCGGCATTTGATGCCCGCGATGTGTTGTTTGAGATTGCGCCGCTAGGGGAGGGTGTCGGCGCGTCTGATGCCGCTTGCGGGACCGCCGCTCAGCCTGCCTTTATTGAGGTCGCTGGCCCCCATGCCCGTGCTCATGCTTATGCGGACGCAATTGATGATCTGGTAAAAACGTGCCGGGGTTCCGAGGTCGACGGCGCCTCTGCCGGCCCCGTGCGCGTGCTTGCCGTTTCTGCCCGGGCACCCCAGCTGTTCGGTGAGCTCGCCTCTCGTCTGGCGGCTCGTCATATCGCTGCCGAGACGACTGAGTTCACGGCGTTTTCCCAGTCCATCGCGGGCAGGCAGTTTACGGCGCTCGCCAACCTGATCGAGCGTATGAAAGCCGCCGACGAGGGCACCGCTTCCAAGACCGAGTGGTGGCCCGCTCCAGAGCTTACCGACTGGATTTATAGTCCGCTTTCGGGTGCCGACGCCGCGAGCGCCCGCGGCTTCGACAAGAACATGCGCCTGTCGCGCAGCAAGACCGCTGCGGGCGTCAAGAGCCTGCTGCAGAGCATGCAGGGCCAGGTGAGGGGCGCCCGCAAGGCCGCCAGCGACGATAACTGGTTTAAGAATGTGCCGTGCGTGGTCTCGGACGTGTTTCAGGCGCTGTGGCGCGACAAACCCGTGACGGCGCTCAAGGCCATGCTCGCCGTTGCCGAGGCGCTGCCCGATCGCGCTCTAGGCGGCCTTGACGGCCAGGCCCGTCGCCAGGCAGAGACGGCCTTGCTGCGCCATGCCATCGACATCCTTATGAACGATGCTCGCGCACTCGACGTGTCGCAGGCCGCGACCGTGCCGGTTCTCGACGGCGTTCGAACCAAGGTGGACAAGCGCAGTACCGCTTACGATTACGCGACCTACGAGGTCGATCGCACGCCACGGGCACAAGTGCGCTTCGTGTCGCTTGCCGATGCGTCGGTTTTGCGTCCTGGCGGCTACGATGCCGTGCTGTTTGCCGATGTCGACCTGGACAGCTATCCGCTTTCGCACGAAGAGGGCCCGCTTGCCACGTTGACGGCCGAGCTACGCCGCGACGGCGTGTCTTTGGAGCCCGCCGCCCTGCTGCGCGTGCGCTTTGGCCGTGCGATGCAGGCGGCGAGCGGTCCGGTCGCGCTCGCCCGCGTGACACACGATCGCCAGGCACGCGAATGCTACCCGGCGGCCGTATGGACCGAGCTGCGGGCACATGCCGAGGCCGCTGGCGCTGCCAAGCCCACGTGCGTGGGCGAGGGCGATATCATCGCCGACTTTGATCCCGCGGCAGGTGAAGGCCTCAAGCGCGAGCGCGTGACCTGTGAAGCCCCTCAGCATCTGAGTGCCGAGGCCGTGCCGTATTTGGTCCTGCGCCGTCGCGATGGCGAGGGCGAGGATGCGCCGCTGGTGCCGCGCTTGACGTCTGCCTCGCAGATCGAGGCCTATTCGACCTGTCCGCTATGCTGGTTCGTCTCGTATCGCGTCAAGCCCCAGTCGATCGACGCTGGCTTTGGCAACATGGAGAAGGGCAACTTTGTCCACGACGTGCTGGAGCATCTGCATGCCCGTCTGCCCCAAGAAGGCATGGAGCGCGTGACGCCCGAGAATCTGCCGCGTGCTCAGGAGCTGCTGCACGAGGTCTTTGACGAGACGTTGGCCGAGCACGCCGGCAAGCGCGGCACGGAGGGCCCGCTGGTGCCGCTCTCTGCGGTGGAGGAGCGCCAAGTGGCCGAGATCTTGCCGCAGCTGGAGGGCGTGCTTGCCTACGAGTCCGAGGCACTTGCCCCCTTTGCCCCGCGCTACCTGGAGTTTGCGTTCAACGAGCTCCAGGTCGAGTATGCCGGTTGGCCGCTCGGCGGGCGCATCGACCGTGTGGACGTGGACGCCGAGAACCGCGCCGTGGTAATCGACTACAAGCATCGTTCGGGTGTCGAGGAGTTTAAGCTTGCCGACCCCACGGTGCGTGACGAGGAGACGGGCGAGGCTCCCATCGACGACCCGCGCTGGCTGCCGCCCCATACCCAAACGCTCATCTACGCGCAGGCCATGCGTCGGGCACTGGGCTTGGATACCCGTGCAGCGCTCTATTTTTCGACCAAGGGCGGCAAGCCCGCGCTGCGCGGTGCGGCGAGCGCCGAGTTGCTCGAGGAAGAGCGCGGTGACGGTCGCATCCCGGGCCTCAAGAAGGGCTTCCCGGGCGAGGGCGGCAGCATGGACTTCGATGCCCTGCTCGATCGCGTGGAGGCCGGCATCGCCGAGCGCCTGCGCGAGCTCGAGGCGGGCAACGTTGCCGCCGTCGACCCGACGTCGGCTCAGGCCGCGCATGCGCGCTGCTCGTATAACCACGAAGGAACGTTTGTAAGGAGGGACGTGTAGACCATGGATCTTTCGACTTTGATGCCGCAACAGCTGCAGATTGTCAAAACGCTCGACCGCCCGCTGTTTGTCTCGGCGGGCGCCGGTTCGGGTAAGACCTTTACCCTCACGCGCCGCATCGTCTATGCGCTCTCGCCCGAATCCGGTCCGTTCGTTGAGCATCTGGACCAGGTGCTCGCCATTACCTTTACCAAAGATGCCGCGGCCGAGATTCGCGACCGCGTGCGCCGTGCGCTTATCGACGAGGGCATGGACGAGGAAGCACTGACCGTCGACGACGCGTGGATCTCGACCATTCACGGCATGTGCTCGCGTATCCTGCGCGCGCACGCGCTGGAGCTGGGCATCGACCCCGAGTTCACGGTGCTCACCGATACCGACGAGCTCATGGACCAGGCTGTTGAGCATGTGCTGGGTCGCGCGACGGCACCCGATGCCGCCCCCGAGCTCGCGGCATCGCTCAAGGCCCTCTATGCCTGGTATCCCATGGCGGGCGAGGGCGGTTCCTTTGGCGGCGGTACGACCATCAAGGGTCTGGTGCGCGACCTGCTGGAGCTGTCGAGCCAGTTGCCGGGCGGTATGGACGACGCGCGCGTGGCGCGCGGCCAGGCCGATACCTCGGCACTCGCCGATGCCTATCGCGCGGCGCTGGGCGCAAGCAAGGCCGCGACCGAGAAGGCGCAGACGGCGCTCGATGCCATCGACGCGTTTGAGGCGAGTGGCAAAACCATGGAGGATGCGGCGCGACTCATGATGTCGTGCACCATGCCGCGCGCGAGCAAGGCATTCCCCAAGGAGCAGGTCGAGCTGCTCAAGGCCGAGGCCGCCGATGCGTTTATCAATATCGTGCTTGCCTGCGGTGGCTCGGCGCTCGATGCGCTGGTGGGCCTGGCCCGTTCCGTCGAGGCCGAGTATCGCGCATTGAAGGCTGCCCAGTCCGCCCTCGATAATAACGACCTGCTGCGTATGGCCTACGAGGCCCTGCGCGATTACCCAGCCATCCGTGCTGCGTACGAGGGCCGCTTTAAGATGGTCATGATCGATGAGTTCCAGGATACCGATCAGATGCAGGTCGATTTGATTCGCTATCTGACGGGCGCGGGGGAGCGCGCGCTGTGCACCGTGGGCGATGCGCAGCAGTCGATCTACCGCTTCCGTGGCGCCGAGGTCGAGGTGTTTCGCCGCCAGGAGCGCAAGGTGGGCTCGTCTGCCGCGTCCGAGGCGACTGCCGTGGCCGATGCCCCTGCCGGCGAACTCGTTAAACTCGTGCGCAACTTCCGCAGCCATGACGAGGTGCTGCGTTACGTGGCACGCGTCTTCGACGGCGATGACGGCGGCCTGATGCAGGGCTTTTTGGATCTTGAGGCGAGCGACGGCCGCAAGGACACGCTGGTGGCGGACGCCTCGCGCCGCCAGGCCCTCTTTGTTGCCGGCGGTAGTATGCAGGAGCGCACACAGGCCAAGGCCCGTGCGATCGCCGAGCGCTTCCGCGCGCTTGCCGATGCCGGCCAGCCCCAGGGCGGCATGGTGCTGCTGCTGGGCCGCATGACCAACGCCGACGTCTACGCCCAGGCCTTCCGCGACCAGGGGCTCGACTGCGTCATCGCGGGTGGTTCGGTCTTTGCCCAGGCAGCCGAGGTGCAGACGGTGCGCGCCCTGGTATGTGCGCTCGCCAATCCGGCCGATACGGCGCAGGGCCTTATGCCGCTGCTCGCCTCGCCGATGTTTGCGCTCGGCGCTCAGGAGTTCCTGGCGCTGGCGACCAAGCTCGATAGCGAGACGGGGGAGACCTCGCGCCGGAATATCGACGCGGGCATCATGAGTGATTTCGACGTGCCGGGTCTGCAAGATCTGCCGCTCGTGACGCGCGCCCGCGAGGTGCTGCGGTATGCGCTTCGTCGCGTGGGCCGCGATTCGTTCGCCGCCATCGCGCGCGACGTGGTCAACGCCTCCGGCTGGTTTGTGCGTCTGGCACAGCGCGGTCCCGAGGGCAAGGCCATTGCCGCCAACGTGCTCAAGGCGCTCGACGCCGTGGCTGAGGCTGAGGCCGAGTTCGGCAACTCGCCGCGTTCCATCGCGCTGGCCTTCGACCGCTTCTTGGCGGGCAAGGAGGCCCCGGGCGCGCTCAACGAGGAGGGTGACGGCGCGGTACGCATCATGACGGTGCATGCCTCCAAGGGTCTGGAATATCCGGTCGTGGCGGTCGCCGAGTGCTTTGGCGTGCGTAAGTCCTCGGGTGCGGCACAGATGGGTCGCGTCGAGGGCGGAGCGCAAGTCGTGGCGCTGCCGGCTTGTTTTGATGGCGTTAAGCTTGCCGATGGGGCCTTCGTGAAGGGCGATGACGTCAAAAAGCAGTTTGAGCATGCGTTTAAGGGCAAGGGCACGTCGCTGTGGCTGCCGCCGGAGCTCATGGAGGACGTCTGTGCGACGGGCTCTCCCGCCGAGGCATTTGCCCGCCTGCGCAACGACGACCTGCAGCTTTCGCTCGAGGAGCGGGCTCGTCTGCTCTATGTCGCCATGACGCGAGCGCGTGAGCTGGTCATTCTGGCGATGGATGCTGGCGTGAGCCGTGGCAAGGTGACGGCGCCGACCTTCGACGTCGAGACCGATCTGACCTACGACGTGCTCCGCCGTATTTTGCCGACCGACGCTCTGGACATGCCGCAGCTCGATGCCGACCGCCTGGTGTTCGACAACTCCCAGCCGGGCGACTACGAGCTTATTTCGCTCGCGGGCTTTACCTTTGGCGAGCAGGCGTTTGAGGCCAACGCTTCGCTGGATGCCGAGGGCAGGCTTGTTCGTGGCGATGCCGATACAGATGCTGCCGACGATTCGGCCAGTACAATCGTCCCCGGTCCTGCCGACCCCAAGCCCGATTCGTTTGAGCTTGTGTATCCCCAGGCAGTGGGCGTGCGCATGGGCATCTGTCCGTATCCGATGCGTGACTCGTATAGCTACTCGTCAATCGCCGCGGCACTCCATGCCGAGACGGAAGACCGTGCCGCCGTGGCTCGTGTTCCCATGGACGAGTCCGGCGATGATGCAGAGTCGGATGGCTCGGAGATGACGGATGCAGACGTGGCCGCTGTCGAGCCCGCCGGCAATCCCATGGCGCTGGGCTCGGCCTTCCACGCCGCCTGCCAGTGGCTCATCGAGATGGGTGCCGATGCGTTGCCCGCCGCGCGTGCCGATGCGCTGGCACGCTTGTGGCGCCTGACGCCGGAGCAGCGCGAACGCTTCGACGTTGCTCTGGACCGCTGGCTCAAGTCGGCTGTTCGTGCCGACCTGCTCGCGTGGCCGTGCGTTCGCGCCGAGGTGCCGTTCTTTTCGCTGGGCTGCGAGGACGAGGACATCGCTCGCTACGGTGCCTATGCCGAGGGCGCCATCGATGCACTGGCCACCGACCCGGCCGATCCGTCACGCGCCCTGGTCATTGATTACAAGACGGGTGGCACGCAGGATGAGACGCCGGAACAGCTGCTCGAGAAGCACGCCCTGCAGGCGCGCGTCTACGCCGACGTGTTGCACAAGGCGGGCGTTGAGGCGGTGACGGTCAAGTTCGTTCGCGTGGAGCAGGCGAATCCAGCCATCTTCGTCGAACCCGCCGAGCCCCAAGTAGTCACCTACAATCTCTAGCCCTCAGATAACTTGCGGTGGAATAGTTCCTGTATTGCGGTCCAGGTGGCCCAAGCGGGAACTATTCCACCGCAACTGCAAGAGGAGCCGTGTGGGTTTGGCTAGGTTCGGGTGCCGTCCGCGCCGTGCGGTAAAATCGTTCAGTCAGAACACGAACCCGCATCGGAGCTCATCACATGGCATT
>CBCTTO010000075.1:0-6682 GCA_965149855.1 uncultured Collinsella sp.
TCACGAGCGGGGGCTCCTATCTTTTTAGTGCCCTCGGATTGGGTCATAGTGTCTGACGTTGCCAAGACATTAGCGTCAACGAACTAGTCATTGGGTACCTAGTTATTGGGTGAAAAAAAGGGGCGCCGCGGATTGGTTCCGCGGCGCCCCCTTTGCGTTGGCGTGTCGGTTATGCCTTACAGCTCGTAGAGCGTGGTGAACTTGTCCTGCAGGTAGCTGCAGTAGTAGCGGGCATCGAACGCCATGCCGCAGGCGCCCTTGATGAGTTCCGGCGCGTCTTTGGCGCGGCCCCACTGCCAAATGTGCTCGCCCAGCCAGGCGCGGACGGGCGCCAAATCGCCGCTCGCACAGGCGCCGTTGAGGTCGACGCCGTCGCGGCACATGGCCGGCACGAACATGGCATCGTAGGCGCTACCCAGCGCATAGGTGGGGAAGTAGCCAAACGAGCCACCGCTCCAGTGCGTATCCTGCAGGCAGCCGTGCGTGTCGTCGGGAACGGGAATGCCCAGGTACTCGTTCATAAAGCGGTTCCAAAGCGCGGGGATGTCCTTGGCCGTGGCCTCGCCGGCAAACAGCATGCGCTCGATCTCGTAGCGCACCATAACGTGCAGCGGATAGGTGAGCTCGTCGGCCTCGGTGCGGATCAACGACGGCTGCGCGATGTTCACGGCGCGGTAGAGCGTGTCCTCGTCCACGTTGCCGTAGACCTCGGGTGCGTGGCGGCGCAGCGCCTCGAGCAGCGGTCCCATAAAGGCGCGGCTGCGACCCACGGTGTTCTCGAAAAAGCGGCTCTGGCTCTCGTGGATGCCCATAGAGGTGCCGCCCTCCAGGCAGGTGCGCGCATAGGCAGGATTGACGCCCAACTCGTACATGGCGTGTCCCGCCTCGTGGATGATGCTGTAGACGTTGGAGATGCAGTCGTCCTCGTAGATGTGCGTCGCGATGCGCGCGTCACCCACGGCAAAGCCCTCGCTAAACGGATGCTCGGTAAAGGCAAGCGTGGTGTCGTCCAGGTTCAGGCCGACAAGCTTCATCAGGTCGAAGCTCATGGCACGCTGGGCGGCCTCGGGCACGCGGGCGTGCAAAAAGTCGGCAGCCGGTTGCTGGCCGCGCTCGCCGATGGCGTGCACGAGCGGCACGACCGTGGCCTTGACCTCGTCGCAAAACGCGTCGAAGCTCTTGGCGGAAAGGCCGCGCTCGTACTGGTCGAGCCAAACATCGTATGGGTCGCGCTTGGGGTCCATAAGTTCGGCCTGATGCTTAAGTTGGGCGACGATCCTATCCACATAGGGCTCAAAGCTCGCCCAGTCATTGGCCGTCTTGGCCTTGTGCCACACGGCATCGGCCACGCAGGTGAGCCTGGTCCAGGCCTCGGCCTCCTCGGTGGGGATGACGCTTGCCTCGCGCTGGTCGCGACCGAGCACACGGATCTCGTCGAGCAGCTGCGGGTCGTCGATCTTGCCGCCTGCAACCGTCTCGCGCGCTAACGAGCGTACGAGCTCAACGGACTTCTCGCTGGTCAGTAGCTTGTGATGCTCGCCGGCAAGCGTGCCCATGGCGTCGGCACGGGCGGCAGCACCGTTGGCAGGAGCAATCGTCGCTCCATCGAACTCGGCAATCTTGAGCAGGTACTCGCGAGTCCACAGCTTGCCCTCGAGTTTGCGGAACTTTTTGACGGCCTTGTCGACTTTAGCGGCCTTGACTCCCTTGTCGGCCTTTGCCACGGCGGCCTTGGCCTTCTTATCGAGTTTCTTTCCCATACCGTATCCTTAATCTCGCAGGCCGAGCGCCGCAGGCGGATGCACGGCCAGTTTGCACAACTACCTGCTTTGTACCCAGCACGAACAAAACGGAACGCGGCGATGCGCTCGCGAAATGTGTTATCCTATAGCCCAATGCGTTGACGGAGAGGGTTTTGCCCGCCGTGTCGCCGGCAAGAGAGGGAAGGTCATGGGCTGCAAGCCTTCCTGCGGTGGCAAGGGCCAAGCGTTCACTCCCGAGCAGCGACCTCAACGGGCGCGCGGCCAGTGGCAGCAAAGCCTCAGTAGGGAAGCCGTGAGCCTCGCGACAAGAGGCGCAGAGTGGGCGCGGCGGGCCAGACATCCGCCGGGTCAAACAAGGTGGTACCGCGGAATTTAACCGTCCTTGGGCAATGCACATGCCCGAGGGCGGTTTTTTGTTACCGAACCGGGCCGCACATCCGCAGCTATCGGGTGCTAGCCGCCCCGGCAAGCGGGATGCGCGAGAGACGAAAGGGAAGACATGAGTCTGATTGATGATCTGGTCAAACTCGAGGAAGAGGCCAAGGAGCTCGTCACTAGCGCCGACGACGCCGCCAAGCTCGAGGCTGCGCGCGTTGAGCTGCTCGGCCGCAAGGGCCGTATCACCGGCCTGATGCGCATGATGGGCAAGCTCGCCCCCGAGGATCGTCCCATGATGGGCAAACGCGCCAACGAGATGCGCCAGCTGATCGAGGGCATGCTCGACGAGCGCACCACCGAGATGAAGGCCGCCGCCCTCAAACACGCATTCGAGCACGAGGCCGTCGACATCACGCTGCCGGGCATCCGTCCGCAGATCGGTCACCAGCACCTGATCAAGCAGATCATCGAGGAGGCCGAGGACATCTTCTGCGGCATCGGCTACACCGTCGAGTCCGGCCCCATGGTCGATACCTCCTACTACAACTTCACCGCGCTCAACGCGCCCATGGATCACCCGAGCCGCTCGGCTCGCGACACGTTCTATGTGGTCGACAACAACCCCGGCAGCGTCGCGCATCCCGAGGCGCATGCCCATGGCGAGTCCGACGTACTGCTGCGCACCCAGACCTCGGGCGTGCAGATCCACACCATGGAGTCGCAGAAGCCGCCCATCTACATGATCTGCCCGGGCACCGTCTATCGTCCCGACACGGCCGACGCCTGCCACCTGCCGCAGTTCAACCAGATCGAAGGCCTGGTCGTCGACGAGGGCATCACCTTTGGCGATCTTAAGGGCACGCTCGACTACTTTGTTAAGTGCATGTTTGGCGAGGACCGCAAGACGCGTTACCGCCCGCACTTCTTCCCCTTCACCGAGCCTTCCTGCGAGGTGGACGTGAGCTGCCACGTCTGCGGCGGCAAGGGCTGCAACTTCTGCAAGCACAGCGGCTGGATCGAGATCCTGGGCTGCGGCATGGTCGACCCCAACGTCCTGATCAACTGCGGCATCGACCCCGAGAAGTACACCGGCTTCGCCTTTGGTATTGGCGCCGAGCGCGTCGCGGCACTGCGCTACGACCTGCCCGACCTCAGAACTCTCATGACGGGTGATATGCGCTTCTTGAATCAGTTCTAGGCTGCGGCTTGCCCAAGCACGGCACCTCGGCGCTCATTCGTCGCTTGCGTACCAAAGTACGCGGCGCTCCTCTTTCGGGCCGATCTGCCGCACTTGGACAACCCTCGCTTTGTAAGGAATGTTCACAAAGTTGAAGTTTCCACCTGCATCTCTTCGCAGGCTTTCAGTATGAAAGGAGAGCTAGATGCGTGTTTCTTACGACTGGCTCAAGACCATGATCGATATTCCGGAGGATCCCAAGACCCTTTCGGACGAATATATCCGTACCGGCACCGAGGTCGAGGCGATTGACACCGTGGGCGAGTCCTTCGACCACGTGGTGACCGCCCAGGTGCTCACCAAGACCCCGCACCCCGATAGCGACCACATGTATGTGTGCTCGGTCGACGTGGGCGACAAGAACCTCGACGCCGACGGCAACCCCGCTCCGCTGCAGATCGTCTGCGGCGCGCAGAACTTCGAGGCCGGTGACCACATCGTCACGGCCATGATCGGCGCTGTCCTGCCCGGCGACGTCAAGATCAAGAAGAGCAAGCTTCGCGGCGTCGTGTCCATGGGCATGAACTGCTCCGCGCGCGAGCTCGGCTTGGGCGGCGACCACTCCGGCATCATGATCCTGCCCGAGGATACGCCCTGTGGCATGCCGTTTGCCGAGTACGTGGGCTCGAGCGACACCGTGCTCGACTGCGAGATCACGCCCAACCGTCCCGATTGCCTGTCCATGATCGGCATGGCCCGCGAGACCGGCGCCATCTTCGACCGCGATTTCCACGTTGAGCTGCCCGCCATCAAGGCCGAGACCGGCCGCGCGACCGACGACGAGCTTTCCGTCGAGATTGCCGACGAGGGCCTGTGCGACCGCTACGTTGCCCGCATCGTGCGCAACGTCAAGGTCGGCCCCTCGCCCGACTGGATGGTCAAGCGCCTTAACGCCTTGGGCGTGCGCCCGCACAACAACATTGTCGACATCACCAACTATGTGATGATGCTCACCGGTCAGCCGCTGCACGCCTTTGACCTGGACACCTTTGCCGAGCGCGAGGGCAGGCGTCGCGTGGTGGTTCGCGCCGCCCAGCAGGATGAGAAGTTCACGACGCTCGACGGCGAGGAGCGCACGCTCGACGCCGGCATGGGCCTTATCACCGACGGTGAGCGCCCCGTGGCGCTGGCCGGCGTTATGGGCGGCATGGATTCCGAGATCGAGGACGACACCGTCGACGTGATGGTCGAGAGCGCCTGCTTCAACGCCGGTCGCACCTCGCACACCAGCCGCGACCTGTCGCTGATCTCCGATGCCTCCATTCGCTTTGAGCGCCAGGTTGACGAGACCGGCTGCGTGGATGTTGCCAACGTTACCTGCGCGCTGATCGAGGAGATCGCCGGCGGCGAGGTTGCTCCCGGCTATGTGGACGTGTTCCCCGCGCCCAAGACCATCGACAGCATTAAGCTGCGCCTGGCCCGCGTGCGTGCCATCTGCGGTGCCGACATCGAGCCCGACTTTATCGAGCGTTCGCTCACCCGCCTGGGCTGCACCGTCGAGCGCGACGGCGAGGACTTCATGGTCACCCCGCCGAGCTTCCGTCCCGACCTGCCGCGTGAGATCGACCTGATCGAGGAGGTCCTGCGCCTATGGGGCATGGGCCGCGTTACGGCGACCATCCCGGCTGCCAAGAACCACATCGGCGGCCTGACCCGCGAGCAGAAGCTCACCCGTAAGGTCGGCGAGATCCTGCGCGCCTGCGGCCTCAACGAGACCACGACCTTTGGCTTTGCCGCCCCGGGCGACCTGGAGAAGATTGGTATGTCCACCGAGGGCCGCGGCTGCCCCGTGGTTCTCATGAACCCGCTGGTGGCCGAGCAGACCGAGATGCGCCGCTCGCTGCTGCCGGGTCTGCTGCAGTCTGTGGCCTACAACGAGGCCCACGGCACGCCCAACGTGCACCTGTACGAGGTCGGCAGCCTGTTCCATGGCCGCGAGAACGCCAGCCTGCCCAAGGAGACCAAGTCCGTGGCGGGCGTGCTCTCGGGCCAGTGGAGCGAGCAGTCCTGGAACATGAAGTACCGTAAGCTGCGCTTCTTCTTTGGCAAGGGCATTGTCGAGGAGCTGCTTGCTCAGCTGCGCATCGAGAAGGTTCGCTTCCGTCCCGTCGAGGGCGAGGGCTATGCCTTCTTGCAGCCGGGTCGCGCCGCCGAGGTTCTGTCCGGCGGTACCGTGCTGGGCTGGGTTGGCGAGATTCACCCCGAGGCGCGCGAGGCTATGGGCATTGACGAGGTTGTCGTTGCCTTTGAGCTCGACCTGGACAAGCTGATCAAGGGCGCCCGCAACCAGGAGAACTACCGTGAGTTCTCGCAGTACCCGGCCGTTGAGCACGACCTTGCTATCGTGGTCGACAACACTGTGACCTGCGAGGATCTTGAGCGCCGTATTACCAGCGCCGGAGGCAAGCTGCTCGAGGATGTGCGTCTGTTCGACGTCTACCGCGATCCCATCCGCATCGGAGCGGGCAAGAAGTCCATGGCCTTTGCGCTTACGTATCGCTCCGACGACCACACGCTTACCAGCGAAGAGGTCGAAAAGGCGCACCAGAAGATCGTTACCAAGGTGTGCAAGGGCGTAAACGGCGAGGTCCGCGGCTAGGTCCTGCGCCGGATATAGGCCAGCGTCGGCTGCCGCCGAGTCTTACGTGACTGCTGTTTTCGGTATAAGGCACCGTTGAGCCTGCATATATGACACGCGCATTACATAACGGCGTGCTGCTTTGTCGGCAGTGCGCCGTTTTGCTATGATAGCCCGCGGCGTGTTACGAATCTGACATTACGTAACACTGGAAAGGTGATTCAAGCGGCGTTGCAATTCCGTGCGCCGATAACCGGGAGGCGTACATGCACATTCCAGATAATTATCTGTCCCCGCAGACCGATGCAGTCATGGCGGTGGCAATGGTGCCCGTCTGGGTTCACTGTATCAAGAAGGTGCGCGCCACGCTCGATCGCGAGCACATGGCTTTCCTGGGCATCTGCGCCGCATTTTCCTTCTTGCTTATGATGTTCAACGTGCCGCTGCCCGGCGGCACCACTGGCCACGCCGTTGGTGGCGCACTCATCGCGCTGCTGCTGGGCCCCGAGGCCGCGGCTATCGCGGTTTCGGTCGCGCTGGCGCTGCAAGCGCTGCTGTTTGGCGACGGCGGCATCCTGTCCTTTGGCGCTAACTGCTTTAACATGGCCTTCGTGTTGCCGTTTGCCGCAGCCATCGTGTTCCGCGCGCTTAACAGCCGTTTGCACGACAAGAGCTGGGGCACCTCGGTTTCGGCCATCGTAAGCGGCTGGGTCGGCCTGTGCCTGG
>CBCTTO010000076.1:0-6629 GCA_965149855.1 uncultured Collinsella sp.
AGCTTGGCCTTGCACACGGCCTTGCCGGAACGGTCCTCCACGGTGTAGTTGGCGGCAATGCGCTTGTCGGTCGCCGGGTCAAAGCCTGCCACATCAATGCCGTTGAGGATGCCCTGCAGCGCGTACGAACGCTCGCGCAGCACGCCGTCCAGGCCCTCGCCAAACTCGGGCGTCTGGATTTCGTTGGCATAGGTGGGGCTCACCGTGGTGATGGCGTCGGCATAGCGCAGCGCGCCCAGCATGTAGTTGACGCTGCAGGCGTCGCAACGCAGCTGCGAGGCGGCCGCGGGAATATGCGCCACACCCAGGATGTCCTCCATCACGGTGTCGCTAAACTGGCCCTGGAACGCTACATTGTGGATCGAGAACACGGTCTTGACACGGTCGTACAGCGGCAGGCCCTGGTAGAACTCGCGCAAGAACACGGGTGCCAGTGCCGTCTGCCAGTCGTTACAGTGCAGGATGTCGCACTCAAAGCCGGCCGGCAGGTGCTGCAGGCTCTCGGTGATTGCCTTGGAGAAGAACGCAAAGCGCTCGCCGTCGTCAAAGAAGCCGTACGGATAGTCGCGCGCAAAGTAGCGCTCGTTGTCGATAAACATATAGGTGACGCCGTCGTGCTCGAGCTTCTCGAGTCCGCAGTACTCATTGCGCCAGCCCAGGCTCACGTAAAAGTCGGAGAAGTGCTCCATCTGCGCCTTGTACTCGTCCTTGATGGTGGCGTACTTGGGCACCATCACGATGACTTCGGCGCCGGCGCGCACAAGTGCCGCAGGCAGCGAGCCCGCCACGTCGCCCAGGCCACCGGTCTTAACAAACGGTGCGCACTCGGCCGAGGCAAACACGATCTGCATCTTTTTGCTGGAATCAGCCATATTGTCTCCCATGTTGCAATTCGAGAATAGCCGCCTGGCGCTAACCGGGCGGCTATTCTGCAGTTTACGAGCGATGTTGCGGTGCCAACGTTAACGTACGATGGTGGTGTCGGAAGTTAACGGAGCCTTTCCCAGCACCAGGATGTTCTCGGGCGTGCCGCGAAGCTCGGTGTTGGTGGGAACCACGTTGTTCTTGTCCAGAATGGCATTCTCGACACGGGCGCCGCTCTTGATGATGCAGCTCTGGTTGATGATCGAGTTGGTCACCGAGGCGCCTTCCTCGACCACGACGCCGCGAGACAGGATCGAGTTGCGCACAGTGCCCTTGATGATGCAGCCGGCCGAGATGATCGAGTTGCATGCGTGGCTGCCGGTCGCATAGCGCGAAGGCGGCACGTCGTGAGCCTTGGTCAGGATCGGGCGCTCGGGGTCAAAGAGTTGGTCGGCCACGGTCTGGTCGAGCAGGTCCATGCTGCGGCGATACAGCGACTTCTCGCTAAACACGCCCACGACTTCGCCCTTGTACTCGTAGCTGCACACGTCGATGTTGCCAAAGTCGCCCTGGAGTGCCTCGAGCAGGTCCAGATAGTCGGCGGCCTGGTAGTGATCGATAATCTCGAGCAGCGTCTCGCGGTTGACGATGCAGCAGTCCATAGAGGCGTTGTCGCCGTACACGGCGCCGGCGCTCACGCCCGTCAGGCGGCCGTTCTCGTTAATCTCGAGTTTGGTCTCGTCATCGACGTTATGCGTGGCCTTGCAGTACACCACGGTCATCTGGGCACCGGAGTTCTCGTGCGCGTCGATGATGGTGTTGAGGTCCATGTTAAAGATGATGTTGGTGCCCATCATTACGACATAGGGCTTGTCCGAGCGCTGGAACAGCGTCTTGTTGGAGATGATGTCGCGCAACAAGAAGCGCATGCCGCCTTTGGTGGTGCCATACGCGTTGCCGGGCACCATGAACAGGCCGCCCTTCTTGCGGTCCAGGCCCCAGTCCTTGCCCGAGCCCACGTGGTCGATCAGCGAGCGGTAGTTGCCCGGCATAACGACGCCGACGGTCTTAATGCCGGCATTCATCATGTTGGACAGCGGAAAGTCGATCAGGCGGTAGCGGCCCAAAAACGGAACGGACGCGATGGGGCGATCCTTGAGCAGCACGCTGCCGTAGGTCGAAGAGTAGTTAGCGGTGATATAACCGATGGCCTTGCGATTGATCATCGGATCATTCCCCCTTCCCGATAACGACGTCATTTCCAACGACGGCCGTATCCTTGGTGGTATCGACAGAGCCGAGCTTCACGCCCTCTTCGACCGTGGAGTTCTCGCCCAAAATAGCGCGGCAGATGTGCGCGCCGCTCTTAACGTGCGCACCCGGCAGCAGCACGGAGTCCTCGACCACGGCGCGCTCCTCGATAATGACATCGGTCGAAAGGATCGAGTGGCGAGCGGTGCCGTAGATCTTGCAGCCGTTGGAGACCAGGCAGTCGTCCAGGCGGCCGTCCGGGCCAATGTAGTGCGGCGGACGCGTGGTGATGTTGGACATGATGGGGAAGTGCTTGTCGAACAGATCGAACTCGGGGTTGTTGCCCAGCAGGTCCATCGAGGTCTCGTGGAAGCTGGCGATGGTGCCGACGTCCTTCCAAAAGCCGTGGAACTCGTAGCTGTACAGGCGCTTGCCCTCGCCGAGCAGCTTGGGGATGATGTCCTTGCCAAAGTCGTGGCTCGAGCGCTGGTCCAGAGCGTCCTCCTCGAGTGCTTCGATCAGCACGTCGGCCGAGAAGATATAGATGCCCATGGACGCGAGGTTCGAATCGGGCTTATCGGGCTTCTCGGTGAACTTGGTGATGCGGCCGTCCTCGGGGTCGGTGGTCAGGATGCCAAAGCGGCTGGCCTCCTCCCACGGCACGGGCATAACGCTCACCGTGAGGTCGGCGTTGTTCTCAATGTGCGTCTTGAGCATCTTGCGGTAGTCCATGCGATACAGGTGATCGCCCGAAAGAATCAGGACGTACTTGGGGTCGTTGGCCTTGATGTAGTCGAGGTTCTGCGTAATGGCGTCGGCCGTGCCCGCATACCAGGCGCCACCGGTCTGCGTCTCGTACGGCGGCAGGATCGACACGCCGCCGTCGCGGCTGTCCAGATCCCAAGCCTCGCCGGAGCCCACGTACGCATGCAGTAGATAGGGGCGATACTGCGTCAGAACGCCCACCGTGTCGATGCCCGAGTTGGAGCAGTTGGAGAGCGAAAAGTCGATAATGCGGAACTTGCCACCAAAGCTAACCGCCGGCTTAGCGATCTTTTGGGTGAGTGCCCCCAATCGACTGCCCTGTCCTCCTGCGAGGAGCATCGCGATGCATTCTTTCTTACTCATCGATTTCTCCTTCTGTCATCGATGTTCCTAAACCCATTAGCGAAGGACGCGGCGCAACGTCGCGCCCGTCGAGTAATGCCGTGCTGGCAAAGGGAGCTCGCGGCCTTTATGCGTGCCAGATCTCGTCGCGGTACTCGCGAATGGTGCGGTCGCTCGAGAACCAGCCGCTCGAGGCGGTGTTGAGCAGGGCCTTGCGGTTCCAGGTCTCCTGGTCGCCGTAACTGCCGGTGAGTTTCTCCCATGCATCCACGTAGCTGCGGAAGTCTGCCATGACCAGATCGGGGTCGTTGTTGTTCATGAGCTCGTTGTAGATGCTCTCGAAGTTGCCCGAAAGACCCGCAAAGGTGTTGTCCTTGAGCTCATCCATCACGCGGCCCAGGCGCTCGCGGTCGCCGTTGAGGGTATCCCACGCAAAGTAGCTGTTCGATGCCCAGAGCTGCTCGACCTCGGGGGCGGTCAGGCCAAAGATGGCCTCGTTCTCGCGACCGGCCAGGTCGGCGATCTCGATGTTGGCGCCGTCGAGGGTGCCCAGCGTAATGGCGCCGTTCATCATGAGCTTCATGTTGGACGTGCCCGAGGCCTCCTTGCCGGCCGTGGAGATCTGCTCCGAGATCTCGGCGGCGGGGTAGATGAGCTGGGCGTTGCTCACACGGAAGTTGGGGATAAAGCAGACCTTCATGACCTCGTTCACGCGGGGGTCGTTGTTGATGACGTCGGCCACGGAGTTAATGAGGCGGATGGTCTCCTTGGCAAAGGTATAGCTCGAGGCAGCCTTGCCGCTAAAGATGAAGGTCGTCGGCGTCACGTGGAAGTTGGGATCGGCGATGCGACGGTTGTAGATGTCCATCACCTTCATGATGTTCATGAGCTGGCGCTTGTAGGCATGGAAGCGCTTTACCTGAACGTCGAAGACGGTGTTGGGGTCGATAACTAGACCGGTCTCGGCCTTAACGTAGGTGGCCAGACGCTCCTTGTTGGCGCGCTTGGAGGCACCCACGGCCTTCAGGAACTCGGTGTCGTTCTGGAACTCCTTGAGTTTCTCCAGCTCAAAGGCGTCCTTGAGCCAGCCATCGCCAATGGCCTCGGTCACGAGCTTGGCGTAGGTGGGGTTGGCCTCGGCAAAGAAGCGACGATGCGAGATGCCGTTGGTCTTGTTGTTAAACTTCTCGGGCGTCAGGGCATAGAAGTCCTTGAGCACGATGTTCTTGATGATGTCGGAGTGGATCTTGGCCACGCCGTTGACGCTGTGGCTGCAGATCACGGACAGGTTGGCCATGCGAATCTCGCCGTCCCACAGAATGGCGGTCTGGCGCAGACGCTCCTGCCAGCCCTCCTGCGTGGTGTCGAACGACTCGTGCCAACGACGGCTGATCTCGTCGATGATCTGGTACACGCGGGGGAGGAGCTTGGAGAACGTGCCGATGGGCCACTTCTCCAGTGCCTCGGGCAGGATGGTGTGGTTGGTGTAGCTCACGACCTGCGTCACGATGTTCCAGGCGTCGTCCCACTCAAGCTTCTTCTCGTCGATGAGGATGCGCATGAGCTCGGGGCCGCACATGGCGGGGTGCGTGTCGTTGGTGTGGATTGCCACAAACTGCGGCAGCAGCTCCCAGTTCTCGCCGTGCTCCTTCTCAAAGGTGTCGAGCAGGCTGTAGATGCCGGCCGAGACAAACAGGTACTCCTGCTTCAGGCGCAGCAGACGGCCGTGCTCGCCGGCGTCGTTGGGGTAGAGGATGGCGCTGATGGCCTCGGCCTCGGCGCGCTCGGCGTCGGCCAGGGCGTAGTCGCCGCGGTTGAAGGCCTCCAGATCGAAGTGCTCCTCGACCGGCTCGGCAGCCCAGACGCGCAGCTTGTTGACGGTCTCGCCGGCATAGCCCACAACGGGGATGTCATAAGGGACGGCCAGGATATCCTGCGTGTCCACCGTGCGGTAGAACGTGCGGCCGTTCTCCTCAAAGCCCTCGACGTGGCCACCAAACTTAATGGTCACGGCCTTGTCCTGACGACGGACCTCCCAGGGATAGCCGTGGGTGAGCCACTCGTCGGTGGCCTCGACCTGGCTGCCGTTGACGATCTCCTGCTTAAACAGACCATAGCGGTAGCGCATGCCGTTGCCGTAGCCGGCAATGCCCTCGGCTGCCATGGAATCCAGGAAGCATGCGGCCAGACGGCCCAGGCCACCGTTGCCCAGTGCCGGATCGGGCTCCTGGTTCTCGATGACGGACAGGTCAAAGCCCATGTCGTCGAGCGCCTCGGCGACCATGTCGCGCACGCCAAAGTTAAGCAGGTAGTTGTCGAGCAGGCGGCCGATCAAAAACTCGATCGAGAAGTAGTACACGCGCTTCTTGCCCTCGGACGCCGCGCGGGCGTCGCTCTTGGTGGCAACGGTGCGGGCCTTCTCGGCCACGAGCTTGGCCAGGGCGTTAAAGCGGTCGAGGTCGCTGGCGGCCTCGATGCTCTTGCCGCTGATGCTCATGACGGCATCGCGATAGAGCTCGGTAAACTCCTGCTTGTTGTCGAAGATCTTATTCATACGTTCCTTTCCCCCGGGGATGTTTCTCCCGGAACGGTTATGACTTGTATCCTACGCCCACGCGGGGCGGGTGATTACAGCGGTAACGTCTTTGTTACGCTTTCTTGGCAGGAGCCTTAACAGCAGCTGCCTTGGCCTTGGGAGCAGCCTTTTTGGTGGTTGCCTTCTTGACCGTGGTGGATTTGGCCGAAGCTTTGGTAGCGGGCTTGGCAGCCTTCGCCTTGGCCGGAGCCTTCTTGGCGGCCGCGGTCTTGGGCTTCACCGAGGACGAGCGCTTGCGCGTAGCCTTCTTGGGCTTTTCGACCACGGGCGGCTTATAGCTGCTGGGACCGCGGCGCTTAAGCACCACGCCTGCCAGGCCGGGCACCTTCATCTCGATGGAGTCCATCTGCCCGTTCCAGGGATAGGGCTCGCTCGAGCAGGTGTAGGGCTCTTCACCGGCGTATCCGCTGCCGCCGAACTCGGGGCGGTCGGAGTCAAAGATGACCTCCCAGTCACCCTCGCGCGGCACGCCCACACGGAAGCTCTCGTAGCTCGCCGGGTCAAAGTTGATCAGGATCACCAGGTCGTCATCGACGTCCTCGCCCTGGCGCACAAAGCTCACGATGGACTGCTTGGAGTTGTCCGCGTCGATCCAGGTAAAGCCGTCGTCGGTGTAGCCGCGCTCGTACAGGGCGGGCTCGGCGGTGTACAGGTGGTTGAGCGCCTTAATAAACGCCTGATGATGACGGTGGGTCTCGTACTCCTCGGTCAGGAACCACTGGATGGACTCGTAGTAGCGCCACTCAATAAACTGGCCGATCTCGTTGCCCATAAAGTTGAGCTTGGCACCGGGGTGCGTCATCTGGTAGAA
>CBCTTO010000077.1:0-6407 GCA_965149855.1 uncultured Collinsella sp.
TCGCGCTCTTTAAGGGCGAGGCCTCCAAGATCAAGCCGCTCATGTGGATCGCAGCTCTCGCCTTCCTCGTCTACTTCTTCGTAGCGTAACGGCATAGTCTGCTAAAACAGAACACCAAAGCGCGGAGTCGCATCGAGCGGCTCCGCGCTTTTCTTTTAAAGCCAGGCAACGCACAGACGCGCGATGTTTTGCTTCCCAAGTTTTGGACATTTTGCCCTCCAAACGGCACTACCGCCGGCTACATCCTGCAGATATGCTGGGCTTAATCGCATAGGCCCTATGAGGATGGGAGTAACCATGGCCGCCTTGTTCACGACCCCCAAGCGCAATGACAAAACCTCTGGAGCCCATTTTGTCGAGCCCGACGTGTGCCGTCGCACGCTGCTCGCACACGGCAGCTGGCGCCGCGTGACGCGCCGCATCGTCTGCGGCCTGGCCTGCGCGCTCACGGTGAGCTCGCTGCTCATGCCGAGCGTCTCGCTCGCGGCCGAGTGGGTGGACGTCGGCGGCGTCCGCCACGAAGCGGCCGCGGGGCCCGCGGGAGACGCCGCCGGCACCTGGAGCTGGGACGGCGCCGATGACATGAAGCTCAACGGCTATAACGGCGGCGCGATCGAGGCAGCGGGCAAGCTCAACGTGAGCTACGAGGGCGACAACATCGTCACTAACGGCGACGGCCGCGGCATCAAGGTTAAGGATGGCGCGAACGAGAACGCCGAGCTTAATATAATATTCAGGGCGACGCGTCCAGCACGCTCAACGTGACATCTTCTCGTGACGCCATCACTTCCGTCGGCAGCATCAACATCGACGGCGCTGGCACTGTCAACGCCACGAGCACCGAGCACGATGCCATCGATGCCGGGGGCGATGTCACCATCAAGGGCTCGGGAAACGTTAACGCCACGGGCGATTCGGATGGCATCAGGGCCGACGGCAACATCACGATCGACAACAGCGGAACCGTCACCGCCAAGGCCACCGAGGATCAGGGTATCGATGCTAACGAGAACCTCATCATAAAGGGCGGCGGCAAGGTAGAGGCAAGCTCTATCAAAGACAATGCGATTTGGGCCGACGGCAACATCGAGATCTCGGGTGGCAGCCAGGTCAAGGCAAGCTCCGAGGAAGACGCCACCATCGACGGTAAAAACAGCCTCACGGTCACGAACGCTTCCCTCAACGCAAGTGGCGTTGGGTATGGCATCTATGTCTACAAGGGCATCACGTTCGATGGCGCAACCGTAACGGTCCGTGCAAGTGCAGGGAACGATGAAGCCAGCGCCCTCTTCACCGACGAGGACGACATCGTCATCAAGAACGGCTCGATCGTGGATGCGTTCGCAGAAGGCCAGTTCTCGACCGCAATCTTCACCAGAAACTACTACCCCAACGAAGCGGGTGGTCACATCTACATTAGTGACTCCGTTGTCAAGGCTATAGCCCGCTATGTCGAGTCCGGTAGCGACGGCCCCGATCACTACAGCAACGACCAAAGTGGCGCGGTCATTCCCGAGCATAGGGGCATGAACATCGGCATCTTTGCCCGGACCAAGGAGGGCATCACGCCCGCGACCATCTCGATTGTCCGCAGTAAGGTCACAGCTGAGGGAGACACGGCGGCAATCTTCGCCCTTGCCGTGAGCGCGGACGGCGAGACAATCGGCACCATCGAGATCGAAGGCGCTCCCATACAGACGCCCACAGGCGGCAAGATCATTGGCTATCGCAACAAGGAAGAACTCGATGACGGCATCTTCTACGTGGTGGGTCAAACCATCGGCACGGGCGACGCTGTGATCGACTCCCCCTATAACGAAGCTGTCGCCAAGAGCACGGTCATCGCGCCTCCCGAGGAGATCAAACCCGAGGAGAAGCCAGGCGAGACCAAGCCCGAGGGTTCCAAGTCCGAGGGCACGAAGACGACCAAGACCGTTGCAGCTGCAGCCACGGGAGCCAAGATCGCCGGCAAACTCGCAGCAACCGGCGACGCCTCGAGCGCAGCCATCGTGGCAGCCGCCCTTGCGGGAACAGCCGCCATCGCCGCGGGCGCCGTGGTGAGCCGCAAGCGCTCGTAAACACTTTTTCGCACGGGACGGGTGGATCGCGGCCCTTGCCTTCCTCGTCTACTTCTTCGTAGCGTAAGGGCAAGGCTGCAAAAGCTGAACAATAAAGCGCGGAGTCGCCATGCGGCCCCGCGCTTTTCTTTTAGCGCCGGTCCCTGCGCCGGCGTGCGGCCTATTTCTCCCCCATTTTGGCCATTTTGCCCTCCAAACGGCACTACCGCCGGCAACATCCAGCAGATACGCTGAATCTAGTCGTATAGGCCCTATGAGAACGGGAGCAACCATGGCAGCCTTGTTCACGACCCCCAAACGCAATGACACTACCGCCGGAACCCATGTTGCCGAACCCGACGTTCGCCGTCGCATAGGACTCGCGCACGGCAGCTGGCGCCGCGTGACGCGCCGCATCGTCTGCGGCCTGGCCTGCGCGCTCACGGTGAGCTCGCTGCTCATGCCGAGCGTCTCGCTCGCAGCGGAATGGGTCAAGGTCGGCGGCAACAAGTACAACACCGCGGCGAGCGACGAGGCCGGTACCTGGTCGTGGGACGGCGCCGACGACTTGAAGCTCAACAACTATAACGGCGGCGAGATCCAGGCCGCAGGCAAGCTCAACGTGAATTACTCGGGAACCAACATCGTCACTGCCGAATGGATCGAAAGCATCAACGTTTCTCATGGCACTAACGAGAATGCCGAGCTCAATATCCAAGGCGACGAGGGCGGCACGCTCAGCGTGACATCTACTGAGGACGCTATCCTCACCACGGGTAATATCAACATCGACGGAGCCGGATCCGTCAACGCCACGAGCACTGGGTTTGATGCCATCAATGCCGGAGGTGATCTCGCTATCAAAGGTTCGGGCAACGTCAACGCCACGGGTGCATCGGATGGCATCAGGGCAAACGGCAATATCACGATTGACGACAGCGGAGCCGTCACCGCCAGGGCTACCAAGGACAAGGGTATTGGAGCCGACAAGAACCTCACCATCAAGGGTGGCGGGACGGTCGAGGCAAGCTCCGAGAAAGACGCTGCCGTCGAGGCCAAGGGCAGCCTCGCAGCCACAAACGCCTCCCTCAACGTAAACGGTGTTGAATATGGCGTCTATGCCCACAAGGGCATCACCCTCGATCATGCAAACGTGACGGTCCGTGCAAGTAAAGGCAGATACGGTGGCGCCAACGCCCTCTTCACCTACCAGGACGACATCGTCGTCAAGAATGGCTCCACCGTGGACGCGTTTGCGGAAGGCGAGGTTTCGGCTGCATTCTCCACCAGAAACGATCGACCCAACGAGAAGGGCGGCCACATCTACATCAGCGACTCCGTTGTCAAGGCCATAGCCCGCTATGTCGAGAACGGCGACGGCCCCATCCCCTACAGCGAAAACCAAGATGGCGAGACGAGGCGCGAACCCCAAGGCGAGAACATCGGCATCATCGCCCAGACCAGCGAGGGCGTCACACCCGCAGTCATCTCGATCATCCGCAGTAAGGTAACGGCCGAAGGAGATACAGCGGCAATCTTTGCCCGTGCCATGAGCGCTGACGGCAAGACAATCGGCACCATCAAGATTGAGAACGCCGCCATCCAGACGCCCGAAGGCGGCAAGGTCATTGACTATCGCAAGCTCCGTGACGGCATCTACGAGGCAGGCCAAGCCATCGGCACGGGCGACGCCACGGTCGACTCCCTCTATATCAAAGCAGTCGCCAAAAGTACGACCATCGCACCTCCCGAGGTAGCCAAGCCGGAAGACCCCAAGCCCGACGAGACCAAGCCCGCAGAAAGCAAGCCCGCGGAGTCCAAGCAGAACCCCAAGCCTGAGGGCTCAAAGCCGACCAAGGCCGTTGCGGCTTCAACCACGAAAGCCAAGACTACCGGCGTGCTCGCGGCAACCGGCGACACCTCGGGTGCGGCCATCGTGGCAACCGTCCTTGCGGGAACAGCCGCTATCGCCGCAGGCACCATGGCGAGCCGCAAGCGTTCTTAGACGCCTCTGCGCACATGGCAGCTCCCGCGAAGGCTCCGAGCCCCAGCACCGTTTAACAACGCCACCGCCGAGCTCCCCTCCGGCGGTGGCGTTTTCCATATGCGTCCGCAGGGGATGCACGAGATTGTCTTTGGTCTAGCCCAACCGGCATACCCTGGCGTGCGACAATTGGGGCTGCCGATATCACAACACTGAGAGAAGCCCGTCATGGAAGCGCATCAAAAGCAGATAACCGTTTATTCGAATCATACGGAAAGCGCGCCTGTCATCTACCTTCCTGTGGTCGTGGGCGACGGCAGCGAGGTTTATAAGTGTTGCCGAGAGCTCGACTGTCCGCCATTCGCCCTCGTCACCATTGGCGGGCTCGATTGGAATCGCGAGCTGAGCCCTTGGGCATGCGACGGGACCGTACGCGATGCCGAGCCTTTCGGAGGCCAAGCTGCCGGTTTTCTTGATGAGCTGCTGAATCAGATAATCCCCCAGGTGGAGTCGTCGCTTCCTCAGCCGCCCACCTGGCGCGGCATTGCCGGTTATTCGCTAGCGGGCCTCTTTTCGCTTTGGGCCCCCTGGCAGACCGATGCCTTTGACCGCGTCGCAAGCGCATCGGGATCCCTGTGGTTTCCTGGCTTTATCGACTATGCGCACGAGCACGCGATGGCAGTTACGCCCGACGCCGTCTACCTGTCACTCGGCAAAAAGGAGGCCAAGACGCCCAACCGCATGATGCGGCATGTACTCGACGACACACGCGCCATGGAAGCGTTGCTCGTCGAGCGCGGCATTCCAACAACGCTGGAGCTCAACCCCGGCAATCACTTTGCCCAAACCGACCTGCGCATGGCCCGCGGCATCCACTGGATACTGACGCATTAAAAATGGTGCCCACGCGCATATACGCATGGGCACCATATCTTGTTTAGCTGAACGCAGCTGCTACTCAGCAGCCTCCTCGAGCTCGGAGACATCAAACTCAAAGTCGTTACCCGGCAGGATGGCGTTGAGCACGATGCCCACCAGCGAGCCCACGGCAAGGCCGGAAAGCGAAATCGTCACGCCGCCCAGCTCAAGCACGATGGCGCCGGCGGTGCTGTACGCAATGCCGAGCGAAAGCACGAGCACCAGAGCGGCCACCAGCACGTTGCGGTTGTTTTGAAAATCGACCTGGTTCTCGATGAGGTTGCGAACGCCCACGGCGCTGATCATGCCATAGAGCACGAGCGACACGCCGCCGATTACACACGCCGGCATGGCCGCAATGATAGCCGCGAACTTGGGGCAGAACGAAAGCACGATGGCGCAGCACGCGGCAATGCGAATCACGCGCGGGTCGAACACGCGCGTCAGGGCGAGCACGCCGGTGTTCTCACCATACGTAGTGTTGGCCGGAGCGCCAAAGAGCGAAGCCAGAATCGTGGCAAGGCCGTCGCCGAGCAGCGTGCGATGCAGACCGGGATCGGCAATGTAGTTGCGCTCGCAAGTCGAACCGATAGCAGAGATATCGCCGATATGCTCGATCATGGTCGCGAAGGCCAGCGGCATGATGGTGATGATGGCCGTCGTGGCAAGACCGCTATCGAACTGCGGCCCAAAGAGTGCAAACACGGTGTTGTCCCACACGATGGGCAGACCGACCCACGGAGCGGCGGCAACGCCCGAGAAATCAACCTCGCCGAGCGCAGCCGCAACGGCATAGCTCACCACGACGCCCAGCAGGATCGGCACGATCTTGACCATGCCGCGGCCCCAGATGTTGCAGATCACGATAACGGCAACGGCAATAACAGCCACAAACCAGTTGGTCTGGCAGTTGGCAATAGCGGAGCTCGCCAGAATCAGGCCGATGGAAATAACGATGGGACCAGTCACCACCGGCGGGAAGAAGCGCATAACGCGCTTGGCGCCAAAGGCGCGGAAGAGCGCCGCAAGCACCGGATAAAGCAGACCGGCGCAGGCTACGCCCAGGCAGGCGTAGGGCAAAAGCTCGGTCTCGCCGTTGGGCGCGATTGCGGCATAACCGGCAATAAAGGCAAACGATGAGCCCAAAAATGCCGGCACCTTACCGCGCGACAAGAAGTGGAACAGTAGCGTGCCCAAGCCGGCAAACAAAAGCGTCGCCGAAACCGAGAGACCGGTGAGCACGGGCACGAGCACCGTGGCACCGAACATCGCGAATAGATGCTGCAGACCGAGTAGAAACATGCGCGGGCGGCCGAGCGACGACGCATCGTAGATGGCATCGGCGACGGCGGGCGTCGAGGACTGGGACATGGATGTCCTTTCGAATGGAAGGGCGATCAGGCATATCGGATAACCTGCCCGAACGATACGATCCGAACCATTGTACG
>CBCTTO010000078.1:0-6301 GCA_965149855.1 uncultured Collinsella sp.
CAAAAAGAGAATCCGAGAACCGGCGCTCGACATTATGTCGATCGATAGGAGGCGCTATGGACGCTAAGCAGCTCGAAAAGATGATGGGGTTTGCTCCCGGAGAGTTGGAGAAAGCCGCAGAGGCATACGAAAAAGATGGGTGGCCGAAGGGTCGCACCATCAAGCTGGGAAGGCCGCCGATCTCTGATGAGCCGAGCGCTGTCTTGTCGGCACGTGTGGGCGAATCGGTTCTTGAGGCGTTTGACGAAAAAGCCAAACGCCATGGGCAAACGCGCACGGAACGACTCAGGGAACTCATAACACTTGACGCAATGATTGCCTAGGCACCGCTCCCCCGCCGAACCCAAACATGTACGCCAGCATCCAAAGTCGACCATTTTCGACATCTTTGGATGCTGGCGTACAGCTTTTTTGCAGGTAGTCATCGGGAACGTTCTTACATGACTAGTCGTTAAAGAACGTCCCCTACGACTAGCTAGCCGTGGAAGCGGGCTGTGGGTGCGAGTGGCTGCTCGCGAAAGACGCGCTCGACGGCGGCGCGGTATTCGTCGACCTTTTTGGTCTTACGTACGAGCTTGTGAACGGTAGCGGGGTCGGCGAAAGCGCACTTGGCGTAGAACCACCACTCCTTCATACGAAAGACCGCGTTGCCGCCGATCTCTTCTGCATAGGCCGCAAACAGTGTGTCGTGAAAGCGCTGCAGCTCAGCAGCCGTGGCAGCAGGACCGCCCTTAACCATGCGAGCCAGAGCGGGGTTCGCGAGCAGGCCACGCCCCAGCATCACATGGCGCGTGCCGGGATAGGCCTCCACCAGCGCGTCCATATCCTCAAGATCAAAAATGTCGCCGTTGTATGCCACCGGAAACGGTGCCCGCTCCAACGTCTCGCCATAAAACGCTTTGCGCGGGGAGCCCGTATAGCGATCCTTCTGTACACGCGGATGCACGATCAGTTCTGCCAGCGGCATGCGACAGTACAGTTCGAGCACGCGCTCGTATTCGTCGTCGTTCTCCAGCCCCAGCCTGGTTTTTACCGACACCGGCAACGGCGAACGTTCGCACACGTCACTCAAGAACACCTCGAGCTCATCGAGATTGCGCAGGAAACCCGAGCCCTTGCCCTTGGCGACAACTGTCCCCGAGGGACAACCCAGGTTAAGGTTGACTTCGCGATAGCCCATGTCGGCGAGCACCTGCGCCGCCCACACAAACTCGTCCGCATTCTTGGACATAAGCTGGGGGACGACATTTAGCCCTTGGTTGTTAGCTGGATCGACTTCCTTGAACGCCTTGCCGCCAAAGCGGTTTCCCACCCGCGGTGGCGGCAAAAACGGCGTGTAATAGCAATCGAGCGCACCGAAGCACTCCGCATGCACGCGACGGAACACATGCCCGGTAATCCCCTCCATAGGGGCCAACGATAGAATCATCTACTCTTCTCTCATATCAACGAACGTGACAAAGGGACTGTCCCTTTGCCGCATTATTCAGAGCGCAGGGCTTCCACGGGGTCCTTTTTGGATGCGCTGCGGGCAGGCAGTAGACCGGCAACGACCGTCAGCAGCACCGAAATTGCAATGAGCACCAGCGCATCCTGCACGGGCAGGCTCATCAGATTGGGGACCTGTTTGGCAGCAAGCGCCCAGGCATTAACCGGAAAGCTCACGGCCACCACGACGACAATGGCAAAGACGCCGGCAATGAGGCCCTCGATAAAGGTCTCGGCATTGAATACGTTGGCCACGTTGCGCTTCGACGCGCCGATCGCACGCAGGATGCCAATCTCCTTTTTGCGTTCCAGCACGCTGATGTAGGTGATGATGCCGATCATGATGGAGCTCACCACCAGGCTGATACTCACGAATGCGATGAGCACCAAGCTGATGGTGTTCACAATGTCGGTCACCGAACCCATGATTATGCCCATGTAGTCGGTGTACGAGATTGCCTGCTCGTCGTGGCCGGCGGCTTTGACCTGCTTGTTGTATGCATCGATATGGTCGAGTACGCGCTCCTTGGCCTCAAAGTCACGCGGGAAAATCTTGACCGAGATGGGGTCCGCCTCATCCGCGTAGCCCAACGTGGTCAGATTGTTGTCGTAGGTGAGCTTCGACGCCTTCGCATAGCTCATCATGAGCGAACTCAGGTCCTCGGCGTCCATGTTGAAATGGATGGCGCGGGCAAAGGCGCTCGCATCCACACGCATAGCGCTCGCTAGGTTGGCAAAACTCGAAGACATCTGCGTCGCCATCTGGTCCATAAGCCCTGCCGCGCCCGCCTTGAGCTGGGATGATACCGTCGACGCTATCTGCTCGCTGATTGCCTTCATCACCTGATCCATAGCCTGCTGCAGATACGGAGCCAGCTGCTTTTGCACATAGTCGCTCATCGCCTGTTGCAGACGCTCGACCAGGGCATCGCCGCCGAGCGCTTTGAGCTGGGCCAGGATTTGCTGGGCTGTGTCATCATGCTCAAGATACGTCGAGAATGCGGCAGAGAGCTTTGACGCGTCCTTAAGATCTTCGGGCGACAGCGCCTTAAACTGATCAGACTGCAAAAAGCCCTCAAACAGCTGGTTGGCTAGTGTTCCCACCTGCTGCATTTGCTCGGGCGTGAGTTCCAGACCGTCAAAGATACCCGAGAAATCTGGGGTTGGCGCTTTTGCCATGATGTCGCTGAAGTCGATGTCCTTGCCAACGCCCGAAAGGTCAATGTCCAGACCCGACAGATCGATGCCCGTTAGATCAATGCCGCCGCCAGCCGCACCCGAGAGCGCAGACGTATCGAACGAGAACGCGCTCTTGAGCGCCGCCTCGTCCACACTGAACATGCTGCCCAGATCCACACCCTGTTTGGCCTCGCCTTGCAGTTCGTCGAAGGTTTTGCCCGTAAAGACATCCGTCTCGGGGTGGTCGAGTTGCTCCTGCACAATCTGCGAATCGGCGGCGCGCTCCATAAGCTGGCGAGTCAGCGCATGCGTATAGGCAATGCCCGGAGACAACGCACTCGCATTGGCCGTCTCGTTAGGTCGCACCACGCCCACAATGTGCACGTCAATACCGTCGGCAACCTTGGCAGCCATAAAGTCGGCGTCGTCAGACATGTCGGTCCACATGCCGGTCTCTTCGTTTTTGCGATAGGCATCGGCCGGCGACAGCACCTTAAACGTCGTGGACAGCGCATCGTCGTAGGTAAAGTCGGCGCCGGTCTCGGGCGTTTCGATCTTACCGTCAGCCGTCATGGCGCTGTTGACCAGGTCGCTGAGCTCGTTGATATCCAGCGCGCCGATGCTGTAGAGCGTGTAGTCGCCCACCGTTCCACGGCTCGAAAGCACCATTACGGCTTCGTTAGCAGACGTGGGCCAATGACCGGCGACGACATCGTACTGGCTGTCGAGCAGGCTCTGGTCGTCAATCATCTCGTTAAAGACCGAGGTTCCCATGGATTCCATGCTCACCGTTGCCGCCGAGCTCGCGCCTCCGCTCATTGCCTCGGTCATAGCATTGGGAACAAGCCGGACGGGCTTCTCATCGCCCTTACCCGCACGATAGACAACCGGCGTCACGCCGTAGCCGTACTGGATGGCGTTGACCTCTTTGTCGATACCGTCGCCACCGGCATCGAGCCATGCCTTAAAGCTCGTCATATCGTTGGACTTAACGCTCGCAAACATATCCTTTACGGCCGTAACCACAGGAATCTTATCGGTTCCCTTAGCCTTGCCGCCGGTACCGTCGTCGGACGAATCCACGTTTTCAGGCGAGTCATCATCCGCAGCCCCCTGCCCGCCCATCATGGACGACAGGTCGTAATCCTGCTTGGAAATGGTGAGCGGGTAGCTCGAGAGCGTATCCTCCTCGACCTTTTTGATGTAGCCGTTTACGCCGTTGGACAGCGCCAGAATCGCCGCGATACCAATGATGCCAATCGAGCCCGCAAAGGCCGTCATGGCCGTACGGCCCTTCTTGGTCATGAGGTTTCGGGCAGAAAGCCCCAGCGCCGTCACAAAGCTCATCGAGGTTTTGCGCGTAGGCTTGGCCTCGCGGCGCGTGGCGTCAGCGACATCGAAAGGATCGGAATCGTCGGTGATCTTACCATCCGCCAGGTTGACGATGCGCGTGGCGTATTGGTACGCCAGCTCGGGATTGTGCGTGACCATGATGACCAGGCGGTCGCGTGCAACATCCTTGAGCAAGTCCATGACCTGCACGGACGTTGTAGAATCCAAGGCGCCGGTCGGCTCGTCTGCCAGCACAATCTCGGGATCGTTGATCAGGGCGCGGGCGATGGCCACGCGCTGCATCTGTCCACCCGAAAGCTGGCTCGGACGCTTGTTCACGTGCTCGCCCAGACCAACTGCCTCGAGTGCCTCGCGCGCACGCTGGCGGCGCTCGGCATGTCCCACGCCCGTGAGCGTAAGCGCCAGCTCCACGTTTTCCAAGATGGTCTGGTGCGGAATGAGGTTATAGCTCTGGAACACAAAGCCGATGCGGTTATTGCGGTAGGCATCCCAATCGCGATCGTGAAAGTCCTTGGTCGAGATGTCATCGATCAGCAGGTCACCGGAATCGAAATGATCGAGCCCACCGATAACGTTGAGCATCGTGGTTTTACCCGAACCCGAGGGACCCAGAATGGCCACGAACTCGTTATCGCGAAAAGACAGGTTTACGTTGTCGAGCGCCACCTGCGTAAACGACTGCGTAACGTACCTTTTGCAAATACCTTTGAGCTTCAGCATGGACGGCAACCTCTCCCGCGCGGGCACTCTGCCCGCTCTCCTCCGCCGTTCGTATTCGACGCGCTTGTCCTACTCTATCCCCATTTTTTGCCGACGCCAGTGAGGAATGTAACGAACCGCGCCAAAAAACGAACGGGGCAGTGCCAAAAAAAGAGGTCCCGAGCGGGACCTCTATATGGTGGAGCTCATCTTGAAAGGTAGCGGACTACTTCGCACAGTGGCGCACGATCCTCGCCATGCTTTACGCGTTTTTTACTGCTCGCTATTTGCAATCGCCTGGTCGATAAGCTTGTTGAGTGCTGCGCGCTGCTCGGCGGAGCTGATGGCTCCCACGATTGGATCCCCTACGATGTTGCCATTCTGATCGATGACATACGTTGTCGGGAACGAAAACAAATTTGACGTAAACTTACCGGCCTCGCTATCCGACTTGAACCAGATGTTCTTATATGTCACGCCCTTCTTGCTCAGCACGTCCTTAGCATCTGCAATCTCGCCTTTGTTGCCATCGAGCGTAAAGGAATTGACGCCCACGACCTGGCCGCCCTTCTCGGCAAGCTCCTTATTCAGTTTCTCAAGATCGCCCAGCTCGCCCACGCACGGCTTGCAAGTGGTGAACCAGAAGTTCATGACGGTGACCTTGTTCTTAGAGAACAGCTCGTCGCTGTTCACGTCGTTGCCATCCAGGTCCTTGCCCGTAAAGCTGGGGAACTTCGTCGCCTCGCTCGAAGCATTGGCACCAGCCGTCATGCCAGCGGTCGAAGCGTCGACGCTCTCGCCTGCACTCGGCGTGCTTCCACAGCCGGGGAACTCCTTCTCCAGGCTCTCGAGCTTGTCCTCGATCTCCTTGATCTGCTGTGCACCGGCCTTGAGTGTCTTAAGCTCATCCGCCGTGAACTCATCCTTGGCGCCGTCGATGGTCTTGAGCAGAAAATCGCCGTAATTGCTGCCATCCTCAATCATTGCCGAGTCTTTATTTGCCGCATTGAATACCTTTTCCCACAGCGCGTTATCACTCGAAAAGATCTCGTTCTCCTTCTGCATGAGCTTCGCATACAGCTCGGCGGCCTCGTCGGCATTGGCCGGCTTCTGCGCAGTGAGCTCTGCGATCTTAGGATCGGAGCTCGCAGATTCGCTCGCATTGCCACCGGGCGCCGAACATGCCACAAGGCACAAGGCCAATACCGGCACCATAAACAGGGCCGCAATCTTAGAAAGCTTCATAGTCATTCCTCCGTTTTGTCGAAGCTTGTTTACTTTTTATCGGCGGTCAAGGGAAGCTTTTCCGCCGACACATCCAGGCCATAGCGATAGCTGATGGCATCGACAGGACAGGCCCCGATGCACTTTCCGCACCGGATGCATTCGGCATGATTGGGCGCGCGGACCACATCAACGTCCATCTGACAAACCTTTGAGCACTTGCCGCACGAGACGCATTTGCACGCGTCAACCTGAATCCCCAGTAGGGACACCCTATTCATGAGCGCATAGAATGCGCCGAGTGGACAAATCCATTTGCAGAAGGGGCGGTAGAACAAAACGCTCAGCACTACCACGG
>CBCTTO010000079.1:0-6187 GCA_965149855.1 uncultured Collinsella sp.
GCATCCTGTATCTGGACCCGAGGGGCCGTCCGCTGCTCATGAACCGCTGCATGCGCAAAAACCTCGTTGAGCTTCACATGCCCACCGACTTGCACGATATGAGCGACACGTGGAACGGCCTTCGAAGGCTCAGTGCTCAGATGCCCGAGAGCAGCAAAAACCGCGTTCGAATCGACCTGGATCGCTTTGGCGAGGCGCGCGCGGTGGTCGAGGTTTCTCCCTCCGAGATTCGCCTGTTTGTGTGCGATGCCGTTATGGTTTCGGGTCGCCCCTTGGAGCGAATCATCGGCTTGGACGTGACGGAGTACGCACATGCCCATGACCGCCTGGCGCATGCCAATCGACTGCTCGAGCTTGCGGGCAAAGAGCTCCAGGCGCAGATCGAAGAGGTCAAAAAGGTTGCCGATAATGCGGCCTATCTGCGCATGCGCGCCCGCGTGCACGATGTAATCGGTCAGCGTCTGTCTATCCTCCATCGCTATTTGGAGGAGGGGCGCCTGGACGACGAGTCACTCGGGCAGATCGATCCGCTGCTGCGTTCAATCGCCGTCGACCTGCCCAGTGGCGGCGACAGCGAGCCGGCGGAGCAGCTTGGCGATATCATTCATGCCTTTGGCCTGGTGAGCGTGCAGATTGATGTAGAGGGGTCGCTTCCCGAGGACACGCGTGTCGCGGCGGCCTTTTTGCAGATTATCCGCGAGGCCTCGACCAACGCCACCAAGCACGCGCAGGCCCACCAGGTCCATGTGCACCTGTGGCAGGAGGAGTCGAACGGATGTGACATTGCACGCATGACCATCTCTAATGACGGCGCGCCGGCCCCCGTATCGTATCGCGAGGGAACGGGTATCCCAGGTATGAGGCATGTCGCGCAAGATTTGGGTGGCAGCCTAGAGGTCCACGCCGCCCCGCCCTTTACGCTTGCGGTATCCATTCCGCTTAACGCCAACGACACGTCCCAAAGGAGAAGCTTATGATCCGCGTCCTTATAGTCGAAGACCAGGCCATCCTGCGCGAGAGCCTGGCGCGCTCCGTTGGCGACCAGCCCGATATGACTGTTGTTGCCGCGATCGCCGACGCTTCCGAAGCACTCGACGTTGTGCTTAGGGAGCGCCCGGATATGATACTGATGGACGTATGCACCGAGCACGATTCCAACGGCATCGTGGCGGCGGCGCGCATCAAGGAGGCGATGCCCGGGTGCCGCATCATTATCATGACGGGCATGCCCGAGATCACCTTTGTCGATCAGGCGCGCGAGGCGGGTGTCGATAGCTTTGTGTACAAAAACGTCGGTATCGACGAGCTGTTCGCCGTGATGCGCTCCACGCTGGCGGGCTATTGCACGTTTCCCAAGCCGCCCGAGAGCATTTTTTCGGGCACGGCAGCCCTCGACGACGTCGAGCTATCGATTTTGCGCCTTGCCTGCGAGGGCAAGAGCCGCCGCGAGATCGCGGCCGAGCTGTTTATGAGCGAGGGCACCATCAAACGCCGCATCTCGGAGATTCTCAACAAGACCGGCTACGACAACATCATGCGCTTGGCCGTGCGCGCAGTAACGGAGGGCAGCATCGTTCCCAACATGGAGCGCTAGCGCTCGTTACGCATCGGCATAAAGCGGCGGGGCCGCAGGATCAACTTCTGCGGCCCCGCCTGGTGTGCGCGGATGTGTCCGCCAATCCGCGGCGGTCGGTGTCTGCCGTTACGCGATGGTTGCGCTGTAGGAGGCGACGTCCTCGTAGGAATCGGTCAGGTAGGCATCGATGCCGATGGTCGTGTTGACGAGGTCGTCAAGGCTATCGAGTGTGCCGTTCGAGAAGGTGAACTCTTCGGTGGCGTTGGTGCCGGGCATCAGGTGAGCCGAGAACCAGGCTTCCTTCATGGTGCCGTTGACGTTGGTCTTGCCGGTGGGGGCGTAGAAGGTCAGGTCCTTGTCGCTCTTGTTGGTGATGTTGACGACAAAGCCGATGTCGCCCCAGTCGTCCTTGAACTTCTCGGTGATGGTGATGGTGCACAGGTCGTCATCGGCGACGGTGACGGCGGGGGAGATTTCGGCACTCTGGACATCGTCGTCTTCGACGGCCTCATCGATTTCCTCTTCCTTCTCGGCGTTCTCGCGATCCTTCTTCACCGTACCGGACAGATCCTTGTCGGACTTCGTAAAGATAAGCTTGTCGCCTTCCACCTCGAGGACGAGCTTGTCGTCCTTGAGCTTCAGGTCGTGCGACTCATCTTCGGCGGTGATCGTTACGGTGGTGGCGTCCTTGGCTTTCCATTTCAGGTCGGCGACCTCAAGGAACATATCGAGGACGCCTGTGCCGTCCTCGTCGAGGATCAGGACGCAGTTGAGGCCCCACTCCTTGAGCATATTCATGTACTCATCGGTGAGCTCTTCGCCATCCAAGGTTCCACCCGAGTACTGCCAGCTGCCGACGAAGTTGGCCTTGGGGTCCTTGCCGCCGCCGCTGCAGCCCGTCAGGGCAAAGGCGAGCGCCAGGACGCATGTCAGAAATGCGAGTACGGACTTTTTGAACGTTGTCTTCATGGTGTCCTCCTTTATCGAACGAAACCCATAGAAGCAAATGCGGGGGTGGCGGATCCCCCGCCAATTACCAGATAGAGGGGCTAGGGCCGGGGCGTTCCGCAGTTGCTGCAGAACTTGCCGCCGTTTTCGCTGCCGCAGTTGGGGCAGAACCACTTTGCCGGTGCCGGGGCGGGTGCGGGACTGCCGCACTCGGAGCAGAACTTGCCGGTGTTGGTGGCGCCGCAGCTGCAAGTCCACGTGCCGGCCGCAGGTGCGGCGGCGGGAGCCGGTGCGGGGGCGGGAGCCGGAGCCGGCTGCGGGGCGGCCTGCTGCTGTGCCTGGCCGGCGGCGAACAGCTGGCTGGCGTTCATGCCGCCCATGCCACCTGCCATGCCCATGCCCATAAAGCCTGCCATCGCGCCGTTGGGGTTGGCGGCTGCCGCGCGCATCGCATCGCTCTGGGCGCTGGCGATGTTGGCTGCCGCCATGGTGGGATCGCGCATGACCGCGGCTTTCTGCAGGTCCTTGATCATCTGCTCGTCTTCTTGCGAGGCGGCGATGGAGTTGACGCCAAAGCTTACGATCTCAACGCCGCGCAGGTCACGCCAGTCGGCAGAGAGGACCTCGTTGAGCGCGCGGGCGAGCTCGGTGGTGTGGCCGGGGATGGCGCTGTAGCGGATGCCCATCTCCGAGATCTTGGCAAAGGCGGGCTGCAGGGCGGTGAGCAGCTCGGACTTAAGCTGGCTGTCGATCTTGTCGCGCGTGTAGCTATCGGTCACGTTGCCGCACACGTTGGTGTAGAACAGCAGCGGGTTGGTGATGCGGTACGAATACTCGCCGTTGCAGCGCACGGAGATGTCGACGTCCAGACCGATGTTGTTGTCGACCACGCGGAAGGGCACGGGCGAGGCGGTGCCGTACTTGTTGCCGATGATCTCCTTGGTGTTGATGAAGTAGACGCGCTGGTCTTTGCCCGCGTCGCCGCCAAAGGTAAAGCGGCTGCCGATATTGGCAAAGGTTTCCTTGATGGAGTCGCCCAGGTTGCCGCTAAAGACGCTCGGCTCGCTGCCGGTGTCAAAGACGAACTCACCGGGCTCCAGCGCGACTTCGATGATCTTGCCGTTTTGCACCACGAGCATGCCCTGGCCGTCGTTGACGGCGATGACCGAGCCGTTGGAGATGACGTTGTCCTCGCCGCGCGTGTTGGAGCTGCGGCCGCCGGTGCGCTTGCTGCCCTTGCAGGCCAAGACGTCAGCGGGCATCGATTCGCAGTAGATAAATTCCTTCCACTGGTCGGCCATGACGCCGCCGGCAGCACCCAATCCAGCTTTCAAGAGTCCCATGGTGATCTTCCTTTCTCGTCAAAGGCCGGGTGGTATTGGTCAGGATGGTTAATCGTCCTCGTCGTCCTTCATGACAACGGTGGTCTCGGTGTGGCTGAAGGTGTCGTGCTTCTCGGTCAGGTCGAGCTCGCCACAGTAGCAATCGGCGTGGGTGGCCTCGTTGGCCGTCTTGAGCTGGCCCACCAGCAGCACGTCTGCGATGACCACGATGATCAGCGGCGCGACGATGTTGATGAGGATGCCCTCGATATCAAAGGTGAGGTAATCCGGATCGAAGGCGTTCTCACCCATGAAGAGGATCTGGGAGAGGATAAATCCGATCACAAAGAACAGCACCGAGGCGATGACGAGCTTGGGCTTGGAGCAGGGGAGCTCGCCGACCAAGCGGCCGGTCTGGCCGTTCATGGCAAACAGGTAGCTCTTGCCGTTCCACGAGGTGGAGAGCATCCAGACGGGGAACAGGGCGTAGTCGCTGTCTTCCCAGGTGTAGTCGAGCTGCTTGCTTTCGACCGTGGCATCGTCGTATTCGTCGACGACGGTCTCGCGCAGGGCCGAGATCGTGCTTTCTTCCATACGGCGCTCGGCGCGCGCCTTGCAGGTCTCGCAGTCCTCGTCGTAACGGTTGGCGATGTAGCCGGGCATATATGCGACCGAGAACGGACGCAGTGCGTCGTAGTCAAACGGCTCGATGGCGTCCATGTGGCCGTCGGGCATCTTGGACGATCCGTCGACGGGCACGCGCTTAAACGAGATATTGCCCTTGCGATAGGCATCGTAGTGGTCGGTGGTCGTGACGGTGCGGTCGGATTCCTCGGTCACGGTCTCGTTGGTCGCGTCAAAGTACATTTCGCCGTCAACGCGGGCACCGTAGAGCCAAAACGGCACGTAGACACCTTGGACCTCGTCGATGTGGCTGCCGGTGACAAAGCTCTTGGGCAGCAAGATCTTGCCCTTGTAGTGTTCCTTGAGTGCGGCTGTGACGTCATCGCGCCCGAGCTTAAACGGGATCACCAGGTCGGGTGAGAAGTCGCCCGAGAGCTGACCGGGTGCCACGGCGGGGTTGCCGCAGTACGGACAGGTGGTGACGGCGACGGTGCCGTCCGAGATCAGCTCGGCGCCGCACGACGAGCAAATGTAACCGGCGTTTTGGGCGAGTTCCTGCACCGCAGCGTCGACGGCGGGCTTGGGTGCCGCTGCTGCGGCGTCGGCTTTGGCGTCTGCCTTGTCCTGGCGCTCGCGATAGAGGGCTTCGACTTCTTCGACTTCAAAACGCGAGTCGCAGTAGTCGCAGACGAGCTTTTGCTCGGCACTGGCAAAATGCAGGGGGCCGCCACACGCGGGGCACTGATAGTTGACGCTCTCGAAGGCCATGATCGGTCCTTTCGCTGCCGGAGGCTATGCGCCGATGGCGCCGCCGCAGTATTCGCAGCGCCCACTGGCATCGGGAATGGTGGTGGCTCCGCAGAAGGGGCAGGTGACTGCGGTCTTGGGGGCCTTGGCGGCCACGACGCTGTCGCGCGTCTCCTGGCGCAGCTGCACCAGCGCGTCGCGGACCTCGGTTGCCTGGCGCTTGGCCTCGCGGTATTCGATGGAGCCGCGCTGATCGATGGTGGAGTCGTTCACGCGCAGGTTGATCTCGGTAAAGTACGGCGTGTTGACGTGGATGGTCAGATTAAAGTCGTAATCCAGGTCGTAGCGTGGCGGGTTGTAGCTCTCGCGCTCGCCGTCCTTGGTCTCGCGATAGATCTCGGTGCGCTGCTCGTCGATATCCATATCGCAGCCGAGTACCTGCGAGAACTCGATGATGTCGGGATTGGCGTCGCGCCAGCGGCTCTGCGAAGTGATGATCAGCAGGCCCGCGTCTTCATCGAGCATAATATTGGTGCGCCCGGCAGAAAGCGTGCGCGTGGGGTTGAACGAAGACAGGCGCTCGGCGTTGGCCTCGCGGTAGGCGAGTTGCTCACGGATATCGTCCGCGGTGCTGGAGCGATAGCCGTGAAAGTAGGGGGAGAGCTTGCCGGCGCACTCTTTGCACAGGTAGCCTTCATTGATTTTTGTCTTACCTAGAAGTCCCAGCTCGGTAGCGCAAATCGCGCACTCTTTCTTCTCGAACATCTTGTCAAAGAAGCCCATGGCTGCCTCCCATCAACTGGTAGCGTGTGTCACTTTTGATGATGGGGGAGTGCGCGATCCTTCGCGATACCCAGACGGCTCAAGGAGTCTCCACAACTGGGACACATGGCCCATTTTTGACTAGTCGCCGGGGACGTTCTTAAACGACTAGTCGCGGGGGACACTCTTCGGCCACTCATTGGGGACG
>CBCTTO010000080.1:0-6021 GCA_965149855.1 uncultured Collinsella sp.
GATGGACCTGTAGCTCAGTTGGTTAGAGCGTCCGGCTGATAACCGGGAGGTCACAAGTTCGAATCTTGTCAGGTCCACCACTTTCTTTCGCAATAAACACCCCAGCGAGAGCCGAGTCGCCGCTGGGGTGTTTATTACTGTCTCCGTGGGGGTTTAGCTCAGCTGGGAGAGCGCGGGCTTTGCAAGCCTGAGGTCAGGGGTTCGATCCCCCTAACCTCCACCATGATGGACCTGTAGCTCAGTTGGTTAGAGCGTCCGGCTGATAACCGGGAGGTCACAAGTTCGAATCTTGTCAGGTCCACCATCAAAACTGTGAAGAGCCCTGGGGCGTTGCCTCGGGGCTTTTTTCTTGTCTGCGATAAATCTCATTTTGGTTTTGTGTGCTGTGCGAAAGATTGGGTAGTATAGCTATTCAATGCGGCGGGCTGCCGCGTGTTAACCGCTACGTACCGGAGGTGTTCCATGGTTCGTGTCGACATAGAGACCATCGTCATGGCCGCCGGTCCCGTGCCATCGCTTATTGTGCTTCGCGAGCGCTGCAGCAAATCGGACTCGCCTGCGCCGCTGCGTTCCCTTTCCATTCAGACTGGTTCGTTTGAAGCTGCTGCCATTAGCCGTGGCATCGATAGCGGCCGCGCCGAGCGCCCGATTACCCATGACCTGTTGCTCGATACTGTTGGCGCCCTGGGCGCCAAACTCGAGCGCATCGAGCTCGTCCGCGCCGAGCCGCCGGTGTTCTACGCGACAATCGTCGTACTGGCCGATGGCGAGGAGCGCAAGATCGACGCCCGCCCCAGCGATGCCATTGCCCTTGCCGTGCGCAGCAATGCTCCCATGTTTGTGGAGGATGACATCATGAATCGCCTGGGCACTGTTTCTACCCGCGCCGAGGAAGTCGACGACGAGCAGGAGTTCGAGAAGTTCGACGAGTTCGTCCATACGCTCTCCCCCGATGATTTCTAAATGCGGGGCGGCCAGGTTGCGGAGCGTTCGCTGATGGCCGGCGGCATGTCGGCCGAGGCAGCGGCTATCGCGCGCGAGGCCCAGATGCGCTCTGAGGCTTCTGAGGCGGCGCGCATTGCCTATGTGACGCAGGCCCGCACGCTTCGCGAACGCCGCGGCTCGTTTATCAAGATGGTTGTCATCTCCGCCCTTGTCGCGGCAATCTGTTCGCGCCTTCGTGGTACAGTTGGTGCGCTTGGGTTTTCGATCTCTACGGGCCTGGTGATCTGGGGTGTGGTCGACGCGGTAATGCTGACCAGTCAGATCAAGGTGCTCGACAAGCGCGCGATGGATATGATGCGCGCCCGCGACGCTGCCGCCAAGATCGCCGCCGAGGCACAGGAACTGTAACGACGCCGGACTCGATGGGAAGGTCTAAAGATGGCACAGGATATGCAGGACGCCGGTAACGTCTCCGCCGAGCTCGACGCCATGGTGTGTGACCTGATTGGTGCGTTCTTGGACGACCTTGCCGCCGGCGAGAATCCGGGCGTAGTTGTGGCGATTGAGGACGCTGCTTCCAACCGATATCTGGCGGCGCTCGACGAGGACGGCGAAGAGGCGTGCCTCGAGGCGGCCACCAACTTTATCTCCGAACACAAGATGGGTCTTAAGGACGAGGGCCTGGGCCGTATCGCCCGATATGCCATCGGCTACACCGGCTGCGTCGAGGTTGACGGCGGCTATCACGATGCTCTGCTCGTGAGCTTCTTCGAAACCACGCTCGAGAGCGGTTTTTCGGCATATGTGCTGTATGAGGGCATGGGCGCCGGCGATGGTTTTATGTGGAGCGACCCTGAACCTGCAGGTGAGGAAACCCCTCTCATCTAAAATCGCTAAAATAAACGAGTTTTCGGTAAAAGGCTCAATATTCCCGCCGAGCGTTGCATTGCTGGGTGGGTCGCATACGCGTGCCGGTTGTATATAGATAGAAGATAGGGGAACTACATGCGCGTAGACAATCTGAGGAACATCGCCATCATCGCTCACGTCGACCACGGCAAGACGACGATGGTCGACAAGCTCCTGCGTGCCACGGACGCCTTCCGTGCCAACCAGCAGGTCGAGGACCGCGTCCTGGATTCCAACGACCAGGAGCGCGAGCGCGGCATTACGATTCTCGCCAAGAACATCTCTATCGAGTACAAGGACGTCAAGATCAACGTCATCGACACCCCGGGCCACGCCGACTTCGGCGGCGAGGTCGAGCGCGTGCTGCGTATGGCCGACGGCGCCCTGCTGCTGGTGGACGCCTTTGAGGGCCCCATGCCCCAGACCCGCTTCGTGCTGCGCCACGCTATCGACACCGGCCTTAAGATCATGATCGTCATCAACAAGATCGACCGTCCGGGTGCTAACCCCGAGAAGGCCTACAACGACTGCCTGGACCTCATGGCCGACCTGGGCGCCACCGACGACCAGCTTGAGTTCGCCATGGAGCACGTGGTCTACGCCAGCGCCATGAATGGCTTTGCCCGCCTTGACCCCAACGACGGCAATATGGACATGTACCCGCTGCTCGATATGATCATCGACGACATGCCCGCGCCCGAGGTTGACGAGAACGCCCCGCTGGCTATGCAGTGCGTGACCATCGACCACTCCAACTTCGTTGGCCGCATCGGCATCGGTCGCGTGTACTCCGGCACCATCCATCAGGGCGACCAGATTCTGGTTGTGAAGAACGACGGCTCCAGCGCCACCGCCACCGTCAAGCAGCTCTTTACCTTCGACTACCTGGGCCGTACCGAGTGCCAGGAAGTCGGCGCCGGCGATATCGCTGCCGTCGTGGGTATTGACCGCACCGATATCGGCGATGTCTACACCGATCCTGAGAACCCCGTCGAGCTCGAGCCCATCGAGATCGACCCGCCGACCCTGTCCATCGTCTTTGAGGCTTCGACCTCCCCGCTCGTCGGCCGCGATGGCGACATCGTGGGCGCCCGTCAGCTCAAGGAGCGCCTGTTCAACGAGGCCGAGAACAACGTGACCATGAAGATCGAGGAGCTCGAGGATAAGAGCGGCGTTGAGGTCTCGGGCCGCGGCATTCTGCACCTGTCCGTTCTGATGGAGTCCATGCGCCGCGAGGGCTTTGAGTTCCAGGTCGGCCGTCCCCGCGTTCTGTTTAAGAAGGACGAGAACGGCAACAAGATGGAGCCCGTCGAGCAGGCCGTCGTCGAGTGCCCGGACGAGTACTCGGGCAAGGTCGTTGAGGTCTTCGGCACCTCCGGCGGCATCATGACGAGCATGGATACCTCGGGCATCGTGACGCACCTCGAGTTTAAGATCCCGACCCGCGGCATCATGGGTCTTAAGAACCGCATCATGAACGTTACCCACGGCGAGGGCGTGTTCTACCACACCTTCCTGGAGTATGGTCCTTATGCCGGCGAGATCGGCAACCGCCAGAACGGCGCCATGATTTCCATGACCACCGAGAAGGCCGTTGCCTACGCTCTGGGTACGCTGCAGGAGCGTGGCCAGCTGTTTGTTGAGCCGGGCACCGAGTGCTACGAGGGCATGATCGTGGGCGAGCGCAGCAAAGCTGGCGACATGGTCGTCAATATCGCCCGCACCAAGAACCTGGGCAACCAGCGTTCCTCGACCTCCGATATTTCCGTCCAGCTGGTGCCGCCTCGCACCTTCTCTCTGGAAGAGGCGCTGGAGTACATCGCCGACGACGAGCTGGTGGAGATCACTCCCAAGAACATCCGCCTGCGCAAGCGTCTGCTCAACGCCACCGACCGCAAGAAGGCTGCCGTCCGCGCCGGCCAGGTCAACAAATAAGCGCTGGGTTTTATAACGTCTAACGAGAAAGGGCGTCGACCGCAATGGTCGGCGCCCTTTTGGTGCAAGGGGGACGGGTTAGTTTGCACCACAGCTGGGGTGACTATCCCTCCGATCGGCTTTCCAGCCAAAGTAAAGTTGTTTAAACATATACATAATTCCACTGAATATAGCCGGTATGATACAAAACTGTTAACAGGTAAATATCAACTGGTATTAAATTAAAAGACCTATTGACCTGCGGTTTACATGATTGGTATCTATATTATATTTTATGCATTGTGGCATAGACGAACCGTCTTAGAAGGTGCTCCCCAATGGGTTCTTGCAATGCGCCAGGTAGGTTCTCGTTGATGTTGGGGCTTGTGTTCGATCCGACGATTCGCCGTAGTCCACACTGTGTTGTAGGAATTAGGGGACAACTATGGACGCACACCGCTCACGGTCGCTGGGTATGGCGGCCCTGATCTTCATTTTGATTAGCCTCACCGCCGCAGTTTTTCACGGTGCAGCCCCCGTGCGCGCTGAGGGTGCGACGACGCCGACGCCGATTGTGATTAATGAGAATACGGCGGACGTTACGGTTGGGCTGTATGCCGATAAGGATCGTCAGCAGCCTCTCGGTAAAGAGGGCTCACCCTCGATTACGACAACCGATACAATTTACGGTTTTATGGAAGCTCGTTTTCATGAGAATTGTGGGCCTACACCTGAAAGGCTTGAGGCGATTTATACCTTTCCTGAGTCGATTGTCGTGAAGGACAACGCGGGCGGCGACTTGATGACTGATGATACCGAGAATGCGCAAAAGATGGGAACTTGGCGCATCGAAAAGAACAAGGTCATTTTTAAATACGCCCCCAGCTATCTCAATGCCAATCCATCTTCACTTTACGTAAAGGTTAAATTCGAATTCAAGCTCAAAGACAAAAATCTGGATGATGGGTCAAAAGTCGAATTGAGATTTCCGGGCGTTGGCGAAGCTGTACCTATCGAGATTCAAGATGGCGCGGTCGAGGGAAGTAAGTCGGGTGTCTTTTCTCAAGATGGCACTACTGGAATTGCCAAGATAACTTGGACTATCAATCTGAGTGTTAAGTCGTATGCAACGGATGTAGTGCTGGTTGATACACTCGGCGACTACCTGAAATTTGACCAAAACAGCTTCAAGCTTGATGGAAATCCGATTGGTTCGTCCGTGAGTAATGAGGGGAAAGAGGCAACGTTGTCGCTGGGTAGCCTTTCTAAGGGCGACCATACCGTTACGTACGAAACGACAGTTAGTGCGGACCTACCGTCCACTAATGGTATGCCTATGCAAGGCAAGAACGGCGTGCAGGCAACCTGGGGAAAGGCAAATCCTCGACAATCTCTTTCGATTGAAGGTGCCTCGAATTCATTTCAGTATGACATGATTAAAAAAGAGGCCGGCTCCGGAACGCCGTCTGCTATTACTTGGAAGGTTGTACTCAACAAGGGGTCTCTCAAGGCCGATATGACCGGCTATACCTTCACTGATAGGGCTCGATGGCAAACAAACTTATATTGGCAACTACGCGGTCTACAAGGGCGAGAATGCTGACGAAGCTAAAAAGGTCGGCGAGGGAACACCGGGTGAGTCGGAGGATTCATTCAGCTATACGTTTAATCCAAAAGAGGGCGACCGGTATGCGACCTATTGCATCGTCTATCAAACCAAGCTGAAAGATGAGAAATCCTACGAAAAGGTAAGCAACACGGCAACCGTGAAAAAAGAAGATTCAGATCAGCCCTCTGGAGAAAGTACCGAATACTATGCTCGCCCTTGGACGGGCAAGACCATAAGCAAAAAACTGCTTAATAAGGATGGGGCGTCGCGGACCGGAAGGGCAACTTGGCAATTACGCGTAGAGCTCCGTGATTACGTAAATGCGAAAAACCCAGAATCCGTTCTTATCAAAGATACCATGCTGGCGGCTTGGAAGCAGACCATGGGCCCGGATACCACTGGCGGTCAATCGCATGTAGTTGCCATCGGGGACACCGAATTGGACCAAGGTGTCGACTGGGACTTTGAGCGAGGCGCAGATCCGTCACAGGGCAGCAACAAGCATAACTGCAATATCCGAATAATCATTACGGATAAAGTCAAAGAAGCACTGGATAAGTCCCCTGAAGTGGTTATTACGTATAAAACGGTGTTAGCGCCGGGCGATTTTAGCCGCTAATAGTCAAACGATTTTGACCAATCCC
>CBCTTO010000081.1:0-5992 GCA_965149855.1 uncultured Collinsella sp.
CGCATGCAGCGGTTCATGAGCAGCGGACGGCCCCTCGGGTCCAGATACAGGATGCCCACGGGAATCACGTTGATGGTCTCGATCGTCGAGAACGCGGTGATATCCTCCTGGCGGTTACGGACGTCCATCAAGAGCGCCGCGATGGAACGGAACAGGAAGAACGCTCCCTCTGCGATAAGGACAACGGTCCACGCCGAGCCCATGGCAAAAACCACCGGCGGTGTAACGGCGACAACAAGCAGCAGCTCGACCAGCATGACGGGGCGATGATAGCGCACCATAAGCACCACGCCATAGGCAAAGATTGCGGCATTGAGCCACAGCACTCCGCCCATTGCCCTGGCGCAAACGTCAAGCGGCGCCACCAGATACGAGCCAGACGACGCGAACAGGATAAGCGCCGAAACCACCAGGTGAAGCACGAGGCTCGCCTCGTAGGCGCAAATCACCTTATGGTTATAGGACGAGCGGCGCGATGAAATGAGCGGGACGTGGATCGTCTGCAGACACGCAGCCAGGGCAAAGACAACATCGAGCGCAACGATTTGGGGAAGGATGAGCGAAATCTGCATCGTCACTCACCCGCCCGCGGCATCAAGACGATCATGCGCAGCTGGCCGGGCTCGCCCTCAAGGCGGTATGCCACGTTGCGCCCTTGCAGAGCGCTTTCGAGCTCTTGCGCAGCGGGCGTCTGCGAAAGATCTGCATCATCGTTGGAAAAAAGCGTGGCGCGCAGCTCGACACTGCATCGGTCATGGTCGCCCAAGTGATACATAAGCGCCGGATGGTCGGTGGTGTAGGCAAAAAACGCAAAGTCATACACGCAGTCGTACAGGGCGCTTACCGTACTGGCGTGCATCGGGCGCCGTATGGCGATAATCGAGGCGCAATCGATATCGATGGTGCGCAGGTCGCTTGCGAGCTCGTTGGCAATGAGCTGAATGCGGTCGCGATCAAAACCGCTCTCCCCGTGCTGCGCCAACGTGAGCGACCCCTTGCGCTTGCAATAGGCGACGAGCATCTTGGCGCGCTGCAGCATGCGGTAGCGCTCGTGCGAAGACGCTTCGTCGGTCAACGGCGGCAGCGAGCTCAGCAGGTTGTACATCCCTTCGAGCGCGCGGGCAAGCGCTTGATCCACGTCTTGGACCAGCAAGGTCTCGGCCTCTTGATCTGCCAAATGCGTCTTAAGGTCGTAGTCGGCGGCGAGCAGCTCGTTTTGACGCTGCAACTCCATGCGACGATGTGCCAGTTCACGGTTAAGCTCGTTGAGCTCCAACACGTCTTGGGCAAGCAGGGCCGATCCGCCCAGCAGTGGAAAGGCACGGTACATCACATCGGGATCGGACGCCACGGCAAAGGCATGGGCGCGGCCGTGCTCCTGGGTTTGCAACTCCTCGCGCACGCCTACCGGCGTTGGCTTTGACACCGGCGTGGCATAGACCTCCTGCAGGTCGCGCGTTAGAACTTTGAGGTCAAGCGGCAAGGTGTCGAAGATGCCGGCGATGTCGTGATACGACGGAATGACACCGCAATCGAGACAGATTTCCATCGCCACCACGCACAGGACGCAATAGACGAGCGAAAAGTTGAGCCTCCATGCCCAGGGCACGCGCAGAGCATACGAGATGGCAAAGAATGCGCCACCCAGCAGTACGAGCGCCGCCGTGCCCGAGAAACGCTGGACGCGAAAGGACGAGGACCGACCAACCAGGACAAAAAAGGCCACGAAGTCAAAAGCCGTCCACACGAGCACGGCGAAATAACCCCAGCCGTACGTGTAATCGTTGCTCCAGGTGTCGCTTGTGCGGTCAAAGCGAAAGACCTGCTGGTGAAAATCGTTGGTGAGCACAAATCCGATAAGCAGGATGGCCACAATCCACAGCGCAGCGCAGTAGCGGCGACCCAGGCGGTGTTGCTCCAGGCCCGCAAGGCGCAGACCGCACAACTGGTAGAGCAGCGGAATGAGCGTCATGGGCACGTAGTACAGGTACCACAGCACGGTGGCATAGAACGGCGTGAACGACTTGTACTTGAGAATGACTTCGATCATCCACAGGGCGCAGATGGAGGCGATGGCAACAAGGCGGCGGCGCAACACATAGTCCAAACAGCGCAGATAGACCGATACGCCCCAGATCGAAAATATAATTGCGGCGACAAGCAGCGGGAGAGAGCTCGAATGGACGAGCGCATCCACAACCTCTTCGGACACCTCGCTATAGGCGGGCACGGCGTTAGAAAGTTTGGGGTCGAAGGCGAACAGCGCCGGCAAGACTGCCAAAAGCATGAGGAACAGCGCGGTGATGACACCGGCGATAGCAAAGACGCGGTGGCGGTACACCTGATGTGTTATGCCAACAAGGAATCGCGGCATGGCGAAGAGCCCGCCGCCCCTGGGATCCGCCACGGGAGCGGATCGGGCGGCCGCGTGGCCGATATGTCGCTCGCGGATACCCATAGTGCTTTTAGTGTACCGACAGATGGGTTGAAAAGGCGGGCCGCATGTCCCAAAATCCGCAGACGGCAAGGCGCCCGGCGAGCATCAACTGCTCGCCGGGCGCCTTGGTCAGGAGGCTACGGTTATCGGGAAAGCCTAGGCCAAATCTTCGCCGTTGGTGGCGATAACCTTCTTGTACCAGTCGAAGCTCTTCTTTTTGGAGCGCTTGAGGGTGCCGTTGCCCGCATCATCACGGTCCACATAGATAAAGCCGTAGCGCTTGGACATCTCGCCCGTACCGGCGGATACCAGGTCGATCGGGCCCCAGGTGGTGTAGCCCAGCAGGTCAACGCCGTCCTCGGTCACCGCATCGCGCATCGCGGCGATATGCTGGCGCAGGTAGTCGATACGGTAGTCGTCGTTGATGGAACCATCCTCCTCGACAACATCCTTGGCGCCCAGGCCGTTCTCAACCACAAACAGCGGCTTCTGATAACGGTCGTACAGGTCATTAAGGGTGATGCGGAAGCCCAGCGGATCGATGGCCCAGCCCCACTGGCTCTCCTGCAGGTAGGGGTTCTTGGCGCCGGCGAAGGCGTTGCCCTGGGTGCGCACGACATCGGGGTTGTCGGCACCGGCGGAACAACGGGTGCTGTAATAGCTAAAGCTGATGAAGTCGACGGTGTTGGCAGCCAGAATCTCGCGGTCCTCGTCGGTCATGCCGACGTCGATACCCAGGCGCTCGAGCTTCTTGACGGCATAGGCCGGGTAGTAGCCACGGCTCTGGACGTCGACGAAGAAATAATTGCTCTGGTTGTCAATCTGCGCCTGGCGCACATCGCCCGGACGGCAGCTGTAGGGGTAGTAGCTACCTGCGGCAAGCATGCAGCCGATCTTGACCTCAGGGTCGATCTCGTGGGCAATCTTGGTTGCCCAAGCGCTGGCGACAAGCTCGTTGTGGGCGGCCAGGTACTCGACGGCCTCCTTGTTCTCGCCTTCCTCAAAGACCAGACCGGCACCCATAAACGGCAGGTGCAGGATCATGTTGATCTCGTTGAAGGTAAGCCAGTACTTCACCAGACCCTTGTAGCGAGTGAAGATCGTGGTCGCGAGGTTCTTGTAGAAGTCGATGAGCTTGCGGTTGCGCCAGCCGCCGTACTCCTTGATGAGGTAAATCGGGCAGTCGAAGTGCGTGATGGTCACGAGCGGCTCGATGCCGTGTGCCTGGCACTCGCGGAATACGTCCTCGTAGAAGGCCAGGCCAGCCTCGTTGGGCTCGGTCTCGTCACCGTTGGGGAAGATGCGGGTCCACGCCAGACTCATGCGGAAGGTCTTAAAGCCCATCTCGGCAAAGAGAGCAATATCCTCTTTGTAGTGGTGATAGAAATCGATGCCAGTCTGCGCAGGATAGTAATAGCCGTCCTCGAAGTCGAGCATCTTGCGCTGGCCGGAGACCACCGCGTAGCGCTCGGGGCCGTGCGGAGCCACGTCCACGTTGGCAAGGCCGCGGCCGTCCACGTTGTAGGCGCCCTCGCACTGGTTGGCAGCCGTTGCGCCGCCCCACAGGAAGTCATTACGGAAAGCCATGCATCAATCCTTTCGCACGCTGTTGTCATAGGCTCAGTATCCCTGCAAACAACGTGTCGCTCAACGGCAACGACGTAGGCCGACACTTCTTTTCGCACACGGCGGCCCGGCAGCCGCCCCCGCCTGACACTTTTTGATACCGCCGCCCTACACCACCGCAATGGGGACAGGCACCTTTGTGGTGGTTTGGGCCCGTTTGTCTCGATCTGTAACAGGTAGGCCGTCAAAACCGGGCCTGGTGTTACAGATCGAGATCTTTCGGGCAGCCCCTGCAGTTTGTCTAAATCTGTAACAGGTAGAGACGATTTAGCCCGCTAGATGTTACAGATCGAGACAGAAGATTCTAGTCGCAGGCGATGTCGAGGTTTTTGCCGACGAGGCCTACGTAACCGCCTTCGCTCAGCAATTCATTTGACTGAATAGGAAAGAAAGGAAAAAATAGGAAAAAAAGGAAAGGAGACTTATGACTGAAACCATCTTCTCCCCCTCATTTGGAAATCGCCCGTCCTATCTGGTGGGTCGCGGGAACGTGATTTCGACATTCATCTCCGGTCTTGAGCAGGAGCCGGGCAATCGAGACCGAGCCATGCTCATGCTCGGCCAGCGAGGCAGCGGCAAGACGGTTCTTCTGTGGGAACTTGCCGACCGCGCACGCAAGCTCGGTTTTGTTGTCGCCACACCCACCGTAGCCTCCGAAGATATGCTTGAGCGCATTGTTGAAAAAATCCAAGAAGCAGGCGAGCCTTATGTCAGCAAGCGTCATCTCCCCAAACTTTCTGGCGGTAGCTTGAGCGTCTTCGGCTTCTCAGCCGGTCTCGAGTTCACACGCGATGTGCAGGAGACCAAGAGTTTCCAGTTCAAACTCACGCAGCTGGCGCGCAAGCTGACCGAGCAGGGGCACGGCATCCTCATCCTTATCGATGAGCTCCAAGCTAATTCACCTGAGATTAGACAGCTCGTCACCGCCTATCAAGAGCTGGTCGGTGAGGGACTCAACGTCGCGCTTGTTATGGCAGGTCTCCCGGGAGCCGTCTGCGCAACGCTCAATGACCGCGTGCTGACATTTCTCAACCGCGCTCGCAAGGTCACGCTCGAACCGCTTTCAGTCGGAGATGTCGATGCCTATTATCAGCGGGCTTTCGAAGAGCTCGACCTTGATATTCCAGGCGATCTTCGCCTCCGTGCCGCTCGCGCAACCCAAGGCTCGCCCTATATGCTGCAGCTCATCGGCTATAACATCGGCAATCGCTGCAAGACAGGAGGACACGTAACGCCAGAGCAAGTCGACGGAGCTATCGAAGCGTCAAAAGCCGATTTCGAAAACGATGTTTGTGAAACGACGCTCGCCGCGCTATCGGACCAAGACGTCGCGTTTCTCGACGCAATGACTGATGACGAAGACGCCGTTTCGCGCATTTCCGATGTAGCGAAACGTATGTCAGTCACACCCGACTATGCGCAAAAGTATCGCCGGCGCCTCATCGACGCCGGCGTAATCGAACAGGCGCGCCGCGGTTACGTGCGTTTCGCCGTTCCATATATGGCTGACTATCTGCGCAGCCAACTCTAGGCAGCCACCGCAATGGGGACAGGCACCTTTGTGGTGGTTTGGGCCCGGTTTGTCTCGATCTGTAACAGGTAGGCTGTCGAAACCGGACCTGGTGTTACAGATCGAGATTGTTCGGTCTGTCCCCTGCAGTTTGTCTAAATCTGTAACAGGTAGAGACGATTTAGCCCGCTAGATGTTACAGATCGAGACGGAAGATTCTAGTCGCAGGCGATATCGAGGTTTTTGCCGATGAGGCCTACGTAGCCGCCTTCGGCTGCCTTGGGGCTGTCGGCGTGGCAGAGAACCCACTTGTCAGCCTTCCAGTAGCAGTAGCTGTCACCGGCGGTAGGCATGTCGGCCGCAACCTCGGGGCGCGGACCATTGGTGCCAGCGGGCAGCGCCACCATCACCTGGAAGCC
>CBCTTO010000082.1:0-5979 GCA_965149855.1 uncultured Collinsella sp.
CGGTGGCCGACCAGGACATCAAGATGCTCATCGAGCGCATTATGGCCGAGGCCCGGACCCATCAGTCTGCTCGCTTCTCAAACGAAGTCTATGCTGACGAGCCAATTCTCAAAACCGGTCGTCAGATGCAGAACTTCCTTCCCGACCAATACCGCAAGATGCGCGAGATATCGCGCTGGCAGGATGACCCCAAAGGCGGCGCGGGTCGCTGGCTTTCGGAAGCCGAGCTTTTCTACCGCCAAGGCCTGCTGATGGCCGACTTTGAGGACGACTGCCCCTACAACGGTACGTTCAAGTCGTACTTTCCCACCTATAACGCCATGAGCGATCGGCAGTTGCGTGGCTATTTTACCTGGCGTGCACAAGTGCGCCGCGGAACCGTCGAGGAAACGTCTACGTCCTTTGCCTTCCTGTATCTCTATGAGCTGATCTGTGGCATTGGCGTAGATGACCCACTCGATGGTTTTAACAAAATCAAGGCCTTTTGGGATGCCTACCGCGCCTTCGAGCCCGGCATCGACCGGTTTGCACGTGTGTGGCTGCAGGACTACGCCGTGTTCCACGGACTCGACCCCAAGCTGCTTCGCGACTCTAAAACCGTCATGTTCGACAACGCCCTCATCGAGCTGCGCCGCGCGGCTCGAGACCTTGCACCTACACCGACGCCGTCGGCCCAAGTCCCCAAGCGTCGCAAAACCTCCGAGCCCACGCTCCCCCTTCCGCCCGACGAGGCAGGCGAGGAGCGACTCATGACCGCTATAAACGCCCTCTCCACGTACAACCTGAATAACTCACGGCTCGACCGTTCCCACCATCGCGACCTGCGCCACGTGGCATGTGCCGTGTATGTCCGTATGGCGCGCTACTATGACACGCACCGAAAGACCGGCATCGTAGCGAGCTTGTTTGGGGAGGAGACGGCCATGCCCTACACCATGTTTGCCTCGGCCGTGTTCTTTGCGCCCGAGCGCCACGAGGACTGCGAATATCGCCTGGACCCCATTCACATCTACCGCTGCCAAAATGGCTTTTGGGAATGCATGCGCATCCACGGCAGCAGACAAAAAAGCAGCAAGCTCGGTGAGATGATGCGCGCCTGCGACCAACGCCTGCGCCTGGCCCTAGACCCCACCCATCCCCTGAAGGAGGAGAAGGTCCCCAAATATCTGGCCAAGATCATCGATGACGAGATCGTGGCATGGCTTTCGTGGGACGCCGCGCACCAGCCCGTCAAGATCGATATCGATTTGAGTCAGCTAGGGCACATTCGGAGCGCCGCCGCGCAAACGCGTGAAGCGCTTTTGATTGATGAGGAGCGCGAGGATGATGTGCTCGCAGAGGTCGATACGGCGGGTTCCGAGCAGCCGAAAGCCGAGCCCGCAGCAGACGCGTTTGTCGAGCTGGTCGCGGCACCCATTCGGCAGGACGAGGCCGACGAGCCGACCATATCCACCGAACAGTTTGGTGTCGTGGCGCCGCTGCTCGCACCGACGCCAGCGGTCGTATCGACTGCACCCGCTGGCACCGCAACCGCACTCGATCCCGCCGCAGACGCCTATCTTCGAGCACTACTCGAGCAAAACGCAGCGCAGACGGCATCGGCGGTGGAGAGGTCGGGACAGAGCGAGGACATGCTCGTCGATACCATCAACGAGGCGCTCTTTGACCTGGTGGGTGACACCGTAATTGAATTTGGCGCAGCAGGACCGCACATTATCGAGGACTACGAAGCAGACGTGAGAGGATACCTAGACCATGAGTGATAACGCATCCGCAGCACCCCGCGTGCCCAAGCGCGTCGCTGCCGTCATTCTCAACTCGCTCAAGGGCGGCGTGGTCCCGCGCATCGGCCTTCCCTATATCACCGTAGGACGCGAGGTCGAGATCCGCGCCCTGCTCACCGACCTGAGTCTCATCGCCGGCGGCGGCGCAAGCTTCCGCTTTCTGGTCGGTCGCTACGGAGCCGGCAAGAGCTTTTTGCTCCAGACCATCCGCACGCACGCCATGGGCGAGGGATTCGTCGTGGCCGATGCCGACCTATCCCCTGAGCGCCGCCTGCAGGGCGGCCAGGGACAGGGCCTTGCCACCTACCGTGAGCTCATCCGCAACATATCGACTAAAACGCGCCCCGAGGGCGGTGCGCTCAACCTTATCCTGGATCGCTGGGTCGCCTCGTGTGCCGATGCCGATGAGTCTGCCGTCAATGCCCAACTGACCCCGCTCGAGGAAATGGTCCACGGCTTCGACTTCGCCCGCATGCTCCGCCGCTACCGCGCGGCAGTATCCGAGGGCGACGAAGAAGCCATGAGCCGCGTGACCAAATGGATTCGCGGCGAGTACCGCACCAAGAGTGAGGCACGCGCCGAGCTGGGCTCCTCGACCATCATCAGTGATGACGACTGGTACGACTACGTTAAGCTCATTGCGCGCTTTTTGGTCTGCAGCGGCTACAAGGGCATGCTGGTGCTCATCGACGAGCTCGTGAATCTGTACAAGATTCCCAACGCGATCACGCGCCAATACAACTACGAGAAGATCTTGACCATGTACAACGACACGCTCCAGGGCAAAGCGCAGTACCTGGGCATAATCATGGGCGGCACGCCAACCTCCATCGAAGACCGCCGCCGCGGCGTGTTCTCCTACGAAGCCCTGCGCAGCCGACTCGCTCAGGGCCGCTTTGCGCGCGAGGACCTTAAGGACATGCTCGCGCCCATCATCCGCCTGCAGCCACTCACCTATGAGGAACTGCTGGTGCTCATCGAAAAACTCATGCAGATCCATGCCGGCTACTTTGGCTGGACACCCACGCTTACCGAGAACGACTTGGTGGGCTTTCTCAAGATTGAGTTTGGCCGCGTGGGAGCCGATACGCACTTAACGCCGCGTGAGGTCATCCGTGACTTTATCGAGCTGCTCGATATCCTGTGTCAGAACCCCGATGCAAATGTGGCGGAGCTGCTGCAAAGCGTCGGCGGCGACGCGCTGGCGCCGGCAGCCGCAACAGGCGACACCGGCGCTGCAGACGGTGACCGCAACTTCGCCGAATTCACCATCTAACCTGCCAAAACGGGACAGGTTTATTTTGGCAGGTTTTATCTGGGCAAACGTTGAAGCAGCAATGCAGCAAGCCGTTGCCAGCCGCGTTGAGAGATTCGTTTTTGAGAGGAGTCCCCGTGAACGCCTTTGACAGATATGCTCCGTTTATCCAAGACTTCATCTACTCCCACGATTGGGAGAGTCTGCGCTCTATCCAGGTTGCAGCGGCAGACGCCATCTTTAACACGCAAGATAATGTGCTCCTGACGGCATCCACGGCTTCCGGCAAAACCGAGGCAGCCTTCTTTCCCATCCTGACCGAGTTTTGGGAGAACCCGCCCGCAAGCGTGGGCGCCCTCTACATCGGCCCCCTCAAGGCGCTCATCAATGATCAGTTCGTCCGTCTCAACGACCTCTGCGAAGAGGCCGATATCCCTGTCTGGCACTGGCATGGCGATGTCTCGCAGTCGCACAAGGCTAAGCTCATCAAAAAACCGAGCGGCATCTTGCAGATTACGCCCGAGTCACTCGAAGCGCTCTTAATCCATAAGCACATGGCGATTCCGCGCATGTTTTGCGACCTGCGCTACGTGGTCATCGACGAGGTCCATTCGCTCATGCGCGGCGACCGTGGCGGGCAGACGCTCTGCCTTATCGAGCGGCTCTCGCGCATGGCCGGCGTGCAGCCTCGACGCATCGGCCTTTCTGCCACCATCGGCGACCCCGAGCGCACGGGCGCTTTTCTCTCACAGGGAACGGGGCGCGACTGTGTTATCCCCCGCTTTGAAGAACCGCGCCGCGTGTGGCGCATCTCCATGGAGCACTTCTACAACTCGGGTCCCCAGGCACAGCAGCGGGGATTCGAGAGCACGGGTCCTCAAGAGGCCGAAGTGCTTGCGTGCGAGCGTATCGAGGCGGCGGCATCCGCGGCACTGCCCGCCGGCGCCCAAGACATGCGTCACAGCGGACAGCTCACACAAGAGGAGCGCCGTCAACGTCGTGAGCGGGCACGGAGCAAGGCCGCTCCCAAGGACCGCCAAACTTCCTCGGCCCCCGAGGGCGAAGTCGACATCCCACGAGCGACCGAGCAGGCGCTTCTCAACCCCACCGACACGGCGCCCGACAACGCCGACCCCGGTATGGGCTATATCTTTGAACATACGCGCGGCCGTAAGTGCCTGGTCTTTGCCAACTCGCGCGAGGAGGCAGAGGCCGTGTGCTCCATGCTGCGCAGCTACTGCGAAAGTCGACACGAGCCCGACCGTTTTCTCATCCACCATGGCAATCTTTCGGCATCGCTACGCGAGACGGCCGAAGAACTCATGCGCGATGAAGAGCAGGCACAGACAACCGTCACCACCTCTACGCTGGAGCTCGGTATCGATATCGGCCGTCTGGAGCGTGCGTTTCAGATCGATGCGCCGTTTACCGTCAGTTCCTTTTTGCAGCGAATGGGCCGCACGGGACGCCGCGACCTTCCGCCCGAGATGTGGTTTGTCATGCGCGAGGAAGAGCCCGAGCCGCGCACGATGATGCCCGAAACCATTCCTTGGAAGCTCCTGCAGGGCATCGCGCTCGTACAACTCTATCGCGAGGAAAAATGGGTCGAGCCGCCTGAGCTCGATCGACTCCCCTACAGTCTGCTCTATCACCAGACCATGTCGACCCTCGCCAGCACCGGAGAGCTCACGCCGGCCGAACTTGCCCAGCGCGTGCTCACACTGAGCTATTTCCATCGTATCTCGGCCGATGACTATCGCGTGCTGCTGCGTCACCTCATTAAGATCGACCATATCCAGGTCACCGAAGGCGGCGGGCTCATCGTGGGTCTCGCGGGCGAGCGCATCATCAACAACTTTAAGTTCTACGCCGTGTTCCAGGAAAACGAGGAGTTCACCGTTCGTAGCGAGTCGGCCGAATTGGGCACGATCGTCAACCCGCCACCGCCCGGTGAGCGCATCGCCATCGCCGGACACTGCTGGATTGTCGAGGAAGTGGACTGGAAGCGCCACACCGTCTTTGCCACGCAGGTCAAGGGTCGTGTGCCAGCCTACTTTGGCGACTGCCCCGGTGACATCAATACACACGTACTCGAGCGCATGCGCAAGACGCTCAACGAGCACGCGACATATCCGTACCTCATGGGTAACGCACGGGCTCGCTTGGCGCAGGCTCGTCATACCGCCGAGATTTCGGGCGCGGGAGCTAAGCCGCTCATCAACCTGGGTGGCGACACCTGGGTGCTCTTCCCCTGGTTAGGCAGCTACGCCTTCCTAGCACTCGAGCGCATGCTTAAAATCAAATGCGCCGCTGAGTTGGGCCTTCGCGGACTCGACCCGTCACGCCCGTACTTTATGCAGTTTAAGATGAAGGCCGACGAGGAGACGTTCTTTGAAGTGCTCGCCGCCGAAGCCGAGAAAGACTTCGACCCCATCGACCTCGTCTATCCCGGCGAGGTACCTTATTTTGATCGCTACGACGAGTACGTTCCCGAGGAGCTCGTGCGCAAGGGCTTTGCCGAAGGCGTGCTCGACATAGAGGGCATGAAGCAGCGCGTCCTCAGTTGGCGCGACCACGCATAAAACTAGTCTTTTCGGCACGGGACTTGTTAACCAGTCTATTCCGCCAGCATCGATAAAACGCTGATATTCCTCGGCATTAAGGCCCACCGATTCAAAGCTAACGCGTACACCCGTAGCCATCAAGAAGGCTCGAAACTTCTGGCAGCTCGTCAATCGATACATCAATTCTTGAAGGCATGTATTCCACCAATTTTTAAAGAAACAACGGCGGTAATTGCTATCGCGATTGCGCCAATAACACCGAGCGCTATCTGAATGGGATATAACCCCAGCACATATCCAAATATGGAGAAAAACATTGCAGAAAAGAGAGCCCTTACCAGAGACGCGACGGAAAGGATCGTCGCGCGGAGATCGT
>CBCTTO010000083.1:0-5902 GCA_965149855.1 uncultured Collinsella sp.
CGGAAAGAAGCTGCGCCGCGGGGGAGGCGGCCCCAATGGCTTTCTCATATCGTCTATGACTCCCTTCGCTATCCGTTACTGCTTATATTCCCGCCAGATCGCGTAGAGGTTCCGGGCAATGCCGGTCGCGTACATCGAGAGGCGCAGGATTTCAAGAAACAAGTTCATAGGCTTCACCCCAATCGGAGATCGGAGCGTTGCCCGCAGGCGGATTCCGCGGCAGACAAGATTTTACCCTATACGCCGCAGCGGGGGATATCTGACCCCAGTGTTAGAGTGGTGTCCATTTGCATGGATGACCGGGCATGATCGCGACATGTCCTGGAGTTGAAATGCCGCTGGGGATACGAGGGGGAGCCGGGGTCGGATGTTGGGGCTCAACGAAGCAAGTGGCGCTTCTGTCTTTTTGGGATCGGGGATGCGAATCAGCCTGCAGCAATGGGCCCAGCTCGATTCGGGGCGCAGTGAGTCCCGAATCGAGCGTTCCTGGCTGCCATGCATGTCAGGTGATGAAAGCCCACAGCGGCATCGCCTTACACGGCAACGGGGGCCTCTTTGGGGCGTCCCACCCTTGGTGCATCGGCGAGTCGTGCCTCGATGGAGGCTTTGGACATCATGTGCTTGGTGCCATCCTTCCATGAATCCAGCAGTCCTGCATTTAGCAGTTGTGACACCCGTGCTGAGCTAACACCGAGCATACGCGCGGCATCCACTGCGGTGACGGCGGGAATGTCGCCGAGTTCGCGGTTGACGGCTACAGCGATAATCTTGCCGCCGTGTCGCGGCTCATGTCCGAAGTCTGGCACGGGAAGTTCAATGCCGTCCGAATCAAAGAACTCGAATTCCCATACGTAAACCAGGTAAGACCTCCTCTAATGGCGAATAATACGAGGCGTGCTCCTAGAATATTCCGGTCGCATCGATGCAGCTGAGCATACCTATCTTAAAGCCTCGCGCGGACACGAATTGCTGTGCTGTCTGACATCATCGCATGGGGCCTTGCGGTGGTTAAAATGTGACCATAGAGGCAGTTTTAGCGAACCCCGCGGGAGTGACGCGTATGGACAACAACACGCTGCTGTTCCAGGACAAAGGTTCGGGTAGGTTTAAAGACGTCAAGATCTACCCTAACCGCATCGAGGTGCTCAAGAAGGGCACTTTTGGTGGCAAGCACACCGAGATTGTTTATCTTAAGGACATTACGGGGGTCAGCAGGATCAAGGGCCGCGACGTTTTCCTACGTAACAGGCTGTTGACTGCCTGTGTCTTTAGTCTGAGCAGCCGCTCCCAAGCTCAGGAGTTCGTGAATGCGCTGAACATGGTGATGTAGCCGATAACGGTGTTCGGGCTAAGGTAAAAATCGGGGCGCAGAACGGTATTCTGCGCCCCCCAATTGAGTCGATGTGTCTAAAAGGCGGGCTTGCCTATTCGCTGTCGTCCCCAACGTTTTCGCGGTCATTGGCAAGCATCGCCGCGCCGGCGACCGTTGTCGCCACGGCGGCGGCAGCGAGCCCGGCGGCAACGCCAGAGCCGTCGCCCGTGTCGGCGAGTTTTCCGGTCGAGCCCTTGCTCTTGTTGCCGCCGCCGTTCTTGTCGGCGCCGTCTGCGTTGGAACCCGTGCCGCTACCGGTGCCGCCTGCACTGCCCGAGGCCGCTACGGTAAAGCTTGCGGCTCCATCGCTGGCGAGCGTGTAGCTCTGCGCCGCGTCGCCCAAGAGACCGTTCACGCGCACCCAGTACGTTCCCGCGGTAAATGCCTCGCCCTCGGCCATCGCCGTTCCCGGAGCGCCGTTCGCGTCGTGCACAAACTCGAGCTGGGCCGTGCAGGCATCGGTTTCGAGCTTGCCCTCGAGTGATGCCGCAATCTTGGCGCGCACGTCTTCGCCGGCCTTAAGGCCTTCGAGTCCCTCAAAATGGGGCGTCAGCGCGCGTGGATCGATATCGATGGGCACGGAGCCCCGCAGCTCCGTAACGGTCTCGTTGCCCAAGGCGTCGACATCCACATATTCGATGGCAAACGCATGGCCCGAAGCTGCCACGTTGAGTACGTTGCTGCTGTCGACGAGGCGGAAATGACCCTCGCCAACGGTCTTGCCATCCTGGAATGAGGCATCGCTCAGCGAGTCGCCGTACGTCATGCGCATGCGGGTCGGGAGATAGTACGGGAGATAGTACGAAGCCGTCTGCTTGTGCTCCGTATCGTAATTGCGCTGGTAGATGCTCCGGGCCAGCGCCGCATCAACAAAGTCGGATGCGATGATGCCAATGTGCTTGAGGTAATCTGACTTTGTATCCTCGATGCCGCTGGGATTGATGTACGGGCTCTTATACAGATGCTCGTTGACTACTCGTGCCGAGGTAAAAGGATTGCCTCCGTGCGACAAGCCCGTGCAGCTGGTGTAGTTGATAGACCAGCAACGCTCCAGGACTATCTCCTTGGCCCCGTTATCGTCCTCGACATCTACCTCGTTGCGCGTGCGCCCGGTCGTTTCCTTCAGCGCATTATCGACCCAGCTGAGCTTGTCGGTTCCCGTGAGTTTGTACTTGTCCTGGGCGTATACCTTGGTGCAATAGGGCTCTTTGTCGCCTGTTTCCCCCGCGGCTTCAAAGCCCCGCGCGTCTTGGACGAGACACATGGAACTGCTGTCGGTGTGCGCTGCGATTTTGTTATCCCATTCGGTGAGGTCGAGTCCCCACGTGTGGCCGCTTACGCTGTCGCCGTCGAGTCCAAATCGACGTAGCAGGACGATCTTTCCGCGCACCTCGCCCAGTGTGGGAACGCGGCTCGACGTATAGAACAGTTTGGGGTTGTCGTCCAAAACCTTGGCGAAAGCCGTCGTAACACTTTCGTCGGTAGCCTCGTCGTTGCCTCGTGATACAAGCATGATGAGCGCTTCTGTCGGGTTTTCGTTCAAAAACGTTTTGAAGTAGCCTATGACATCGGAAAGATGCAAAAAGTACGCGTCTTTTTTGAGCAGGTAGTACATCCCATGGTCGATGCCAGGGTTGTCGCCCTTTCCGAGACGGATATCAAAATAGCGAATGCCTTCGAGCAGCTGCGTGGGAATGTAATCCTGCTGGCATTTTACTTGCGAGGATTGGGGCTCAGTGTCGTTGTCCACGCTGCAGGTGCCCGAATCGTGCGTACCCGGGATGCTCAGCTCGTCGAGGAACTTGTTGTCGTCGACGTATTTCATCCAACATGGTCCGTCGACGTAGCTGCTATACGTGATCCAGTCGAGGCTGCTAACCGTGGCATCGTTCTTTTTCATGTCGTAACCGACAAGCTCGAGCTCCCACGGAATGCTCTTACTCTTATTCTTCTTTAGAAATCTTATTGTTGTCCTGGTCTTCGCCGTTCGATTCTATTGCCAGGTACTTAATGTCTTTTTTCTCGGTTTCTTTCTCGACCGTGCGGTCTCGGATGATATAGGTTCCGTTTGATTGCCGCTCGAACGCAAAAGCGCGGCTGGGCTTGTTGTCATACTCGCCGCTCCATACGTGGATGACCTTTCCGTCTTTGTCCGAGTCGCCATCGACCGACCAAATGCTGTAGCCCGTCTTTTTATGCTCTTCGAAATTGAGCAAGGTGCGGATAGCATACCAGTTTGTATCGTCATTCTTGGTCGTTACGTTCTCAAGGATGAGCTTGCTGGACGTGCCGTCATTAAACAGATGGCAGACGTTGCCGATGACGTTGCCGTCTTCGTTAACGCTTGCGGTACGAAAATAGCCCGCGGGGCGAAGGCGAATGACGAAATTGTCGAGGCTGACTGCTGGCCCGGCCGTGCCGTCCGCAAAGGCTGCCCGCGGGCTAATGCCCAGCATGGCGGTTTCGGGCAGGCTTGCAAGTGGCGACAACGCCGCGAGTCCAAGGCCCAACGTAAATGCTCGGCGGCTGATGGCGTGATGTTCGGTCATAACTTCTCCATTCGCAGAGTGCGGTTATGCGATAGTTTTGGTCACTATACTGCTCAGATGTTTAAAGATGCTGGTTTAATTGTCTGCGCGGCACAATAAATCGGCGGGCGGACGTGTTGGGGCGTTTGTCGTTTTCGTACTGTTGCCACATTTGGGGCGGTTCCGACGTCCGGCATCCTCGCGTTCGTCGGCTACAGGCATAAGAAAGGGAGGGTCGGTTTACCGGCCCTCCCTGGGTACGAAGCGCTGGGGTACCGTCGCTTGTTTGCACTGCGACCGTGTTTTCCGTTGCGCTCGCCAGTCGCTTAGCGCTTGATCTCGATATCGTCGAGCTTGACGTCCATGGCCTCGGTCTTGGCCTCGGCGATGTCGTCGGCAAACTCCAGAGACTTCATCATGGTCTCGACGGCGTCCTTGTGTTTCTCGACGTTGTCGATGCGCACATACACACTGCCGCCGTCAACGTCGGTGAAGTATTCGGTCGTTACGCCGCCCGAGTGTGTATAGGAAGCGTTGCGCCAAGTCTTGCCGTTGTACTTGACGGGGTCATTCTCGGTCCACTCAAAGCTGGCATTCCACTTTGCCTCGTAGTCGAACAGCTCGTCGGCGTTCTTGTCAGGATCGAAGACGGGGATGAAGCGATCGCTGGCGTGCTCGCTCTCGGTGAACTTAAACTGGGCCCTGTCGGCGGTGTCGCCGGCAACGTCGGTAATCTCGACGCCCTCGGGAACCTCGACCTTAAACCAAATGAAGTCGGTCCTCATATCCACGGCTGGCTTTTCTGCCCCGCCGCCACCGCCACTTCCGGTAGCGTCGCCGCTGCCACCGCAGCCCACCAGGGCAACTGCGGCAAAGAGACTGATGCAGAGGGTGAGAATCGCAAAGGCCTTCTTTTTCATGGTCGTGTCCTCCTCGATCTGTAACCGCCCATGGATTACCTGTCTTTACTGTACGCGTGGACGGCTCGCTAGGGTGGGCCATGTGTCCCATTCTGAGGGCCGGATTTGCGCCGTTAAGTGGCAATATGTTCGGGCGCAAAAGAGGGGAGGGCCGATGCTGTCGGCCCTCCCCGGGGTGAGGTGCCCGTTGATTTAATGGGGCGCGCGTGCGTGGGCGTTGCCCCAACAGGTTCCTTGTTTATAGATATGCCTCAGTTTTTGACGTCCGGAAGTCTCGAAAGGTGGGCCATGTGTCCCATGTTTGCGTTGACATGGCCTATCGTGTGCCATAGAAATCCGCGATGGCCAGGTGCGCTGACGCTCGCGTACTTATGGGCTAGACTTAGCACCATTACGTGATCGATGCGGTCGGCCGACGTCGGCCGCCCGACCGATATATATGACTTGAAGGTGCGTGTGCGTATGAGCCAAGAGATGATGGATAAAACCTGTCGCGGTTTTGCCGAGGCGCTGGCCGCGCGCGAGCCAGTTCCCGGTGGTGGCAGCGCGAGCGCTTTTGTGGGCGCGCTGGGCGCCTCGCTGTGCGGAATGGTTGCCCGCTACGGTGCGACTAATCCCGCGCTTGCTGATCGTGCGGATGACCTGACGCGTGCGTTTGCCCAGGCAGACGAGTTGGCGCAGGAGCTTGTGGGTCTGGTCGCCGAGGACGTTCGTGCGTACGGCCAGGTGTCCGCTGCGTACGGTATTCCGCGTGAGGACCCGGCCCGACCGGCTGCGATTCAGGATGCGCTGCATGTGGCCGCTATGCCGCCGTATCGCATTATGGATGCCTGCGGGCGCGCACTGGCGCTGCTCGAGGACATGGCCGACAAGGGTTCGCGTCAGCTGCTGTCCGATGTGGCGTGCGGCGCCGTATTCTGCCGCGCCGCCATGCAGGGCGCGAGCTTGACGCTCTTTGCGAACACCACGTCTATGAAGGATCGTGCACGCGCCGAGGAGCTCGAGACGGCGTGCGATGAGTTGCTCGACACATGGTTGCCGCGCGCCGATGCGCTGGCGCGCCGCGCCTCCGACGCTGCAAG
>CBCTTO010000084.1:0-5873 GCA_965149855.1 uncultured Collinsella sp.
TTTGGGTGGTTTTGCCTGCTACTAAAATGGTAACAGTACTCATATTTGCCCTTTTTTGCCCACAGACCTTTGAGGGTGCGGCGAAAAGGGCTTGTTTTGATTGTTTGGGGCAGGCACGAGGCGCGGAAACGATGTCTGGAGCGACGGAGCGGCCTGGAATTCATCCGTAGAGGTCTTCATTGGCTGCGCCAGGAGTGTCCCTAACTGCCGGAGGGGGTGTCTGCCGTGGCAGACACCCCCTCCGGATGTGGGAAGTTTGCGCTGCAGGTTACTTGTCGGTGCCCAGCTTGTGCGGCTTGAAGGCAAGCGCATTGATGAGTGCGTCGGTGGCAGACTTGACGGCTGCCGGCTGCGGATCGTTGACGTGATCCTCGGGGTGTACGGGCAGGTCCTTCTTGACGGCATCGTGGATCAAGTTGAGGTACTCAGTCACGCCAGTGGTCGATAGGTGCGTGCCATCGCCATCGAACAGGTCGTTGCGGTTGGCACTGTATCCGTACCAGTCGATAACGCGCACGTTCTTGTAGCGCGTAGCGGCGTTGGTGATGGCCTGGTTGGTAGAGCCAACCCACGGCTGCGGGCTGCGCGTGTTCACAAACACCACAATACGCTTATCTCCTGCATCGGCCATGATGGCGTCGATCTGGTCGTCGGTTACCAAGCCGTTGGTGCCCAGGGCAAAGACCACGATCTTGCCGGCAAGGTTCTGCTGGATATAGCCCTCAAATGTCGTGCGGCCCGCATCAAACTGGCGGCCCTTTTCGGCATCGATATGGCTGTGCGGGAACACGCCGTCAAAGGTGTCTACGGCACGCAGCGACACGGAGTCGCCGATCATAAGCAGATCGTAGGAGCCATCGGGGAAGCCGTCGTTGTCCTTGTCGGTGTCGTCGGCCGCCTGCTGGTCGGTGGGCGCGGTGTTCTTGGCTTCCTTGTTCAGAACTTCGGCGCCCTCGCCGCTCAGCGCAGACGTCTCGGGCACAAAGATCAGGCCGCCCAGTGCAACGACCAACACGACAGCGCAGGCTGCGCAGACAGGGACGTGCGCGCGTGCCCAGTTGGCGGGCGTGGTGGTGCCATCGCGGAATTCGGCGACGGTGCGCCCAAAGGCGCCCTTCCTAAACGGAGTCTCGATAAAGCGATAGCAGCACTCTGCCACGGCGACCACCACAAGTACCTGCAAGATATACTGCCACCAGGGCGTGTCGTTGATGTTGGCGACCGGGTTCATGAGGAGCAGCAGCGGATAGTGCCACAGGTAGATACTGTAGGAGCGTTTGCCAATCCATACGAGCGGCTCGGCGGCCAAAGCTCGTGCGACCATGCCCTGGGGCTGCACGCAGGCGGCAATGACCATGAGCGTGAGGATCGAGCACAGCAGCGTGCCTCCGCGATACTGGAAGGCTGTGTAGCCGTTGGTGAGCGCGACCATGGCGGCAAGGCCAACCAGACCCACGACGCCCAACACATCGATGGATGCGGGCGAGGACCAAAAGCGCACGAGGGCGCTCGGCTGTGCCGGGGCGGTTTCGGCTGCTTCGTCGGCCTTCTCGCCAGGCTTGCCCTCGGCGTTCTTGCCGTGCTTGGCGGCGCCAGCCAGGCGATTGAGCCCCAAACGATGAGCGAGACGCACCGGCGCCAGGTCGCGATCGGGGATAAAGGCCATCCAGGCACCCAGCAGCAGCGAGAACACGCGGGTGTCGGTGCCGTAGTACACGCGGCTGGGGTCGGCGGCAGGGTTGTAAAGCACCATCATGGCTAGGGCAGATACCGCGGCAAGGCCCAGAACCACGCGGCGCGTGTTGGGCTTGCTCACATGCATGGATACCATGGCAAACAGCAGTGGCGGCCAAATCAGGTAGAACTGTTCCTCGATGGCAAGCGACCAAAAGTGCGTGAGCGGCGAGGGGTCGCCCAGAGCATTGAAGTACGAGACGTTTTGGGCAATCTGCCACCAGTTGTTGAAGAACAGCAGCGACGGCAGGATGTCGGGGCGCATCTTGGTGAGCATCACGTGGTTAAAGATGGTGCACAGCGCGCAGGTCACCACCACGACGGTCACCACGGCGGGGACCAGGCGACGGATGCGGCGGATCCAGAAGCTTTTGAGGTCGATGCGGCCGGTCTTAGCGACTTCGTTGAGTAGCAGGCGCGTGATCAGATAGCCCGAAAGCACAAAGAAGATCGTGACGCCAAGCAGGCCGCCCTGAGCCCACGTGAGGTTAAGGTGATAGAGCACCACTGCGACGACGGCGAGCGTACGCAGACCGTCGAGCGCAGGGATGTAGCGGGACTTGGGGCGAGAAGGCGTCTGCTCCGCGGCGGGAGTGTTGGCGCGGCCCGCGTTGTTGACAGAAGCGCGATGGGGGCTCGCGGTGCGTCGCGGTTCGTTGGCACGCCGTTCGCCCTTCACGCATTCGTGCGGCGCCGGCTCGTTGCCCGTGCGGCGTCGACCGCGCGAGCCCGATTGCGAGAGTTGTTCCATAAAACATCATCCAATGACGAGAATAATCAGCACGCCTTCATTGTAGCTGCCTGCTCCTGTGAATGCTTGCTGCTGGCGCAAGCTCAAGCGCGCGTCCACATCAAAGTGAACTAAAGTTATAGGGGGTGCGAGAGTGCACGATCGACGGCTGGCGGTGGGCATAAGGCCCGCAGATGAGGAGGTTTCCATGGCAGATCGCGGCATCGTTGCGGTGTTCGGCAGCATGAACATGGACCTTTCGGTGGCGTGCGAGCGCATACCGCGTGCGGGCGAGACCGTCGGCGGCAGCGGGTTTATCACCAACGCCGGCGGCAAGGGCGCCAATCAGGCCGTAGCTGCCGCGCGTATGGGTGCGCGCACGTGCATAATCGGCGCTGTTGGGCGCGATACCTTTGGCGATGCGCTTGTGGCAGGGCTCCAGGATGCCGGCGTGGGCGTTGAGTTCGTGGCGCTTCGCGATGACGTGGAGACCGGTACCGCGACTATCATTCGCTGCGAGAGCGACAACCGCATTATCCTGTCACCGGGTGCCAACCATGCGCTTGCGGGCGGGGACGTTGCCTGCGCGCTGAGGCGTCTGGTGGTCCATGAGCTCGACGGCGACGCCAGCGAGATTGCCCCGGCTGCCGGAAGCGTCTTTATCGCCCAGGGTGAATGTGACCTTGCAGCGACGGCCGATGCGCTTGTTTGCGCTCACGAGCTGAGGTTCTATACGGTCTTTAATCCAGCGCCTGCTTGTGAGTTACCTGCGGAGGTCTGGTCTGCGGTCGACTTGGTCTGCCCCAACGAGACCGAGTGCCAGGTGCTGACGGGTATCCTGCCCAAGGACGATGAGAGCTGCGTCGCCGCGCTCAAAGCCCTGCTTGCCAAGGGCGCCGGCGCCGCGGTCATCACGCTGGGCGGCGCCGGCTCAGTTACGCTCGGCGATGGCGGTGAGCTGCTGCGCATGCCGGCACTTTCGAGCACGGTAGTCGATACCACGGCCGCCGGCGATACGTTTATCGGCGCGTTGGCGGCGGCTCGCCTAGAGGGCCTGCCGCTCTTTGAGTGCATGGCCGCGGGTGCTCGCGCCTCGGCAGTGACGGTGTCGCGCCTGGGCGCTCAGCAATCGATTCCCACGCGCGCCGAAGTTGAACATTGGTTTGGTTAAACGATAAAGACGGAGAAGCGGAGTAGAACAATGGCAATCAAGAAGCTGATCCTTGATCTGGATATGGGAGTGGACGATGCGATGGCGCTGGCCTATGCCATCGCGAGCCCCGAGGTGGAGCTCGTGGGCATCACCACGTGCTTTGGCAACGTGCGCGTCGAGCAATCGGCGCACAATTGCCTGGCGGTGCTCGATCTGCTGGGTCGCCCCGAGGTTCCGGTGTACCTGGGTGCCGACCGTCCTCTGCAGGCGACTGAGCCCTATACGCCGCCGGCGTCCACCGCGCTCATTCACGGCAAGAACGGCATTGGCGGCGCGAGCGTGCCCGCGTCGCCCTACGAGCCGGTGGGGGCGACCTCGGCCGACGGCAACGCTGCGGTCGATTATCTGATCGATGCCGCGCGCACCTATGGCCCCGATCTGGTCTACGTGGCGACCGGCCCGCTCACCAATCTGGCGCTTGCCCTGGAGCGCGATGCGGCGGCGATGATGTCCATCGGCCGCGTGGTCGTGATGGGCGGCGCCCTTACCGTGCCCGGCAACGTGAGCGCGGGCGCCGAGGCCAACATGGCGAGCGACCCCGAGGCAGCCGACGCGGTGCTGCGCTCGGGCCGTAAGCTCACCATGGTGGGTCTGGACGTGACGCATCGCGTGGTGCTCACACGCCGCGACATTGCCGGCTGGACGGGCTCGGGCACCATGGCGGGCTGCGCATTTGCGAGCATGGTCGAGCACTACATTGGCTCGTACGAGATGAACGCACCCTACCTGGGTGGTTGTGCGCTGCACGATCCGCTGGCCGTTGCCGTGGCGATCGACCCCACGCTCGTAGGTGCGCTCGGCTGCAACCTGCGTGTTGATCTGCTGGGCGAGTACCGCGGTCGCACCATCTGCGATGAGCGCCGCCTGTCCGATCCGGACAAGAGCGCGCTTGTGGCACTGACCGTGGATGCTCCGCGCTTCCTGTCCGAGTTCAAGACGCGTATGGCCCGTGTCCTTGGCTAAGTTGTCTTTTGGACGGGGCTTTTTTGACTGGTATGATTGGTGTGACCATTCGAACCAGCTAAAAGAGCCCCGTCCCAATTTGACTATCGAGAGGATCTGCCATGGAGCGCATCGCCAGCTTTTCCGTTGATCATCTGCTGCTTGAGCCCGGCGTGTATGTGAGCCGCATCGACCGCGATCCGGCGACCGGTGCCGCCGTCACCACCTTTGACCTGCGCCTGACCACGCCCAACAAGGAGCCGGTCATGAACACGGCCGAGTGCCACACCATCGAGCACCTGGGCGCGACGTTCCTTCGCAATCATGCCGAGTGGTCGAGCCGCATTATCTACTTTGGCCCCATGGGCTGCCGCACGGGCTTTTACCTCGTCGTTTTTGGTGAGCTGACGAGCGAGAAGATCTTGCCGCTCGTCCGCGAGCTGTTTGAGTTTGTCGCCGGCTTCGAGGGCGATGTCCCCGGTGCCGCTCCCGAGGAATGCGGTAACTACCTGGACCAGAACCTCCCCATGGCCAACTGGCTTGCGCGCCGCTACCTCGACCGCGACCTGGTCGATATCGACGAGAAGCACCTGCACTATCAGCAGGCGTAAGGGCTTTGTCGTCCAAAACGCGCGCATTGGGCGCCTTCGCTTATGCGGGAGCGCCTTTTTGTTGATTGGTCGGGGTGAGCGTTCAAAATCGCTCATGTTTGTTCTAGAATGTTCGTATAGTCACATTTACGAACAGGAGTGAACATGCATATCTACTCTGTCAACGATCCCGAGTTCAAATCCTATGGCAACGTTTGGGATAACGTTCCGTCCGAGCTCATGTCGCCCGTACTTGAGGCGCTTTCTGCCACGCCCATTCCCGAGGGTAGCAAGTACGTAGCAAGTGCGCCGGAGCTCGAGGGCGTCAAAGATGCCGATAAACTGGGCTTTCTCATGTTTGGCGGCCGCCCCTTCCAACTGGGCTGGTGCAACGGCCACAACACGCAGCTCAACTGCCTGGAGTATCACCGCGCCAGCGAGTTTAACCTGGGCGCCCGCGATTTTATTCTGCTCGTGGCGCATCGCTGGGAGATTGAGGACGGCAAGCTCGACACCGCGTGCGTCAAGGCGTTCCGCGTGCCGGCGGGCGAGGTTGTCGAGGTTTTCAACACCACGCTGCACTACACGCCGTGCATGGTCGACGAAGGCGGCTTCCAGGTGATGGTGGCGCTGCCCGCTGGCACCAATGGTCCGCGCCCCGAGG
>CBCTTO010000085.1:0-5480 GCA_965149855.1 uncultured Collinsella sp.
ATGCCGAGCCCAATGAGCTGACGGTCGCGGCCGACACCATCGTCACCTTTGACGGCAAGATTCTGGGCAAGCCGGCAACCGAGGACGAGGCGCGCACCATGCTCCGTGAGCTTTCGGGCCGCACGCACCAGGTCGCAACCGGCGTCTGCATCGTTAAAGCAGGCGACACGGCCGCCCCGCATGCCGCCGAGAGCCTGTCCTTTGTCGATGTGACCGACGTGACGTTCTACGAGCTCACCGACGAGCAGATCAAGCACTACGTCGCCTCGGGTGAGCCCATGGACAAGGCCGGCGCCTACGGCATTCAGGGCACAGGCGGACGCATGCTCGTGCACGATATTTCGGGCGACTTCTATAACGTGGTGGGCCTACCCATCGCACGCGTCGCGCGCGCGATTCAAAAACTCTCGTAATTGCATCTGGCGCTGGGTATCCCCCGGCGCCTACAATTTTGGCGTACCGTACGGATCCCGACCGGGCACAAGGCGCGGCGGAAAACCGATAGGAGTTAAACATGGATACACTGCTCGAGGCCATTGACGTCTGCGATGTCGATGGCTTTTGCTATGGCAACTATACGGACGAGGAGGCCGGCACCGGTTGCACCGTAATCGTGGCACCCGAGGGCGCCACCGGCGGCGTTGACGTTCGCGGCGGTGCTCCCGCATCGCGCGAAACCGACCTGCTGCGACCCGAGAACACCGTCGACAAGGTCCACGCCGTCTGCCTTTCGGGTGGATCGGCCTTTGGCCTCGAGGCTGCAAGCGGCGTCGCTCGCGAGCTTGAGAGCCGCGGCATCGGCCTTCCCGTCGGCCCCACGCAGGTGCCTATCGTGTGCTCGAGCTGTATCTTCGACCTCGCCTTTGGTAACCCCACCGTTCGCCCCGACATTGAGGCCGGCATCGCCGCCGTGCGCGAAGCACTCGACAACACCCCCACCAAGCTCGAACAGGGCAACGTGGGCGCCGGCACGGGCGCTACCGTGGGTAAGCTCATGGGCCCCGCCACCTGCATGAAGGCCGGCCTTGGCGCTGCCGCCGTGGCGCTCGGCCCCATCAAGGTGGGCGCCGTGGTCTCGGTCAACGCCTGCGGCAACGTTGTCGACCCCTTCACCGGCGACTGGGTCGCCGGTATGCGCGCCGCAGCCGATAGCGACCAGATCGTCGACATGGAACTCGCAGCCTTTGCCGCCGCCGGATCCATGCAGATGCCGCTCGACCGCACCAACACCACCATCAGCTGCATCGTCACCAACGTGGAACTCACTAAGGCACAAGCCACCAAGGTCTCCCAGATGGCCGCAGACGCCTACGCACACGCCATCCGTCCCACACACACCACCAACGACGGCGACACCATCTACACCCTCGCCAGCGGCAAACTGGGCGCCCAGGCAAGCGCCGCCGTTCCCCTAGACTTACTGGGTATGCTCGCCGTAAGGGCCCTACAGACCGCCATCGTAAACGGAGCCAAAACCGCCAAAACCTCCCACGGCATCCCCGGCGCCGCGAAGTAGCCTAACCTGACCGGTTACCCGGTGGGGCTTGGTTATGTTTGCTGCTCTACAGTCCTGGCTCGCACGAAGAACACATTAAGTGTTCTTCGGCTCGTGCGGAACTCGCGACAAACATAACCAAGCCCCACCGGGCAACCTACCAACCAGATTCTTTTCAGCCCAGGCCCCTGTGTACCGCGCGTCGAAGATCTTCAAATTCAGGCAGCCTGACAATCGATTCTTATAGCAGAGCCCCCTTGGCCTTTAGTTTGATACAAGTTCCGCACGAGCCGGAAAGCACTTAATGTGCTTTCCGTGCGAGCAGGACTGTTCGCAGTAGCAAACTAAAGGCCAAGGGGTCCAGTCAACCTATCAGCAGCGATTACTCAGCAGCTAGTTGAATTTGAAGATCTTTGAGGCAAGACGGTATAGGCCGAGTGTGGTTTTGTCTCCGGCCCGTCCGCGCAGATTGGTGAAGAACCCGACCACGCCGTAGCGGGCACGACGATACATGCGCTCGTCGTAGGCCTTCAAATCATTCCACAGCGTCTTTAGGCGCTCGTCGGCGCAATCTTCCTCGGAAAGCTTGGTGAGAACCGAGCAGATCGCCATCATCATGGTGAAGTAGCCCATCATGTACGAACGCAGGCGCGACGACTCAACATCGCTGTACAAGTGGTACGACTCCATCATGATACGCGTAACACGGAACTGCTGGTCCAGGCGCTTGACCATCGTTGCCTCGTTGACGCTCTGGCCCTCGCGACCGATAAAGTAGCGGTAGAGGTCGATGTCGGCGTAGTACATGGTCTTGCAACGCGGCAGCGGAACGTAGGCGTAGATGTTGTCCACATAGAACGTGCGCGGCGGCATGGGAAGGTTGGACTCGCGCAGCACATCCGTGCGATAGCACAGGCTGTGCATGAGTAGGTTCTGGTCCAGGCGGAAATGACCGATCTGATCCCAGGAAAAGATCTTTTTGCGCGGCAGGGCAAATTTGTAGCCAATAGCGGTATGCGTGCCCTCGTAAACCTTCTCGTACACGTAGTTCGAGATAAACAGGTCAACGCGCTGGTCGCGCTCCTCAAAGCCGCGCAGAATCGACAGCATGGTCGAAAGGGCAGCGCCGTCAAGCCAGTCGTCCGAATCGACGACCTTGTAGTAGGTGCCCTGCGCCTCGCGCAGACCCGAAAGGACGGCAATACCGTGACCGCCATTCTCCTGGTGCACCGCGCGGATGATTCCAGGATAACGGGCCTCCCACTCGTCGGCCTTGGCAGCCGTCTCGTCCTTGGAGCCGTCGTCCACCACGATAATCTCGATATCGGTGGCGTAATTGCTCCCCTCCAAGATGGAGGTGATGCAATGGTCCATGTCCTTGGCGGCGTTATACGAGGGGATACCGAATGTTATGACTTTATGCATGGCAGGCGATAATCTCATCCGAAAGATCGAGGGCGGAATTGGTCACGGCGTCCATATCGTAGTAACGATACTCGGCCAGACGACCAACCGGGTGGAAGTTCGTCAGGTTCTGGACGCGCTCAAGATAGCGCTCATAGAGCTCACGGTTCTCGGGCTCAAGAATGGCATAGTACGGCGTCTCGCCCGAGCCGGGCGTATAGGCCTTGGAGTACTCTTTCATGATGGTCGTCTTGCCGGGCAGGACCTGACCGGTCATGTTCTTGAACTCGGTGATACGCGTGTAGTCCTCGCTCGTGGTGTAGTTGACGGTGCCCACGGGCTGGAACTGGTCCATATCGAGCGTCTCGAACTTCATATCGAGCGTGCGGTACGGCAACGCACCCAAGTCGAGGTTGAACAGCTCATCGAGAGGACCGGTATAGACAATCTCGCCGCCGTAGACCTTGCCATCGATCTTGACGGTCGTCTCATCGATCTCAAAAAGATCGCGGGCGTCCACGTCGCAGAACACGTCAATCAGGTCGTGGTCGAGCATGTGCTCAAAGAGCGCCGTGTAGCCCTCCTGCGGCATGCCCTGGAAGGGAGCTTGCGGGAAGTAGCGGTCATCATCGCCCACAAAGACGGGAACGCGGGCGGTGATCGAGGGATCGATCTGATCGGGCGTCTGGCCCCACTGCTTCATGGTGTAATGCAAAAAGACGTTCTCGTAGACGTAATCGGCGACCTCGGCCAAGTCGGGGTCGTTCTTCTTACGCAGCTCCATAATGGGCACCTTGACATCCTTGCCAAAGGTCTCCACGAGCTTCTGATACAGCTCCTCGCCGCGCTCGTCACCAAAGGCGAGCTTGAGACTCACATGGTTGAAGGGCACGGGCATAAGGGTACCGTTGATGTTGGCGAGCACCTTGTGCTGATAATCCGTCCACTTGGTAAAGCGCGACAGGAAATTGTGCACGCGCTCGTTAAAGGTGTGATAGATATGCGGACCGTACTCGTGGATCAGGATTCCGGCCTCGTCAGTGCAGTCATAGGCATTGCCCGCAATGTGGCTACGGCGCTCCAAAACGGCAACACGATAGCCGATAGTCTCGGCAAGACGGCGGGCGCAAACGGCACCGGCATATCCAGCACCGACGACAATCATGTCGTACGCGCCGGCGTTAAAGCCTTCAGGCAGGCCTGAGGTAATCTGCATCGATACTCCTTGTCAAAAGCCACGGGCTCGTTAGCTGGGCTTTTCTCGAACATTCTTCGAGACATATTTATCAGAGCGATTATAGCGCTAATGCGTCCTATAATGAGCTTGCCACACAAGGAAAGCTCAAGCACCACGGCGAACATAATTGAAAGGTAGACCCGCTAGCAGCGGGTTTATTCGTGAACAGCCGGGCGCCTGGAGCTTAGTGAAACGCTTGTAAGGAGTAACATGAGCGATTTCCTAAACCGTATGAAGTCTGCCGCCAAGGCCGACCTTAAGACGATCGTCCTGCCCGAGGGCGAAGATCCGCGCACCATCGTCGCGGCCACCAAGATCATCGAGGAGGGCCTGGCAAAGATCGTCATCCTGGGCAACCCCGACGAGATCAACGTTCCCGGCGCCACCGTCATCGACCCGCGCAATGCCGAGAAGCACGAGGAGTACGCACAGAAGTTTGCCGAGCTCCGCGCCAAGAAGGGCGTTACCATCGAGCAGGCTCGCGCCCAGGTGATGGACGCCACCTACTTTGGCACCATGATGGTCAAGATGGGCGACGCCGACGGCCTGGTCTCCGGCGCCTGCCACTCCACCGCCGACACCCTGCGCCCCGCGCTTCAGATCCTCAAGACCGCCCCGGGTACCAAGCTGGTCTCGGCCTTCTTCGTGATGTGCACCGACACCCCGCAGTTCGGCACCGACGGCACGCTGATCTTCGCCGACTGCGGCCTCAACATCAACCCGTCCTCCGACGAGCTCTCCGAGATCGCCATCGCCTCCGCTCACTCCTGGTCCACCTTCATGGGCAACGTTGAGCCGCACGTGGCCATGCTCTCCTACTCCACCATGGGCTCCGCCGGCGGCGAGGTCGCCAAGAAGGTCCAGGAGGCCGTGAAGTTCTGTCACGAGAAGGCTCCCGAGCTCGCCATCGATGGCGACCTGCAGCTCGACGCCGCCATCGTCCCCACCGTCGCCCAGCTCAAGGCTCCCGGTTCCTCCGTCGCCGGCAAGGCCAACGTGCTCGTGTTCCCCGACCTTGAGGCCGGCAACATCGGCTACAAGCTGGTCCAGCGCTTCGCCGGCGCCGACGCTTACGGCCCCATCCTGCAGGGCATCGCCAAGCCGGTTAACGACCTTTCGCGCGGCTGCTCTGCCGACGACATCGTGGGTGTCGTGGCCATCACCGCCGTCCAGGCTCAGATGGCTGAGTAGCGAACATATCCCCTCGGGACCCTACAGGGTAAAGCTCTGAAAACGTCCTCGGACATGCATGAAACCCCCGCTGCGCACTTCGTGCGGCGGGGGTTTCATGCGTCCTGACGCTCCTATTTGGCAAGGTGTTTTTTAGAATCCATTTTGCGCTCG
>CBCTTO010000086.1:0-5450 GCA_965149855.1 uncultured Collinsella sp.
ACGCCCAGCCACTCAAAGCAGTCGCAGAAGGCCTTGCGGATCGACCAGTCGTTCTCGCCGATGCCGGCGGTAAAGGTGATGGTGTCCACGCCCGCCATGGAAGCGATCATGGAGCCGGCCTGCTGCATGGCCTTGTAGGCGAACATATCGAAGGCGAGCAGGCAGCGCTCGTCGCCCTCAGAGGCGCGTGTACGGATGTCGCGGGCGTCGTTGGAGATGCCCGAGATGGCAAGCAGACCAGACTGCTTGTTCATCATGTCATCGACTTCCTGATTGCTGTAGCCGCCCTCACGTTGGAGGTAGCACACGGTGGCCGGGTCAATGGAACCACAGCGGGTGCCCATCATCAGGCCGTCGAGAGGCGTGAGGCCCATCGTGGTGTCGCGGCACACGCCGTCCTCGATAGCAGCGAGCGAAGCACCGTTACCCAAATGGCACGAAAGCAGACGGTGGCAGCGCGAACCCAGGATCTCCTTGGCCATCATCCACTCATAGCGGTGGCTCGTGCCGTGGGCGCCGTACTTGCGCACGTGGTACTTGTCGCACACGTCCTTGGGCAGCGCGTAGGTGTAGGCGACCTCGGGCATGGTCATGTGGAACGAGGTGTCGAAGACCGCCACGTTGGGCAGCTCCGGATACTTCTCACGGCAATACTCGATTGCTGCGGCCTCGCCGTAGTTGTGCAGCGGAGCAAGCGGTGCCACCTCAAGAATCTTGGCCATAACCTCGTCGTCGACAACTGCGGAATCATCGAAGTGCCAGCCGCCCTGAACGATACGATGACCAATGCCATCAATCGTAAAGTCGGTCTTCTCGAGCTCCTCGAGCACACGAGCGATAGCAGAGCGATGATCGGGGAAAGGGACCTCCTCGGTCTGCTTGGCGCCACCGTTCTCGGAGTGGCCAAAGATGCCCATGTCCGAACCGATACGTTCGCAGTTGCCCTTGGCGAAAACCTCGCGGGTATCGGTATCCAAAAGCTGATATTTAAGGCTTGAGCTGCCGGCGTTGACAACAAGTACGTTCATGAGACTCCTTTGCAGTGCAATACGGTCGACGCAGACCCCTTAAGGCGGCCGCATTTTAATAAGAAGTTATCATATCTTGATAAATAGCTATCAGCATATCGCCCAACGAGCGCAAAAGAGGGGCCGAACGGCGCTCGGTCGTCCAGCCCCTCCCCTCTTGCAATTACTTGCCGTTGACGATGCGCTCGACGTCGGAAGCGATCATGAACTCCTCGTCCGTGGGGATGACGAAGATCTTGACCTTGGAATCCTTGGCAGACAGGCACCAAGCGCCGTCACCACGAAGGGCGTTGCGGGCATGATCCATCTTGACGCCCATAAAGGCCAGACGGTCGGCAACGCCGGCACGAACGGCCGGAGCGTGCTCACCGATGCCAGCGGTGAAGACCAGCGTGTCCATGCCGCACATGGAAGTAGCCATCTCGGCAGCCTTGGCGGCAATCTTGTAGACAAACATGTCGAAGGCGAGCTGAGCATCGGGGTCACCAGCGGCGGCGAGCTCCTCGACGTTGCGGCAGTCGTTGGTCTTGCCGCCGGTCACAGCCAAAAGGCCGGACTTCTTGTTCATCATCTCGTCGACCTCGTCGAAGGTGTAGCCACCCTCGCGCTGCAGGTAGCACACGGTAGCCGGGTCGATAGAGCCGCAGCGGGTGCCCATCATGACGCCGTCGAGCGGGGTGAGGCCCATGGTGGTGTCCATGCACTTGCCGTCCTCGATAGCGCACAGGGAAGCGCCGGAGCCGATATGGCACACGACGACCTTGCGGGCCTCGCCGTTGGTCATCTCGGCGACCTTTTTGGAGATGTAACGGTAGCTGGTGCCGTGGGCGCCGTACTTACGGATGTGCAGCTTGTCGCAAACGTCCTTGGGCAGAGCGTAAGTCTTGGCGACCTCGGGCATGTTGAAGTGGAAAGCGGTGTCATAGACCGTGACGTTGGGCAGGTCGGGATACTGCTCCAGGCAGAACTCGATAACGTTGGCCTCGGGGTTGTTGTGGAGCGGCGCCAGCGGGGCGACCTCGCGGATCTTGGCGAGAACGTCCTCGTCGACGAGGGAGGAATCGCCAAAGTACCAACCGCCCTGAACGATGCGATGGCCGATGCCCTCGATCTTGACGCCGTTGGCCTCGAGGTCCTTCAGGACGACCTCGATGGCGGCCTTGTGGTCGGGGAACTCGATGTTCTCGGTCACCTTCTTGGAACCGTTAGCAGCGTGGGTGAAGGTACCGCCGGTAAAGCAAACGCGCTCGCAGGAGCCCTTTGCGGACACCTTGTGGGACTTGGTGTCGATGACCTGATACTTAAGGGTCGAAGATCCCGCGTTGACGACCAGAACGTTCATGTGTCTCCCTACTAACAGGCGGTGTGGCGCCGCCAGGTTTCATACGCTTCAATAATAAACCCAAACGCCCTCGCGCTCGGGTTTATTGCGTTGATATATAAGTTATCGGTGCCTAAATACTCACGGCCTTTGACTTGTAAGACGAAATAGCGCGGGGATATACACCAAGGAAGAAATCCCGAGTGCAACAAGCAATACGACTCGAATGTCCGCGATGCTGCTCAACGCAGCATTGAACAGATAGAAAAGGATGGCACCCACCGCCACCATCTGGCTTTGAACCGAAATCAGTGAACAGCGCATCGAAGAATCGGCAGCATTTTGAAAAATTGAGTATTTAATTGGAGCAAATAACGAGTAGGCGACCGTCTGCAACACATAGAACACGGGCAGCAAATAGACCGGAGTAAAGGGAATCAAAAATAGAGCAGTCAGGGAAAGGCGCACGATGCCGCAAATACGCGCAAAACGGCCCTTGTCGACATGAGCAATCACACTGGGCACAATAAGCCCCATGGAGGCCGAGGCAAGGAGCTGGACCGCAATGATCACACCCGAAGCGACGGCATTCATTCCGCGACCCGCAAGCAACAGTGAGAAAAAGTCTTCCAGGGCAACAAAAGCAAATGCTTGAGAACAGTCCATGATGAACGCTGAACGAAGAATGCCGTTACACGCAATAGCGGCACCGATCATCTTCGGGCTAATTCCACGCTCAGGTGTCCCCGCAGTGCCCCCTCTTCGCATCTCAGGAATGCAGACAACGACAACCAGCGTCAACACCATTGCGATGATATCTGCCGAAAGACCAATGAGATATGCACCGACAGACGAAATGAAACCGCCCACGCAAGCGGAGATGGCAAAAGAGGCATAGAAAATAAATCGCTCAACGACATTAAGTCTTACGAGCTGGTCCTGAGAAACGCTGTCAATGTAAATCGCTTCTATGGATCCGCTCACACATGCAGCGGCAAAACCTTTGAGAGCAAACGCGCCGATTAAAAGCAGAGGAGAACGGACGAGGAGTAGGGCGGCGTAGTATCCAAGTATCCCCGCGACGCCAACGAGACCACTTGTCTTTCGTCCAAACCTATCGGCAATATAGCCAGTGGGAACTTCAAGGATGAACTTGCTCACTTGATATGCAATCATCATGCTAGAAATCGCCACCATCGAGAATCCGACGAATTCAAGGTAAACCGTCAGAAAATACAAAATGGTGCTGAAGTTCGACAGAAAAACAAACGTCATATAAAGCAAAACCGTACGGTTTTTCATGCTCCGCCCTCCAAGAGTCAACAATCTAAATCGGAATCTTGGAAAAGCATGAGGGCAAAGCCGTCAGTCATGTGTTACAAGGCGTCAACATTCACTTGACGACACGAGGCCAAATGGCCTCACGAAGCAAGATGACGCAATAGGTGAAGAAATACCGTCTGGTGTCGATCGGTCCAGGCATTTTGTCGATAGCAAAAGTAGATGGGCAAGGCTACGTCATGCGAGCCTTCAATAGAGTACTCGCTCACTTCCGACCCATCTGATGCGAGAGAAGAGCCAGAAAAACCCAATATCAATCCCCCGGCTTGAAGAAACTCAGCCTGCGCTCTGTTTCCGTATTCGACGTCGCGGAAGCGGAAATTAACCAGCTGAGCTTCGGGGCATTGATTGATCGCATTGAGACAGGGCGACAAATTAATGGGAACAGCTAACCTGCCGCCCAGTAACTCACGAACGGTCATAGCACCCACAGATTGATGACCCGCTGGGCACGAAAGAACCTTGAGCTCCTTTTCACCCAAGTATTTCGAAGAAAGGACGCTGTCCCTTGGTTCCTCAAATGAGATGGCCGCATCCGAAATGCCAAGCACAAGTGATTCAGAGCATGTAGCCGTTGGCTGATGCCAAACATCAAGGTGAATCTGAGGGTGCGAGCTTTCAAACGAGTCGTACCAGTTTTCGGAAAAAAGACGCCCCCGCCCGTGAAGACAGGGGGCGTAAAGACGGAAATGGCCGTCGGGCGAAACGCCGCCGTTCCCCGATTGAGCGTACTTTTTGAGATCGTCGACTTGCGCCAGGATCACGCGTGCACGACGCGCAAATTCTCTGCCCGCCGGAGACAAAACAGCCTCCCCCGCCGATCGGTCGAGCAAAACAATCTGATACTCAGATTCCAACTTTTTTATTGCCGACGAAACGGCCTGCGGACTCACGTGAACGGCGCGAGCTGCTTTGCGCACGCCGCCATAGTTCGCTACAGCTTGAAGGTATTCGAGTTGAGAAAGCTGCATAGATTACTCCAAAGGCAGCCAAGTCGACGGCCTACGCGCCCTCAGATGAGGTTCTCGCCCAAGTTCTTGCCGCCAAGGACGTGCATGTGGAAGTGCATGACGGTCTGGCCGGCGTTGACGCCCTTGTTGGAGATGACGCGGAAACCGTCCTCCAGGCCCTTGACCTTGGCAACCTCCTGGATGGCGTGAGCCATGGCGCCCATGGTCTCGGCAGGTACGTTGTCGGCGATGTCGCTGTAGTGCTTCTTGGGGATCACGAGCGTATGGACCGGCGCCTGGGGATTGAGGTCGTCGAAGGCGATGACCTGGTCGTCCTCATAGACAACGGTCGAGGGGATCTCGTGGTTGGCAATTTTGCAGAAGATGCAATCACACATGGTTGGTTCCTTTCTCGCAGACCAAGGTAATTATATTTGGTCGGAATGGTTAGAACGAGAGGTTGTCGTCGGTGTTGGCGGCTTCGCCGTCGGCGAGCACGTCGTTGCCGTCGACGTCCTTAAGGAGCACCGAGACCTTCTGCTCGGCATCGGACAAGCGGGTGCGTAGGCTCTTGAGGAGCTCGACGCCGCGCGTGTAGCTCTCGAGCGACTCCTCGAGCTCCATATCGCCCGACTCCAAGCTGCGGATGATGAGTTCCAACTCCTGCGAGGCCTGCTTGTACGTAAGCTGCTCAACCGGGGTCTTCTCTGCCATATCTGTTTCCTTTCCTAAAGGTTTATCGCTGTGAAACGCGGCCTACTCGACCGTATCGACCGTTGCCGCCACGTTGCCGTCTGCCATGCGCACGCG
>CBCTTO010000087.1:0-5079 GCA_965149855.1 uncultured Collinsella sp.
TGCCCCCCCCCGTCCCCCACCCCGCCCCACTCGTCCACCCCCAAGATGTTGTCAAACACCCCCGAGCATAGGTTCGAAAACACCCGATGTTGTGTTTACAGCAAAGGCGGGATGCCACCTGTAGAACCACGCCCGCGAACCTCAACCTTCAAGTTGACCTTGAGGCGATTTTTACGTCCCTTTACACGCCGTTCACATCGCCCCCAAACTCCCCCCACCCACGGTACACACGGCCCACCACCGCGTCGGTGTCTGGCGAAAAATGGGACGGGCCCCAGATTGCCCATGCGCGCAAAAGTGCGTCTCGGCAATCTGGGGCCCGTCCCATTTAATACTTATAAATATGCAGGTCAGCGAGGTGCTAGCGGATGCGCCGCCAGATAGACCTCGGTCAGTTGTGTTCGGTCGACATGCGTGTAGACCTGCGTGGTCGAAATATCGGCATGGCCCAAAATCTCCTGCAGCACACGCAGGTCGGCACCGCCCGCGAGCATGTGGGTGGCAAAGGAGTGGCGCAAGGTATGGGGATGGAGCCCCACCAGCCCCACCTGACGCCCATACCGCTCGCATATCGCATGCACGGCCTGGCGCGACAGGCGACGTCCGTTCTTATTTAAAAAGACCGCCGAGGTCTCGGTTCCGCGGGCATGGGCCGCCAAGCGAGAACGCCCCTCAGTTACATAGAGCGTCAGAGCTCGCGCCGCGCTTCCCACCAGTGGGGACAGGCGTTCCTTTGAGCCCTTACCGCGAACGAGTACAAAGCCATCGTCAATATGGATATCGCCCACATCGAGCCCAACCAGCTCACTCACACGCAAACCGCATCCGTAGAGCACTTCCAAGATGGCATGGTCGCGCAAGCCCATCTCGCCCTCGGGGAAGTCTTGATCGAGCAGCGCCGAGACATCCTCCACCGATAGATACTCCGGCAAACGCTCAGCCTTTTTAGGCAGGCGCAACGCCGCCGTTGGATTTTGGGCCACAGCCCCATCGCGCACCAAAAAGGCATGCAGGCCCTTCACGGCCGCAAGCGCACGCTCCACCGAGGCATCGGAATAGCCCCCATCGCGACGGTCGGCAACAAAGCCCTCCACGACCTGACGGGTCACCTCTTCAAAAGACACAATACCCGCCCGCTCCAGATAGGCGCAGTACGTCGTCAGGTCACGACGATAGGCCGCAATCGTGTTGCGCGCCAAACCCCGCTCGACCGCGAGGTAATCGAGATACTCCCCCGCCGCCACGGCGAGCGACGAGGGAGTAGCTTCGGTATGTTCCTTATTCGCCGGCACCCTTAGTCCGTAGCGAGGTTCATGGGCGTCACCTGCAGACGGTCGACACCCTCGTGCTGGCCGATCGAAGCGCGCACGAACTCGCGGAACAGCGGCTGCGGGTTGGTCGGGCGGCTCTTGAACTCGGGATGAGCCTGAGTTGCCACATACCACGGATGCACGTCGCGCGGCAGCTCGACCATCTCGACCAGGCGCTCGTCGGGCGACAGACCCGAGATAACCAAACCGGCGTCCTCGAGCTGGTCACGGAAGGCGTTGTTGAACTCAAAGCGGTGACGGTGACGCTCGTAGACGAGCTCCTCGCCATATGCCTCGCGAGCAAGGGTATCGGCGGCGAGCTTGCACGGATAGGCGCCCAGGCGCATGGTGCCGCCCTTCTCGGTCACGTCCTCCTGCGAGCTCATCAGATCGATGACGCTATACGGACCGTCCGGATCGAACTCGGAGGAGCTGGCGCCGGCAAGACCGACGACGTTGCGCGCAAATTCGCACACGGCCACCTGCATTCCCAGGCAAATGCCCAGATACGGAATCTTGTGCTCACGGGCAAACTCGGCCGCGAGGATCTTGCCCTCCAGGGCGCGCTTGCCAAAGCCGCCGGGGACCAGGATGCCCGAGGCGTCGCCCAGAACCTCGGAGACATTCTGCTCGTCGAGGCTTTCGCCGTCGACCAGCTGGACGTCCACATGGCGATCGTAGAAGACGCCTGCATGGTGCAGGGCCTCGATAACCGACAGGTACGCATCGGGCAGCTGCGTGTACTTGCCCACGACGGCGATCTTCACCTTGTCGGCGTGATGGTTGGCGTGATTCTGTTTGCGCAGGAACTCGTTCCACTCGCTCATGTCGCGCTCACGCGGGTCCAGACCCAGGCGCTCGCAAATGCGCAGGTCAAAATCCTGCTCGGCAAGCAGCTGCGGAACATCGTAAATGCTCGCGCAGTCCTCGTTGGTAAAGACACAATCGGTGTCGACGTCGCAGAAGCTTGCGATCTTTCCGCGGATAGCGTCATCGATATGGTGGTCGGAGCGCAGCACGATGATATCGGGCTGGATGCCAAAGCTGCGGAGCTCCTTGACGGAATGCTGCGTGGGCTTGGTCTTGACCTCGTGGGCGGCGGCGATATAGGGAACGAGCGACACGTGGATGTAGCAGACGTTCTCGGGGCCGGCCTCCTTGCGGTACTGACGGATGGCCTCAACAAACGGTTGGGACTCGATGTCGCCGATCGTGCCGCCCAGCTCGGTGATGACTACATCGGAGCCGGTCTGCTCCTCGATGCGGCGGAACTTGTCCTTAATGGCATTGGTGACGTGAGGAATCACCTGCACGGTACCGCCCAAAAAGTCGCCGCGACGCTCACGGGCGATTAGGCTTTTGTAGATGGCACCGGTCGTAAAGTTGGAATCGCGGGTCAGGTTCTCATCAATAAAGCGCTCGTAATGACCCAGGTCCAGGTCGGACTCGTAACCATCCTCGGTAACGAAGACCTCACCATGCTGGAAGGGGCTCATGGTACCGGGGTCGACGTTCAGATACGGGTCGGCCTTTTGCATCGTTACTTTGTAGCCACGCGACTTGAGCAGACGGCCCAGCGAGGCCGCGGTAATACCCTTGCCCAGGGACGAAACCACGCCACCGGTCACGAACACGTGCTTGGTCATATTGAGTTACCTGCGCTTCCCGTAGAAGTTGTCCATACACATCTTACGGGTCTTCATTGTAATACTCGCGCCGCGGACCGTTCGCAATTTTTCTCGCGTGCGATTGCATTTCTCAATCTTGAAACAAAACGCCGCCCGGTTTCCCAGGCGGCGTCGCCATGGCAAGGGTTACATGCTGCTATCGATCAGCAACCTCGTCCTCAAGCATTTCTTGAACGAGCATGCCGGTACGGACGCCCTCAAGATACCACTCGCCACGTTCGGTGAGGCAAATGCCATTTGCAAGCTGACCGCCGTCGTCGCTATAGCGCGAGACGACATCAATCATGCCTTCGGAATCCAAGCGATCGATTGCGGCGCGGGCACGATACGGCGAAACCCCCACGCGCTCGGCAAGCGTTTTGCGCGAGAAACCATACGGCCCGCCATTGTCTTCGGTTTGCTGGTCGATCTCCATCAACACCAGCACCTCGACACGCTTCATATCGTTGACACTCGCACGACCCTTGCCCGCCATAGCAGCCTCCTCAAACCGAGCACGAGCATCTAACGCGCCGTGCGCGACCGACACACCTCACGATGGCAGGTAATATCCATCATGCGGCATCCCGCTAAGGATGAAACAGTTACGGTTATTGTATACCGCTCAAATTGTCTCTAGGCAGGTAAACGGCTATTTTTCGCCGAAATAGACGCTTTATTGATCAAAAAGCCGTACCGGGCGCTAACCCGATACGGCCAAAATGCAATGCAATTACCGCGGTGCTTCAAACTTAGCGATGGAAGAAACCGCGGCGCTCAAACTTGGGCTCGCAGCACACGTTGATACCCAGTTTGCGCAGTACCGTCTCGTCCGTCGGCGAGATAATCACGCTAAAGAAGGCATCGCAACCGCGCAGCTGCTCCAGGCCCGAAAGGACGCGAGCGGCCGTCTCACTCGTGGCCGAGGTGATCGACAGCGCCATAAGCGTCTCGTCGGTGTGGAGGCGCGGGTTTTTGCTGCCCAGGAAATGCGTCTTGAGCTTGCTGATGGGCTCGATCGCTTCATCGCTAATGACCTCGAGCTCAAGGTCGACGCCCGAGACATGCTTAAGTGCATTCATGATGAGCGAGCTCGCGGCGCCCAGGCGCGTGGAAGTCTTGCCGGTCACCACGGAGCCATCGGGCATGACCATGGCACCCACGGGACCACCCGTCAGCTGCTCCCTGGTGAGGGCTGCCGAGCGCGCCGGTGAGTAGTTCTTATCGATGCCGGCTTTCTTCATAATAATCTTGAGACGGTCGACTTGCTCATCGCCCACGCCGGTACGGCGCACATTTTCGACCGCGGTAAAGTAGCGGCGGACGATCTCCATCTTGGAAGCGTCGCGGCAGGCATCGTCATCGGTGATGGCAAAGCCGACCATATTGACGCCCATGTCCGTAGGGCTCTGGTAGGGGCTCTTGCCCAGGATCTTTTCCATCAGGGCACGGACTACCGGGAAGGCCTCGACGTCGCGGTTGTAGTTGACCGTGGTCTTGTTGTAGGCCTCAAGGTGGAACGAATCGATGATATTGGCGTCATCGAGGTCAGCCGTGGCGGCCTCGTAGGCAATATTGACCGGATGCGTCAGAGGAAGATTCCAGACCGGGAAGGTCTCGAACTTGGCATAGCCGGCGGCGGTACCGTGCTTATGCTCGTGATACAGCTGCGAGAGGCAAGTGGCGAGCTTGCCCGAGCCGGGGCCGGGTGCCGTCACGACAACGAGTGGACGCGTGGTCTCGACAAACTCGTTCTTGCCGTAGCCTTCGTCAGAAACGATCAGATCGACATCGTGCGGATACCCCTCGATGGGATAGTGCAGCTTGGCGGGAATACCGAGCGCGTTCAGGCGGTTGCGGAACACATCGGCAGCGGGCTGGCCGGCATACTGGGTGATGACCACAGCCGCGACGGCAAACCCATTCCCTCGGAACAGATCGACCAGGCGCAAAACGTCCTCGTCATAGGTAATGCCAAGGTCACCGCGAGCCTTGTTTTTCTCGATGTGGTTCGCGTTGATCGCGATGATAACCTCGACATCGTCGGCGATGCTCTTGAGCATGCGGAACTTGCTGTCCGGTTCAAAACCCGGCAGCACGCG
>CBCTTO010000088.1:0-4917 GCA_965149855.1 uncultured Collinsella sp.
GTGTCGATGGTGCAGCAGGCCGGCTCGGTTACCGTGCCGGAGCTTGCCGAAGCCCTGGGCGTGACGGCGTCTACCATTCGGCGCGACCTGCAGACGCTCGACCGAGCTCATCGCATCGCCAAGGTCCACGGTGGAGCGACGAGTCTTGAGCGCGCGCACGTGACGCGCGACCTAACGCTTAATGAGCGCAGCGACCTCCATAACGACGACAAGGAGCGTATCTGCGCCCGTGCGGCGGCGCTTGTGGAGCCCGAGAGCTTTGTATACATCGACTCGGGCTCGACGACGCTGAGGCTCATCGAGCATCTTCCACACCTTGAAGATGTCACCTATGTGACCGATTCCGTGCTCCATGCTCAGCACCTTGCTTTGCGCGGCATGCGTACCGTGGTGTTGGGCGGCGAGCTCAAACCCGAGACCGAGGCGCTCGTTGGCCCCGATGCCTTGGCAACCTTAGACCGCTACAACTTCAACTGTGGCTTTTGGGGCTCTAACGGCATTGCCGCCGAGCAGGGCTTCACGGCGCCCGATATCGAGGAAGCACAGGTCAAGCGTATCTCGATGCGCCATACCGCCAAACGCTTCGTAATCTCGGACGCCAGTAAATTTGGCATGGTGGCGCCCGTCAAGTTCGCGGACTTCCGCGACGCAACGATTATTACCGCAGGCGAGGTCCCCGCCAAGTACCGGGCAATGGGCAACGTCATCACGGTCTAACAGCGAGACAAGGCCAAAACCACCACGAAGGTGCCTGTCCCCATTGTGGTGGTTAGTAACGAAAACCGAGTAGTTTTCTCAATAGAAAAGCGGCAACGTCCATCACGGGCGTTGCCGCTTTCGTTGTCTGCCGGTTTGTCTAAGTCTGTAACAACTGGACCGTTAAAAGTGGGCTAGGTGTTACAGATTGAGATTTTCCCTTGAGGGGGATTCGAATGTCTCGATCTGTAACAGATAGACCGGAAAATGGGTTCTAACTGTTACAGATCGAGACGTTTTGGGATCGCGGCTGAGCCATTGCGGCAAAACCACCACAAAGGTGCCTGTCCCGATTGTGGTGGTTTAGGGCTCCCAGGGGCAGGGGGCTTCGATGTGGATGTGCTCGCCGGTTACGGGATGCGTGAAGGACACGCTGTGGGCGTGGAGCATCAGGCCGCAGGGGCGCGGCGTTCCGTACAGGTCGTCGCCAACCAGGGGATGATGCTCGCTTGCCAGGTGCACACGGATTTGGTGCTTGCGGCCGGTGAGCAACTCGACATCGATATACGAGCGCGTGGGCAGGCCACGACGGCTCTTAAGGCGTTTGAGCACCTTCACGCGCGTTTGAGACGGCTTGCCGCTGGCGCCGACGCGCATCTTTCGGCTGTCGTGACGGTCGCGGGCGATGGGCTTGTCGATGAGCTTCTCGTTCCAGTCGATCTTGCCCTCGGCGAGCGCTAGGTAGTGCTTTTCGAAAGCGTGGTCGATAATCATCTGGTCAAAGGCGGGCTGCGTCTGCTTGTCGAGCGAGAACAGCACCACGCCGGTGGTGTCACGGTCCAGGCGATTGAGCGGCTGCATGTCGGTCGCGGCAAAGCCGTCGCCCATCGCCAGCAGCAGGTCGCTGGCGTAGTCGGTGAGCGTGCGCTCGCCGGTGCCGTCGCCGTGGACGATCATGCCGGCGGGCTTGTCGATGGCCATAAGCCAGGCGTCGCAGTAGAGGACTTGAGGTTCTTCGTTCACGTGTAAGCCTTTCGGTTAGCTAATTCCCACAAACATGCAGCCCGAGGTAGCGCCGCGCAGGCGGGCGGCGGGCTTGCGGCCGGCTTGAGCTGCCTCGACGGCGCGACGGACGCGAGCGACGGCACGGGCGATCTCATCCGTCTCGAGCAGCGTTCCGTCCACCATGAGACGACGCACGCCGGCATCGAGCAGCTGAGGAACCTGAGGCGTGAGGTCGATGGGGTAGGCGTCGTACAGGCGTGAGCGGCCGTGGATGTCGGTACGCACCGGCATGACCTTTCCGTCGATATTCTTGAGCGAGAGCTTGCGGGCACGCAGGCGGCAGTTGGCGCAATCGCGGATGCAGCCGTTGGCAACCTGCAGAATGCAATGCTCGCTTGTCATGACGCGCGGGCGGCCAAAGACGGTGATGCCCAGAGCCGCGGGCGCGGCGGCGCCGAGCGAGACAATCTCGTCGAGCGTGATCTCGGGCGAGAGCCAAAACGCACCGGCTCCGCGCCCGGCAAGCGCCTCCATGCAGGGCGTGTTGTGCACCGGCAGGCAAGAGCGAATCTCGGCCGTGGCGCCGGCATGAGCGGCTACGGCGAGCTCGGAGATATTGCCGACGGCGACGGTGGCTCCGGCATTGATCCAAGGATCGACGCGCTCGTGGTCAACGGCGCGGCAGACCTCGTCGAGCACGGGTACGATGCCCTGCTCAAATGCATCGGCGGGGGAGAGCTCGGCCGCATCGAGCGCGTCGGTGGTCATGTAGATGCGCGTTACACCCTCGGCGCGAGCGGCCTCGGCGGCCTCGAGCGAGGTGACGGTGGCGCAGATCTGCGGCTCATCGCGGTAGTGCTCGGGCGCGGGGCGGGAATCACTGGTTACAATCGCCGGCAGCTCGAGCGTTTTCGCGCGCTCCTCGTACGGTGCCAGAATGGCCTCTTCCAGCGCCTTACAAGCGGCGGCGCGCACCTTGTGCACGGCGGAGAAGCCCATACCGCAGCCGGCGTCGAGCGAAACGTTAAAGCTTGCGGCCTCAAAGGGAGAGGAGCCCATGCGCCCGACGTGCTCAACCAGATCGGATGCCTCGACGGCGCGGGTCTTGGCGGCCTCGACGATGAAGCCCGTGGCGGTGGCGGTGAGCATGGGGTTGTCACAGCAGGTGAGTGTGACAGTAAACGGCTCGCCCAGACGTGCCACAACGGACACGTCTACGGCGCGGCGGTGGAGCACATCGCGCTTGAGCGCGGCGCCGGCGGCGTCAATGGCGCTCTGGCTTCGAATCACGCGCACGCGGCAGCCCTCAGGCATGCTACGGGGCACGCGACATTCGATGATGTCGCCTGCGGCGGCATCATCGGCGGCGATGGTGGTCAGGAATTGGTCGAACTCATCGTCGTGACGAAGCTCCAGCAGGTCGCCCTTGCCCACGGGCTCAAACAACTCAATGCGGGCGATGGCGGCGCGGCGACGACGGTCGTCGGGTTTGAGCCCGCGCACGTCGCGGTTGGCCAGACGGCTGCCCAGCACCGTGCCCACAATCTGGCCGCGGTTGTTGGAACGCTCGTAGCTCATCATCTCGTCGCCCGAGGTGCCATCCTGGTAGGCGTGCGTAAAGTCGCGATTAAAGCAGCGCTTGAGCTGGCGCTGGCGGGCTGCATCCTCATCCTTGGAGGTCGAAACATCGGCCAGCATGTCATCAATCTGATGACGATACACGTCGACGATGGAATACACGTAATCGGGGGCCTTCATGCGGCCCTCGAGCTTGAGCGATGCGGCGCCGGCGTCATACAGACGGCGAACAAGCTGCGACGTGTTGGTGTCGCGCGGGCACAGCGCGCGCTCGCGACCGGCAGGGGAGAGCGAGCGGCCGTTCTCGTCGATCAGCTCGTAAGGCAGACGACAGGGCTGAGCGCACATGCCGCGGTTGGCCGAGCGGCCCGCCATGGCAAAGCTCGACAGCAGGCACAGACCCGAGTAGCAAAAGCAGATGGCACCGTGGCTAAAGACCTCCAGGTCAACGTCGGGCGCGGCGTCGTGGATGGCGGCGATCTCGTCGATGGAGAGCTCGCGCGAGAGAGTCACGCGGTCGGCGCCCTGCTCGCGGCACCAAAGCGTTCCGCGGTCATCATGGATGTTCGCCTGGGTCGAGATGTGCGTCTCGATGCCGGGCATCGTGCGCTTGACCTCAAAGAACAGGCCCCAGTCCTGGATGATGAAGGCGTCGGCGCCCAGCGTGGAGCAGCGATGGATGAGTTGCAGCGCATCGCCCATCTCGGACTGCTTGATGACGATGTTGACCGTGACGTAGACGCGCGATCCGGCTAGATGTGCGGCGCGGCAGGCTTGCTCAAAGGCCTCGTCGGTAAAGTTGGTGGCCTTGCGGCGGGCGTTGAAGCTGCCCATGCCGCAATAGATGGCGTCTGCCCCCGCGGCGAGTGCGGCGGCAAAGGGCTCGGGCCCTCCGGCGGGCGCCAAAAGCTCGGGTCTGCGGTTGGTGGTTCGACTGGCGGTTGCGGTCATATCCTGCCTTTCAAAATGCTCAGATATTCAAAAGTATAGTGGTGCCGTTGCGGCAGGCGATGCCCGTGCTCCAAGCGGGATAAAGTCTTCAGCAGCTTGGGCTGGCTGACCCCGTGAAGAACCGTTCAGCGGTTCGGGGAAACCGTTGGGCGATAAAATATTCTCGCAAGCTGATAATATTCTTGCATCAAACAGAAACCTTGAGTACCATCCCAATCAAGCGCGGTGTTCAGACCGAACTGTGCCTCCCGGTGTGAACGCCGCGCTCACGCTTTCTCAACTGATCGTAAGGAGATAAACATGAGCAAGACCGTCGTGTCTTCCGATAACGCACCCGCAGCCATCGGCCCGTATTCCCCCGGTATCCAGGCCGGCAACATGGTGTTCCTGTCCGGCCAGCTGGGCATCGATCCCGCAACTGGCAAGATGCCCGAGGGCGTCGAGGCCCAGGCCAAGCAGTCCCTCGCCAACGTCGAGGCCCTGCTGACCGCTGCCGGCGCCACCTTTGCCGATGTCGTCAAGACCACGGTCTACCTGGCCGACATCGCCGACTTCGCTGCCGTGAACGAGATCTACGCCTCCAAGTTCGAGGCTCCGTTCCCCGCGCGCAGCGCCTTCCAGGTTGCCGCCCTTCCGGCTGGCGGTCTGGTCGAGATCGAGGTCGTCGCCGCTCTCTAAGGCGTTGGC
>CBCTTO010000089.1:0-4849 GCA_965149855.1 uncultured Collinsella sp.
ACGAACAGGAGGCCACTTAATGTGGCCTCCGTCATGAGCAGGACTGTAGAGCAGGAAACTTCATCAGTGCCCGCCCCACGGGAAACCGTCGGGATGGACCAGTTCAGATGGGGCTTTGATGCATGGGTGGTCTGTTGTTGTGCAAATGGGTATCATACTGTGGTTATTGCATCGACTCTGTGATGCATGTTTGTACGTTCCCGGCGGTCGGTTTGCCAGAAGCGCCCCGTCGGTTGTTCCAGACCCGTTTCGAAGAAAGGAAACAACACTCACCTATGGCAGCTAAAAAATCATCTCCCCTGAAGATCATTCCGCTCGGCGGCCTTGACGGCATTGGCAAGAACATGACGGTCTTCGAGTGCGGCGACGACATGGTGCTCGTCGACGCCGGTCTCATGTTCCCGGATGACTCCCAGCCCGGTATCGATCTGGTGCTTCCCGACTACACCTATGTTCTGGAGAACGAGGAGAAGCTCCGCGGTATCGTCGTCACCCACGGCCACGAGGACCACACCGGTTCGCTTCCGTACCTGCTGCAGGACCTCAACAACAAGGTGCCCATCTTCTCGAGCAAGCTGACGCTTGGCTTTATCGAGGGCAAGCTTTCTGAGTTCCGCATCCGCGCACCCAAGTTCCGCGAGGTCAAGGGCGGCAGCCATGTCAACCTCGGCGGCATCTCGCTCGACTTCTTCTCGATGACGCACTCCATCCCCGGCGCTCTGGGCGTGTTCATCCGCACCAATCAGGGCACCGTTATGCACACCGGCGACTTTAAGCTCGACCAGACGCCCATCGACGGCGTCACGCCCGACTATGCCGCTATCAGCCGCTTTGCCAAGCAGGGCATCGATCTGCTGCTTTCCGACTCCACCAATGCCACGGTTCCCGGCTTTACCAAGTCCGAGGCCGAGGTTGGTCCCAACTTGCTGCACGCCATCAAGAACGCCCCGGGTCGCGTGTTCGTCGCGTCGTTCTCGAGCCATATCCATCGCCTGCAGCAGATCTGCGATGCCGCCCGCAAGTGCGGCCGTAAGGTCGTTGTGACCGGTCGCTCCATGCTCACCAACACCCGCGTCGCGCGCGAGCTGGGCTACCTCAACATCGACGATGCCGATATCATCGATGCCTTCGATATCGATAACCTGCCCGACGACAAGATCGTCGTCATGTGCACCGGTTCGCAGGGCGAGCCGCTGTCGGCCCTGTCCCGCATGGCCAACGGAGAGCACAAGACGCTCTCCATCCACGAGGGCGATACCGTCATCCTCTCGGCAACTCCCGTTCCCGGCAACGAGAAAGCCGTCCAGCAGGTCGTCAACAGCCTGGCCAAGCTCGGCTGCGACGTGTGGGATAAGAACCGCGCTCTTGTTCACGTCTCGGGCCACGGCAGCCAGGAGGAGCTTAAGCTCCTGATGGCCATGGCCAAGCCCACGTACTTTATGCCGGTTCACGGTGAGGCCGTGCATCTGCGCGCCCATGCCCAGCTGGCCCGCAAGATGGGCATCAAGGACGATCATATCTTTATCCTCGATAACGGCGACACGCTCGAGATGCGCGGTGGTATCGTCAAGCGTGGTACGCCCGTCGAGTCCGGCGTCGTCTACGTCGACGGCCTGCGTATCGGCGATACCGACCCCATCGTCCTGCGCGATCGTCAGAAGCTCGCCAATGACGGTATGGTTACCGCTGTTGCCATCGTCTCGCTCAAGCACAAGAAGATCGAGGCCATCGAGTTCTCGGGCCGCGGCGTCTCGTTTGCCATCGACGACCAGTTCTCTGAGGATGCCTCCGCGTCCATCATGAAGACGATCGAGAAGGGCAAGTTCAGCTTTACGAGCAGCGGTTCCGATGCCATTCGCAAGGCCGTGCGCGACTCGCTCTCCAACTTTATCTGGAGCCGTACGCGCACTCGTCCGATGATCATCCCGGTCGTCATGGAGGTTTAGTTTGGCGCGCGGATCTGCACAAAACGCCAAAGGCAATAAGGCCAACAACCAACCGGCATCTGCTAAGGGTGCCGGTTCCCATCTGCGTGCCAATAAGGGCCACGAGTCCGAGTTCGATGATTTCGAGCCCTTGGTCGAGCCCTCGGCCAACCGCGATATCGCCGGCGTGGTCATTGCCGTTTTGGCGATTGCGTCCTTTATTGCCGTGATTTCGCCGGCGACTGCGCCCGTTACGGCTGCGGTTGCCGGTTTCTACCACTTGGGCTTTGGTTTGGGCGCCTACGTGCTGCCGATCGTCATTTTGCTGTTTGCCGCCACGCTCTTTTTAGGCGAGGACTCGCCGCTCAACGCGCGCTCTGTTGCGGGCGGCGCCGTGGTCTTTATCGCCGTCGTCTCCATTCTTTCGTTGATGGTGCCAGGTACGAGCGACTCGTGCGACCTTATGTTCACGCCGCAAAATCTGTCTGCCTCGGGTGGCTACATTGGTGCGTTTATTGCGAGTGCGCTGCAGAATGCCCTGGGTAAGCCTATCGCGATGGTGGTCCTGTTGGGCCTTGTCGTCGTGGGCCTGGTCATCATCGGCTTTTCGGTGGGTGGCGTTTTGCGCTCTGCTCGCGACCGTGCGGCCGATTTTGCCGAGCGCCGTCGTGCCGATGTTAACGCGAGTCCGTGGGGTGACGATGAGGCCCTGTCGGTGCCCGGCATTGCCCGTCCTCACCTGAGCATTCTTCGTCAAAAGGGCTCCGATGCTGCCGTGACCACGGTCATGGACAACGATGTGGACCCGGTTTTGGACGATGACGACGAGGACGAGGATCCGTTTGTCGACGTGTCCGATGCCGTGGAAGCTGAGCGCGCTAAGACGACGCTGTTGCCGCGCCGCCATGCCAAGAAGGGCAAGGCTGCGCCCAAACTCAATACGAGTGAGCCCGACCCGTCTTGGTCCGAGAGCGAGATTGAGCTCACCGAGGGCGATGACGAGGACGACGAGGCTCCGATTGAGACCGCAAAGACAACTTTGCTGCCGCGTCGCCATGCAAAGCGCGACCAGGTAACCGGTCAGCTTTCGATGGAAGACGACCCCGATAAGATCGACGAGTCCGAGCCGCCGTTTGCCGTGAATCCTGTCTCGGCAGCACCTCAGATCCCCGACTTCTTGAAGCATCCCAAGGTTGCCGATGCGCCTGCCTTGAGTGCTGTCGAATCGGCTGCGGCTAGCGATGGGGGAGCGGACGGCGGCACCGCAGATAACGAGGGCGAAGAAGAGGACGGCCTCAAACTTCCGCCACTTGAGATTCTGCATGCCAACCCGCAGTCGGCTTCCTCCGCGTCTTCTGACAAGGAACTGGAACAGACTGCCGAGTCGCTTCAGTCCACCTTGCTGGAGTTTGGTCGTAGTGCCCGCGTGGTCGGCTGGATCGCCGGCCCCACGGTGACGACCTTTAAGCTGCAACCTGGCGAGGGCGAGCGCGTGAGCAAGATTTCGAGCCTCGAGGACGATATCGCGCTATCGCTTGCTGCCCAGTCGGTGCGTATCTTTGCCCCGATCCCCGGTACCTCGCTTGTGGGTATCGAGATCCCCAATCGCAAGCGCCAGAACGTCAACCTGGGCGACGTACTTCCCTATGTGAAGGGCGGTCCGCTCGAGCTGGCCATCGGTCGTGACGCCGAGGGCACGCCGGTTGTCGCCGACCTCGCCAAGATGCCTCACCTGTTGATCGCCGGTACGACCGGTTCTGGTAAGTCGGTGATGATCAATTCCATCATCACGACCTTGCTTATGCGCGCTCTTCCCGAGGATGTTCGCCTGATTATGGTCGACCCCAAGCGCGTCGAGCTTGCGGGCTATAACGGTCTGCCGCATCTCTATGTGCCCGTGGTGACCGAGCCCAAGCAGGCCGCGAGCGCTCTGCAATGGGCCGTGTCCGAGATGGAGCGTCGCCTGAAGGTCTTCGAGCGTCTCAACGTGCGTAAGATCTCGACCTACAATGAAAAGCAGGCCGCCGGCGAGTTTGAGCATTACGACAACCCGCCGCAAAAGATGCCCTACCTGGTCATCATTATTGACGAGCTCTCGGACTTGATGATGGTCGCCGGTAAGGATGTCGAGGCGTCGATTGTGCGTATCGCCCAGCTGGGCCGTGCCGCCGGTATTCACCTTATCGTTGCCACGCAGCGCCCCAGCTCCAACGTGGTGACGGGCCTCATCAAGGCCAACATCACCAACCGCATCGCCTTTAACGTCGCCACGGGCATTGACTCGCGCGTCATCATCGACCAGATGGGTGCCGAAAAGCTCACCGGTTTGGGCGACATGCTGTTCTCAAAGGTCGACTGGGGCAAGCCTCGCCGTATCCAGGGCTGCTTTGTCTCGGACGACGAAATCAACGAGATTGTCGAGTTCGTCAAGTCGCAAAGCGAGCCCGACTACCACGAGGAGATTCTGTCCGCCGTGGCGCCCGCTTCCATGTCCATGGCTGGTGGCGGCGGCATTGTCCGCACCGGAGTCGCCGAGCCGCAAGACGATGATCCGCTCATCTGGGAAGCCGCCCATATTGTGGTGGAATCGCAGCTGGGCTCCACATCTGGCCTGCAACGTCGTCTGAAGGTTGGCTATGCGCGCGCCGGGCGTATTATGGACATGCTGGAAGAAAAGGGTGTCGTCGGCCCGCCCGACGGTTCCAAGCCGCGCGAGGTTCTGTTGGACGAGGAGGGGCTTGCCGCGCTGGAATCTGTCGACGCCGAGATGGCACGTGAAGATCGTGAGTTTGGAGGATTCTGATGGCTGCACGCTTTGGTGACATGCTGCTCGAGCAGCGTCGCCGAATGGGCCTTTCCATTCAGCAGGTCGCCAACACCATCAAAATCAGGCCGCAGATCATCGAGTTTTTCGAGACCGGTAA
>CBCTTO010000090.1:0-4818 GCA_965149855.1 uncultured Collinsella sp.
GGACTTGCAGCGACGGACCTCAGGACGCTCTTACACCACGTCTGCGCGCGCCACCCCGGCGCCTCGAGGACCGCTCATTTTTTTGCAGAATGCGGCCCGCGGCGCCTGTCTCTCGCCCAAAATCCAGTATGCAGGCACCCTCGGCTGCTGAATACTCCCAAAAATGCACGCCGCATCCTACCCCAGGCACTTGCAGCAAGAAGACGAATAGCCTCGGCCTCCCCGGTTACCGCAGGAGGCCCCAGGGCTTACCTCCCAAATCTTTCCGCAGGACGGAAGGATCCCGCCGCGCGAAGCGCACGGCGGGATCCTGACATGTCCGAGGACGATTTGGGAGGTAAGCCCTGGGGTCTCCGATGAGAGCAGTTTCGGCCGAGGCTATTCGTCGCCGAAGCTGATGCCCAGCGCCTTGGCCTCGCGCACTAGATCGCTCTGGGGGTCGACGTACTTGAGCTTGCCGGCGACCTCCTCGAGCGGCATGTGGCACATCTTGCCGTCACGCAGGGCAATCATGTAGCCAAACTCGCCGCGCAGGCAGCCGAGCGCTGCCTCGACGCCGCACTGGGTCGCAAAGATGCGGTCCTGGGCGTCGGGCTGGCCGCCGCGCTGCGTGTGGCCGGGGATGGCGACGCGGGTCTCGCGACCAGTCTTGGCTTCGATCTCCTTGGCGATGTCGTAGACGATCGATGGGCTCGTGCGCTCGGCGAGCTTCTTCTTGTACTCCTTCTTGGACAGCGCCGCGTCTTCCTTGGAGATAGCGCCCTCGGCGACGGCCACGATGGTAAAGCGGCTGCCGGTCTCCATGCGATGCTCGATGGTCTTGATAACCTGGTCCATGTCGTAGGGGATCTCGGGGATCAGGATGACGTCCGCACCGCCCGCGACGCCGGCGTACAGCGGGATCCAGCCAACCTTGTGGCCCATGATCTCGATGACGAATACGCGGCCGTGGCTCGAAGCGGTGGTGTGGATGTCGTCGATGCACTTGGTGGCGACGTCGATGGCGCTCGTAAAGCCAAACGTCATCTCGGTGCCCCAGGTGTCGTTATCGATGGTCTTGGGCAGAGCGATAACGTTGAGGCCCTCTTCGCGCAGGCGGTTGGCGGTCTTGGTGGAGCCGTTACCGCCCAGCATAAACAGGCAGTCGAGCTGCAGCTTATGATAGGTGTGGACCATTGCCGGCACCTTCTCGACGCCGTCGGCCTCGGGAATATCCAGGCGCTTGAACGGCGTACGGCTCGTGCCCAGGATGGTGCCGCCACGGGTAAGGATGCCGCTAAAATCGGCGGGCGTCATGACGCGGAACCGGCTGTAGATAAGGCCCTGGTAGCCGTCCTCAAAACCATAGATCTCAATAGGCTCTTCGCTATTGGTCATAAGCGTTTTGACAATGCCGCGCATGGTGGCGTTGAGCGCCTGGCAGTCGCCGCCACTGGTAAGAAGACCGATCCTAAGCATGATGAATCCTTCCGGGCAAGTTATAACATGCGCATAAGTTTACCCCCGCACACTGTTGATACGGGGGTAAAACGTGTTAGCTCAAGCGTATAGAAATGTAAACAACGTCAGGCGAGCGTAAGGTCGACGAGCCTGGGTCCTTACAGTGCGAAGGCGTCGACGTCGCCCCAGTGGCGGCGCAGCGTAATGGCGGCGGCGGGTTCGGTATTGTCAAAGACGACCGACCATTGCGTATTGCTGGTGATGTCTTCCGGATTGGGTTCTTGCGCTGCGGCACGCAGGGCTTTCCAGACAATCGTTTCGTCCTGGGCACCGACATGGGCGTCAAGGACATCGGCGATTGCGACGGCGCGCTCTTTACCATGGCCCAGCTCGCCATTCTTTTGGTTGGGCAGCACTTCGTCGCCATAGCAGGCGTAGAAGTTCGTAACCTGGCGTACAGGAGTCGCTTTGAAAGCACGGTCCGGATCGCGCGGATCCCACTCTACTACGCGCGCGTCACCGGCGGCGTCGTTGATAAAGAAGTGGTAATCGCGTCCTGCCATGGCGTGCATGTCGTAGGCGGAAAGCAGGTCGACAGCTTCTTGCGTGGTGGCGGCACGGTCGAGCACCAGGCGGATGGCGAGCGAGGTATTGATGACGGGGCGCTGCGTGTCCTGGTCACAGGGCTTGGAGTCCAGAGTGAGTACGGCAATGGACACGCCGCATTCGTTAACACCGTCGAGCTGGGCAAACGGGCCCATGAGTGCGGCGGCGCGTCCGCCGACGGAGTCAAGCGGAGTGTTATCGCCCAGGTTGTTAAGGGCGGCAAACCCGATGGAGGCATAGCCGTCGCGTGGGTGATTGCGCACCAGCAGTGCCGAGGTGTCGTCCTTAAAGTCGTAATTGCGACCGGTGCGCACGCGGCCTTCGGCATCTACGGCGACAAAAGCGCTGCAGGCAAACTGGGGCGCCTGGACATGTGCCGGCACACCGGGCAGCACCTGCGCCACCACGGCATCGATGTAGGCCTGGTCGTCGCGCACGCCAGCGGCGATGATGCGATCAAGATCGTAGTCGTAGGCGATGTCGATTGCGTACAGGTCATAGCTATCCGCGTAGCCGGTCAAGCGTTTGAGCGACGCGGCGGACTTGATTTGCTTGTGATAAACGATACCGGTGGCAGCGGCAAGGCCGACGGCGACTCCTGCGACACCGCAGGCGATGGCAATGTTACGTGGCTTCATGACGGTTCCTCTCGTCCTGTTAGCGTAATTGTCGCAAAAGGTGCACGGGCATGATGGCTCAACTTGGCGAGCGGCGCGGGATTAAACACGGAATGAAGAGTGCGGCGCTGGCGTGGCGGGGTATGCTGGAAGGGACCATCAACCCAGCGAAAGGGGAGAGCATGACGGATCAGGAAACGCCCGAGTGCGCGCATGTGACGGCCGATGATATCGAGGCCGCCAACGACCTTATCGACTTTATCGAGGCATGCCCCAGCATGTTCCATACGGCGGCGACCATTATGGCCGAGCTCGACGAGGCGGGCTTTACCTACCTGCCCGAGAATGCGGCGTGGGACATCGAGCCGGGCGGGCGTTATTACACGCAGCGCAACACCTCGAGCGTTGTTGCCTTTAAGGTGGGCGAGGACCTGGCCGCGACGTGGGGCGAGGACGGCGTTGCCGGCGACTACCATTTTCAGCTGACGGCGTCGCACAGCGACTCGCCGACGTTTAAGGTTAAGGCCGTGCCCGAGCTCGACGGCGCGGGCGAGACGCTGCGCCTGAACACCGAGGCCTACGGCGGCATGATCGACTACACTTGGTTCGATCGCCCGCTGGCGCTGGCTGGACGCGTGTTGGTACGCGAAGGCGACCGTATTGAGAGCCGCCTGCTTTCCACCGAGCGCGAGGTCGCTATTATCCCGAGCCTTGCCATCCATATGAATCGTGGCGTTAACGAGGGCTTTGCGCCCAACCGCGCCGTCGACCTGTGCCCGCTCATCAGCGCTGGTGACCTTAAGCAGGGCGACTTTGACGCCCTGATCGCCGACGAGCTGGATGTTGAGCCCGAGCAAATTCTGGGCCGCGATCTGTTCCTGGTCAACCGCCAGGATGCGCGCATTTGGGGCTGGGCCGACGAGTTTATTTCGACGCCCAAGCTCGACGACCTGGCCTGCGCCTACACCTCGCTGCAGGCATTTTTGGGTGCCGAGAACGCGCACGACGTTTCGGTCTTTTGCTGCTTTGATAACGAGGAGGTTGGCTCCGAGACCAAGCAAGGCGCCATGTCGACGTTCTTGGCCGACGCGCTGCGCCGCATTAACGGATCGCTGGGCTTTGACGACGAGTCGTACCATCGCGCCCTTGCCGCATCGATGCTTGTGAGCTGCGACAACGCGCATGCCGTGCACCCCAACCACGCCGAGAAGTGCGATGTTCGCAACCAGGTCGTACTCAACGGCGGTATTGTCATCAAGGAAGCCGCCAACCAGCACTACTGCACCGATGCCTTTAGCCGCGCGGTGTTCCAAGCCATCTGCGATGACGCCGACGTGCCCACGCAGGCCTTCGCCAACAAGAGCGACATGGCCGGCGGCTCCACGCTCGGCAACCTGTCCAACATGCAGGCGAGCATGCATGCCGTAGACGTGGGCCTGCCGCAGCTTGCCATGCACTCGAGCTACGAGACCGGCGGCGTGCGCGACGTGATGTACGCCATCCGCGCCCTCACGGCTTTCTACGAGCGAAACCTAACCATCAACGGAGCCGAAAGCGCGGAGCTCTAAAACCTAACAAAAGGGGACAGGTTTACTTTGGCAGGTTTTATCTGGGCAAATGCCGCAATGCCAGCAGCTGGACAGAATTGTTAAGACACCGCGGGCTGAGCAAACGTCAGCGAGCGACGTCCAGAGCGAACAAGTTGGCATGAAAAAGGCGAGGCATTGACCTTCTGGTCATGCCTCGCCTTTTGAATGACAAATCGTTGTTCTGGACGTTGCGCAGCGTCGGCCGGTCCGCCGTTCGTTAGAACGGCGGAACCCATGGGGCTCGCAGCGTCGAGGGGTTCCGGCGTTTGGCAAAACGCCGGAACAATCAGTGTTCGATCCAGCAGCGCAGGGTCTCGCCTGCCTGCAGGTGACGCAGATTCTCTGCGGCAATGTCGACCACATTGTCGAGCGTAGCCTCCAAGTGGAACCAGCCCGAGATATGCGGCGTAATGAGCATGTTAGGCGCATCCCACAGTGGGCTTGTCTCGGGCAGCGGCTCGGGGTCGGTGACGTCGACCGCGGCACCGGCGAGATGACCCGACTCCAGGGCGGCAACCAAGTCGTCCGCGACCACAAGGTCGCCGCGGCCCCCGGTGGCCAAGAAG
>CBCTTO010000091.1:0-4793 GCA_965149855.1 uncultured Collinsella sp.
CCGTACGCTTGAACTGAGAAGGGGGAGGCCTCGCGGCCTCCCCCTTTTTTGCGTTGTATACACGTTGTACTTTGGGACCTAGCTCCCCCGTATGTGCTCTTACTGTTTGGCTGTATTTTGAGTCCATCTAGTGTATTTGAGCGATAATTACTCGCATTGGCGTTAGGGAGGGCTTGATGTTTACCGTATTTGTCTTGGGCAATATTGCTTCGGGTAAGTCGACTGCCTGCCGCTATTTCGAATCTCGTGGCGCTATGCTTATCGATCTGGATGAGCTTGCAAAATCGCTGTATGTGCCGGGCTCTGATATCGTCAATACACTCGCGGATGAATTCGGTTGGGACATTTTGGATGAGGAAGGCGGCATTCGCCGCGGCATCCTCGCTTCTCGAGCTTTCGCTTCTCCTGATTCGGTCGCACGGCTCAATGACATCGTGCATCCCATTCTGATTGAACAGCTTTCGCTTAGGATTCTCGATCCGGTTTGTTGTACGGTTTCATCTCCCCGTTATCCTTTTGCGGTGGTCGAGGTTTCTGCTCCGACTGGTTTTGAGGATGCATTTGGCTTGGCTGATGAAATTTTGGTCATCAGCGCCCCTTTGTCAGTTCGTCGCGAGCGCGCTATTCAACGTGGCATGGAGCCATCTGATTTCGATGCCCGTTCTGCTTGCCAGCCCGAAGAGTCTGCGCTGTGCAATCTCGCTACAACTGTGATTGACAATGCGGCAGACGATAACTCGCTCTTTGAACAACTGGACGCATGGCTTTCGCGCCATGGGTTCGGGGATGTAGTGGAAAAGGAGGAGGCCGATGCCTAAGACACGTTTCCTTACGTGGTATCGCCTTATACCGCTGGCTGCCGTTTTTGCCTTCGGCCTTATCTCATTCGTTTACTCGTATGCTCCTGCCGCTTTCTTTAAGCCGCTGTATCCGATTGACTACGAGGCGTATGTAAAGCAATCCAGTATTTCGCATAATCTGGATCCGTATCTGGTGTGCGCTGTCATTAAGTCTGAATCGAATTGGGATTCCGAGGCCGAGTCGAATCAGGGTGCTCAGGGATTGATGCAGCTGATGCCCGAGACTGCCCAGGATATGATCGCCAAGGGCCTTGTCGACGGTGGCGAGTATTCGGCCGACAACCTTAACGATCCGGCTACGAATATCGAGTTTGGCTGTGCGTATCTTTCGTATCTTCTAGCGTATTTTAACGGGTCGACTGACAGTGCCATTGCCGCCTATAACGCCGGCATGGGCAATGTCGACGGATGGGCGCAGCAGAGTACGTCGCTTCATAATGCAATCACCTTTCCCGAGACGCAGGCGTATCTGATTCGTGTCAATAATGCCTGGGTTCGCTACAAGACTCTCTATCCCGATCGGTTCGTATAGGACTATGCCTGCCGCCTGCGTATACTGCAGATATATGAGTTAGGAGTATCCATGGCGGAATTTGAAGTAGAACGCGTTGGTGGTGAACTTAAGCGCTTTGGCGTTGAAGGCTCTGACGTGCCGTTTAAGGTCGTGTCTCCCTATGAGCCTGCCGGTTCCCAGCCTAAGGCCATTGAGTCGCTTGTGCAGGGCGTGAGGGACGGAGACCGCTATCAGGTTTTGCTGGGCGTGACTGGTTCGGGCAAGACCTTCACGATGGCAAAGACTATTGAGGCCCTGGGAAAGCCGACGCTGGTCATGGCTCCGAATAAAACGCTCGCCGCTCAGCTTGCGAGCGAGCTCAAAGAGTTCTTTCCCAACAACGCTGTGGTCTACTTCGTCTCGTACTACGACTACTATCAGCCCGAGGCGTATGTGCCGCAAAGCGATACATATATCGAGAAAGACTCCTCGATTAACGAAGAGGTCGAGATGCTGCGCCATCAGGCGACCGCGTCACTGCTCTCTCGACGCGATGTGATCGTTGTCGCATCGGTCTCGTGTATCTATGGCATTGGCTCTCCTGAGGACTATGCGGGTCTGGCTCCAAACGTCGACAAGAAGGTGCCGCTCGAGCGCGATGACTTTATCCATGCACTTATCGACATTCAATATGATCGCAATGACTATGACCTGGCACGTGGCACGTTCCGCGTGCGCGGCGATGTTGTCGACGTGTATCCGCCTTATGCCGAGCATCCGTTGCGGTTTGAGTTCTTTGGCGACGAGGTCGAGCTGATTGCCGAGATCGATGAGGTCACCGGTGAAATGCTGCGTGAGTACGAGGCCATCCCCGTATGGCCGGCATCGCACTACGTGACCGAGAAGCCGAAGGTCAAGGCGGCTCTGAAATCGATCAGCGAAGAGTGCGAGAAGCGCGTCGCGGAGCTCAAGGCGACCGACAAGTTGCTCGAGGCGCAACGTCTGCAGCAGCGCACCGATTATGATCTTGAGATGCTCGAGACGATGGGCTTTTGCAACGGCATCGAGAACTACTCGCGTCATCTGGACGGTCGCAAGCCGGGTGAGCCGCCGTTTACCCTAATCGATTACTTTCCCAAGGATATGCTCTGCATCATCGATGAGAGCCATGTGACGGTGCCGCAGATTCGCGGTATGCACGAAGGTGACCGCTCGCGTAAGGTGACGCTGGTGGAACACGGTTTTCGCCTGCCCTCGGCGCTCGATAACCGCCCGCTTCGTTTCGATGAGTTTGAGGCGAGGATTCCCCAGTTCATCTACGTTTCGGCAACACCGGGTGACTATGAGCTGCGGGTTAGCCAGAACGACGTTGAGCAGATTATTCGTCCGACCGGTCTGCTCGATCCCAAGATCGATGTGCGTCCGGTTCGTGGGCAGATTGACGATCTTGAGGACGAGATTCGCGAGCGCGTTGCCCGCAAGGAGCGCGTGCTGGTGACCACGTTGACCAAGCGCATGGCCGAGGACCTGACCGACCATCTGCTTGATGCGGGCATTAAGGTCAATTACATGCACTCTGATACGGCGACAATGGACCGTGTCGAGATCTTGCGAACGCTGCGCGAGGGCAAGATCGATGTCCTCGTTGGCATCAACCTGCTTCGCGAGGGCTTGGATCTCCCCGAGGTCTCACTGGTGGCAATTCTCGATGCCGATAAGGAAGGCTTCTTGCGCAACCGCCGTTCGCTGATTCAGACGATTGGCCGTGCGGCCCGTAACGCCGATGGCGAAGTCATCATGTATGCGGACGTTGTGACCGATTCGATGAAAGAGGCCATCGAGGAGACGCAGCGCCGTCGCGAGATTCAGATGGCATATAACGAAGAGCATGGCATTGTGCCCAAGACAGTGCGCAAGGCCATCAACGACATCTCAAGTTTTATTGCCGAGGCCGAAAAAACCGTGGGTTCCAAGGGGCGCTCGAAGGGCGACTCTCTTGGCCATGGCGCATTCTATACGCCCGATGAGTCGGGCGAGGGCGGTGTGCCGGAAACGGTGGCGCCCGAGCAGACACTTGCGGAGCAGTTGGAAGAACTGCCGCATGACGAGCTTGTGCGGATCGTCGAAACCATGGAAGAGGATATGCGTAACGCTTCTGCCGCTATGGACTTTGAGGAGGCGGCGCGCCTGCGCGATGCCGTCGTTCAGATTCGGGCGATGCTCGAGGGTGCGTCTGAGGACGAGACGATCGAGCGCTTACGTTCGCAGGCCCGCAAGGGTTCCACGTTCGCATCGGGCAGAAAACGCCAGGGTGCACGGTTTAAGAAATAGCGAACAGGCCCCGAGTTCCCTGTGGAGCTCGGGGCCTGTGTCTTTTGCGTGCTGGAATTCGTGCGCTAGAGGTCTGCGATCAGGGCTTCGGCACAACGAATGCCGTCGGTGGCCGCGCTCATGATGCCGCCGGCATATCCAGCTCCCTCACCGCAAGGGTAGAGTCCCGGGGTCGACACGGCATGGCACGTTCGGTCTCGGGTGACAGTAACCGGTGAGCTCGAACGAGTCTCCACGCCGGTAAGAACGGCATCGGGGCGGTCATAGCCTCGTAGCTTTCTTCCGAGTAGGGGAAGTCCCAGGCGGAGCGACTCGATGATATGCTGCGGCAGGGCTTCGTCAATTGCCGTCCAGGTCACACCGAGCGGATAGGTGGGCTTTACCTTTCCGGGCGCCTTGCTGGCGCGTCCTGCGAGGAAATCTCCGACGAGTTGTGCCGGTGCGTTCCAGTTGGAACCACCCAGGCGATAGGCGGCCGCCTCGCAGGCACGCTGGAGCTCGATGCCGGCGAGCGGGTCATCGTTGGGAAGGTCCTCAGGCGTGACGTTAACGAGCAGGGCGGCGTTTGCGTTGCGTCCGTCGCGGGCATTGAGGCTGGCGCCGTTGACGCACAGGTGGCCCTGCTCGGAAGAGGCGGCGACAACCTGCCCGCCGGGGCACATGCAAAACGAGAACACGCTGCGGCCGTTGGGAAGATGGGCGACGAGCTTGTAGGGGGCTGCTCCGAGGGCAGGATGTCCCGCCGAGGCTCCATATTGGGCTCGGTCGATGTCGCGCTGCGGATGCTCGATGCGAACGCCCATGGCAAAGGTCTTTTGTGCGAGGGCCACGTTGTGGTCCTTAAGGAGCTCAAAAATATCGCGAGCAGAATGCCCGCAGGCGAGGATGAGGTGCTTTGTCTCAATTGGCTCGTAAGCGGCGTCTTGGGACGATTGGACATCGATACCGGTGATGGCGCCAGACGCGTCGATGCGAATGTCGACGAGCTTTGTTCGATAACGGACGACACCTCCGAGCTGCTCGATGCGCTGGGATATAGCGGTGACAACCGTGGGAAGGATGTCGGAGCCAATGTGCGGCTTGGCATCCCACAGAATATCGCGGGGCGC
>CBCTTO010000092.1:0-4787 GCA_965149855.1 uncultured Collinsella sp.
CCTATGACGTTCTGATTCGTAGTCAGACCCTCTATCCAGCTGAGGTAACGCCGCAGCGCAAGACATATAAAACCACTTTAGCTTATTGGAGTCAAGCACAATCTCAAACTTTTTTGTGGAACGCAGTTTTGTCATGCTGCTCCGCATATACCGCTGTTCCCCGTACGATCGATTGGCTTTTCGATCACGTCGAACTTGGCATCAAGTTCCCTCAGGAGCGATCTCACCCGCTGGGCACAATCATAATCGGCAAACGAGATACTCAGCATGCGCGCGACCTGGTTGGAAGTCCCAACTCCATAGAATTGCTCCAGCGCCACAAGCCCCTCGTGCGCCACAAACGTCTCGACCACATGCGGCGACTCCTCAAAGCACCATTGTGTCAACGGACCCTCACTCGTCTGCCGAACCACCAGGCCGCCCATGCCAGACGGCTCACACGTTACAAGCAGGTACTCCCCGCCCTCGTCGCTCTCAAACAAAACCACCCGATCATCAAACAGCTCCATCGCGTCCCCTTTCTCTCGCTCTTATTTAGCAAAAGCATAGCAGGTAGATGGCTGTATACAGAACAGTTGTTCGTGTGTTTTCTATTGAGCTGTCCGCACGGCATGGTATGGACCTGCGCACGAAATAGGGCGCCCCCGAAGGAGCGCCCTTGCATATCCCCTATGCAGGCAAGTTACGCGACCGGCTCGATCTTCTCGAGGCCGCCCATGTAAGGACGCAGAACCTCGGGAATCGTGATGGTGCCGTCGGCGTTCTGGTAGTTCTCCAGAATGGCGGCCATGGTGCGGCCGGCCGGCAGGCCGGAACCATTGAGGGTGTGCAGGTAGCGCGAACCCTTGAAGTTCTCGGGGTCGCGGTACTTGATGTTGGCGCGGCGAGCCTGGAAGTCACCGCAGTTGGAGCAGGAGCTGATCTCCTTGTAGGCGTTGTAGCTCGGCAGCCAAACCTCGACGTCGTAGGTCTGACGGGCAGAGAAGCCCAAGTCGCCGGTGCACAGGCTAATCACGCGATACGGAAGGCCCAGCTGCTGCAGCAGGTACTCGGCCTCGGCGGTCATGCTCTCGAGCTCCTCGTCGGACTCCTCCGGCTTAGCGAACTTGACCATCTCGACCTTGTCGAACTCGTGCTGACGGATGATGCCGCGGGTGTCGCGACCGGCGGAACCGGCCTCCTCGCGGAAGCAGGGGGTGAAGGCGGTGTAGCGGCGCGGCAGGGTGTCGGCGTCGAGGACCTCGCCGGCGTGCAGGTTGGTGAGCACGACCTCGGCGGTGGGAATCAGGAAGTTGTCGCCCGAGACGTGGTAGGCGTCGTCCTCGAACTTGGGCAGCTGACCCGTGCCAAACATGGTCTGACGCTTGACGACGATGGGCGGCCACCACTCCTTAAAACCACGGCTGGTGTGCGTATCGAGGAAGAAGTTGATAAGGGCGCGCTCCAGGCGGGCGCCAGCGCCACCGAGAACGGTAAAACGGCTGCCGGAGAGCTTGTTGCCGCGCTCGAAGTCGAGGATGTCCAGATCGGTGCCCAGATCCCAATGCGGCTTAAAGTCGAAGTCGAACTCGCGCGGGGTGCCCCAACGACGGCGCTCGATGTTCTCGTCCTCGTCCTTGCCGTACGGCGTGGCCTCGCAAGGAATGTTGGGCAGGTGAGCCATGAAGTCGTACTGCTCCTGCTCGAGAGCAGTACGGCGCTCGGCCAGACCGTCAATCTTCTCGTTGACGGCGCGCACGGCCTCCTTGGCGGCCTCGGCCTCGTCCTTCTTGCCCTCCTTCATCAGGGCGCCGATCTTCTTGGACTCGGCATTGCGCGTAGCCTGGAGCTCCTCGACCTCGGTGATGACGGCACGGCGCTCGTCGTCGAGCTCAAAGAACTTCTCGCGATCCCAAGACGTCTGGCGGTTAGCCATGGCGACATCGATGGCATCGGGGTTCTCGCGAACAAACTTGATATCAAGCATTAGATCCTCCGGCGATATACATTCCATTTAGGTTGCAACCTTGTACATGTATGGGCAAGTATATACTTATGAGCGTTTACGACCCAACTCAACTACGCAAGAAGGCACCCAATGGACGCAGTTTTTTCCTTTTTGTTTGGCACCCGCACCGGTTTTGCCATCCTTTTCGCCGGCGGCATCCTGTTATTTGCGATTCTTGCCTTTGTAATGGAGAAGCGTACCCATAAGATGTACGTCGACCGCGGACCCAAGTCCGAGGATGAGGAAGACAGCTTCTGGGACTAACCTGCCAAAAAGGGACAGGTTTATTTTGGTCTGTTTTATCTGGGCAAACGCAAGCGCCCCGCAACTGGAATTGAGCCAGTTGCGGGCCGCTTTTCGCTAAAAGGACAAAACCGCAGAAAATACCTGCCAAAAATAAACCCGTCCTTTTTTTGGTCGGTTTTACTGGAGAATTGCGTCGATTGCCTTGACCAGGGCGCTGCGCATGCCGGCGTCCTCGAGCGCAACGACGCCCTTGATGGTGGCACCACCGGGCGAGCATACGGCATCCTTCATCGCCGCAGGATGCTGGCCAGTTGCAAGCTGCAGCTTTGCCGTACCTAGCACCATCTGGCTCACAATGCGATAGGCATCGGCACGCGGGATACCGTGCTTGACCGCCGCATCGCCCAGGGCCTCGATTGCCATGGCGACAAATGCCGGAGCGCAACCACCCACCGTGCCTCCCACAAACAGCAGGCTCGTATCGAGCTCGACCACCGCACCGAGTTTGCCAAGCAGATCAAGCACCACGGCGCTCTGCTCATCACTAAGCGTGGAAGCCTTCTCGCAAGCGATGACGCCCTCGCCCACCGAAACCGGTGTGTTGGGCACCGTCGAGATATGCGCGACGCCCGGCAGGACCTGCTCCCACTTGGCACTGTCCCAGGTCCAGGCAACCGACAGAACGACCTTTTTGGCAAGAGCATCCTTGAGCGGGGCGAATACCTTCTCGATCATGTACGGTTTGACCGCAGCGACCACGATATCGGATGCGGCGACAACCTCGGCGGCATCGTGGCAGGCGACCATGCCGCGCGCCTCGCAGCGCTCAACCAGTGCGTCGTAGCGACCCGCGCAGGCGCACATGTCGCTCGCAGCTACACCGGCAGCGATCCAGCCATCGGCCATAGCGCTCGCCATATTGCCAAAACCGACAAATCCAATCTTCATATCTCATAGTCCTTTCAGACACATTCCTCAAAACGAAAGGTATTGTCCCACGCCATTGTTTCGTATTGCCGACCTATTTGTGATACGGCTCGCCACGGCTGATCTTGCAGGCACGGTAAATCTGCTCTAGCAGCACCACACGCGCCAGGTTATGCGGCAAGGTAATGCGTCCAAAGCTGAGCATCTCGTCGGCGCGGGCGCGCACCTCATCACTCACGCCGTCCGAACCGCCGATTACAAAGGCAATGTCGCTGCTGCCTCGCAGCATAAGATCGTCGAGCCGCGCCGAGAGCTCCTCACTCGAACGCTCCTTGCCCTCGATAGCCAGCAGGATCACATGCGCCCGAGACGGCAATGCAGCAAGAATTGCCGCCCCCTCCTTGTCGCGCGCGGCATCCACGCCGCCCGCCTTAGCCGGGTCGATATCGGCCACCTCGCGGATATCCACCTTGGCATAGGCACCTAAGCGCTTGGTGTACTCAGCGCACGCGTCCTTCCAAAAGCGCTCCTTGAGCTTACCGACGCAAACGACGGTGTATTTCACGCGCGCCTACTCCTTCGAACCGTTTTGAACTTTGCCGGCGGTCAGCATCTGCTCGAACATCGAGGCCGACTGCGAGAAATCGCTCGGCAGTACGACCGTCGAAGTTTTACCCGTGCGAGCGAACTCCGTCATCATCTCGGACCACTGCGTAAACATGAACAGCTGGTTGGCCTCGTCGTTGCCGACACCCGTCTCCTGGATGATCTCGAGTGAATCTTTGATGCCCAGCGCGATGGCCTTGCGCTGGTTGGCGATGCCCTCGCCCGCCTTTTCCATAGCCTCGGCCTCGGCGGTCGCCTCGGTGACGCGCTTGATACGGTCTGCCTCGGCGAGCTCCTGTGCCGCAGCGCGCTTGCGCTGGGCGGCGTTGATGTCGTTCATGGAGTTCTCGACCTCGGTCGGCAGTGCGATTTTGGTGATGAGCGTCGACACGAGGGTGAAGCCGTAGGCGGCCATCTGCTCGGAAACGGTAGCGTTGACATCCTTGGCGATGTCATCCTTCTTGGCAAAGACCTCATCGAGTGTGTAGACGGGAATCGAAGAGCGCAGGGCGTCGGTGATGAAGTCACGCATCTGGTCGACGGGCTCCTGCAGCATGTAGTAGCTCTTGTAGATACCCGAATCTGCCGGGCCGGCGCCCATGTCATAGCTCACGTGGTACTGAGCAGAGACCTCAAGGCCGATGGTCACGTTGTCCTGGGTCTTAACGTCGATGCCAAAACCGTTTTTCATGGTGCGCAGACTCACCGTGGCGGCCTTGCGGTCGATCACGGGCACCTTCATGTGGAAGCCCGCGTTGACGATGCGGTTAAACTTGCCCAGACGCTCGATGATCACGGCATGCTGTTGTTCAACGACATAGCAGGCGTTGGGAAGCAGTAACAACAAAATGATGATGGGAATCAAAAGGCTGGTAAGGGCGGCGATGATACCGGACAACAGCATGGTCTCTCCTCTGATAGGCATACGTTGGCACTAGGATACCCGCACAAGGAGATCGTACATAACAAAAAAGCTCCCATTGCTGGGAGCTCTTTCATTCAATGGTGCGGGCGAAAGGAC
>CBCTTO010000093.1:0-4675 GCA_965149855.1 uncultured Collinsella sp.
TCGCCGATGCCCAGAAGCAGCTCGAGGCCGCCAACGAAGCCGTCGTCGATGCGAACTTCGAGATCGTCAAGGCCAAGGCCGAGCTTGCCAGCGATGAGGCACTCAAGGCCGATCTTGAGGCTGTCGACCACAAGGCATCCCTTGCCGCGGGCACGACGGGCAACGAGAAGCTGGTCAAGCTGAACGCTGCCTACGCTCGCTATAAGACCGCCGTCGATGCCGCTGCTGGTCTCAAGGCTGCTCTGAGCGATGCCGATGCCAAACTGTCCGATGCCAACGACGCCTATGCCGCCGCGCTTGCCGAGCTTGGCGATGCCAAGGATGCCCTGGCTGCCGCGCAGGCCGAGTACGACAAGTATCATCCCAAGGCCGAGCCGCAGGCCAAGCCTCAGGTTGCGCAGGCCGCTGCAAAGGCCCCTGTCGCCAAGAAGAAGGCTGCGAACGCTGCGCTCGCCCAGACCGGTGATGACTCCGCGCTTGCGGGCGAGGTCTTCGTTATCGGCGGTATCACCCTCGTGGCCGCTGGTGTGACGCTGAGCGATCGTCGTCGCAAGCAGATGTAGCGTTTCGAGCGTAGATTCTGCAACGAACTTCGGTTCATAGCAGGAACGCTTCGATAGCTTAACCGATAAGGCCGGCGCGCTGTTAAACGCAGCGCGCCGGCCTTTCTTTGATTCGATATCAAAAAGCCCGGTCAGCAGCCGTGAAAGCTACCGGCCGGGCAAGCCGTAGGCAATATGGTTGCTGTCGAGCAGCTGCTCGACTTAGCCCAGCAGGCTTAAGCCCACGGAGACAAACGCCAGGATAACGCCGACGATGGACTCGCCGCCGAGCAGGCCGCTGGCGACAACCAGGCCCTGTTCCTGGAAGGCGGCGTCCTTGGCGGCCTTTTCCTCGTCAGAAAGACCAGCGGTGGCGTCGCGGTGGGCGGACCACTTGTCGTAGGCGAGTTTGACGCAGGAGCCCAGGAATGCCGTGAGCGACATGTAGAACGGCAGGTACACGCCCAGACCGATCATCATGGCCGGAATGCCGAGCCAGTACATGACGATGCCGGCGATAAAGCCGCCCGCGAACCACGGCACGCTCGGGATGCCCGAGACCATGGTGGCGACCACGCTTGCCTGCGCGGCCACAAAGCTCTTGTCGGGGCCGAAGGCGTCCGGACCATAGGCGGTGACGAGCGCGACCATGACGGCGGCGGCGACCAGGGCGCCCACGATGCCGCCGATGGCTTGGCCGACCCACTGCGCGCGCGGGTTGGTGCCCAGCACGGCGCCGGCCTTAAAGTCGTTCATGACGTCGCCCGCAAGGCCGCACGCCACGGCTACGATGCCGGCGATAAAGAACAGCTTGACCTGAGCGATCTGTGCGAAGGCAGCCACGATGAGCATAACGATGAGGCCAAAGATCTCCATGGGGTCGATGCCCGTCTGGCCGCAGCTCTGTGCGCTCATGATGGTGGTGACAAAGGTGAACAGCGTCACGATGACGGCCGGAACGGGGCCAAGGTCGAGCACGATGGCGATGATCACGGCGATGGCGGCAGCGCCCAGGCCGATGATGCCGGCGTCGAGCTTAAGGGAGCCCGAGATGAGCGACTGCTCGTCGGTGTCGGTGGAGCTGTCGGCGGCAAGACCGCGGACGATACCGGCGACCTGCGGCAGGATGTCCTTGAGGACGACGGCGACGCCAAAGCCCATCATGAGGCCCATGCCCAGGGACTTGACGATGCCCTGCGCAGTCACAACGTCGAACAGACCGGCAGCGGTGCCGCCCACGATGATGCCAAAGTTGCCCAGCAGGGCGCCAGCAAACCAGAAGGCGACGGGGGCGAAGCCCACGAGGAAGCCGACGGAGAGCAGCATGGGCGAGTTGTAGATGCCAAAGGTCACGCCGGGGATGTTGAGCGTGCACAGCATGCTGGGCACCACGCCCAGGGCGTCGCGCAGCACGCTATAGATGCCGGCGATGGCCATGGAGCCAAAGAGCTGCTTGCCGGTTTTGCCGCCAGCCTCGGTCGCGCGCAAGGTCTGAGCTGCGGCGTTGCCGGTGGGGAACTCAAGCGCGGCGTCCACGATAAAGTGACGGTGGATGAGCGCGGTGGCCAGCAGGCCCAGGATGGTGCCGGCGAGCGCCACGATAAACATGTCGAGCCAGCTGATCTGGTCGGCATAGCCCAGCATCCAGGCGCCCGGGATGGTAAACGCTAGGCCGCCGGCGACCATGGCGCCCGCGGACATGATGGTGTGGGTGACGTTGGCCTCGTTGAGGCTGGCGTTGCCCATGAGCTTAAGGAAGAACAGCGAGATGACGGCAGCGAAGACGATCGGCCAGGGGAGTGCGCCCATCTTGAGGGCGGTGTAGGCCGAGCTTGCCGTGATGATCACGCAGCCAAGGACACCGATGACGACGCCACGCAGCGTGAGTTGCCCGCGCATCGAAGCGCGGTTCGAGGGATTGCTCATATAAAACTCCTTTGCGTATATCCGCTTCCCCCGGGAGCGCCGCTACGGATACGGCGCGGGAAGTCGGGTTACCAAGGGCCGCCGCGTGAGCTCGCATACGACCGCGCATCAGTATAGCCGCAAGCTAGTCATTTTGGGATGACTGGTTTAGGTAGGCGATATACTGCTGGGCAGACGAAAGGAGCGCCGACGATGCTTAATGGGTGCGCATATATATTGACGGTCGACGTGGGCAATACGTTCATTCGCTTTGGCCTGTTTGCCGAGGATTCGGCCGCGGCGCAGGAATGTCCGCTTGCGACGTGCGAGATCACCACGCCGTCGAGCATCACAGCAGACGAGGCGCGCATGCGTCTCGCTCAAGTCATGGCCGCGCTGGCGGCCGATGCGGGCATGCCCGGCGCGCTCGTGCCCACGGCGGCCGTACTGAGCTGCGTGGTGCCGGCACTCGAGCGCCCGTGGAAGGCGGCTCTTTCCCGTACCTGCACGGGGCGCGTGCTTACGGTGGGGCCGGGCCTCAAGACCGGCATGCCCGTACACTACGACGATCCGGCCGAGATCGGCCCCGACCGCATCGCCGACGCTGTGGCGGCACGCGCCGTCTACGGCTCGCCGTGCATTGTGATCGACCTAGGCACCACGACCAATATCGAGGTCATCGACGCGCATGGTACCTTTGTCGGCGGCGTTATCGCGCCGGGGCTGGCGCTCGGCGCCCGCTCGCTCTCGGCCGCTGCGGCGCGCCTACCCCAGGTTGAGCCCTCGGCACCCACGCATGTAATCGGCCGTAACACGCGCGAGGCGATGCGCTCGGGCGTGGTCTTGGGCGAGGTGGCCCGCATCGACGGTATGCTCGACATGGTGCTCGCCGAGATGCGCGCGACCAAGGCCGCGGGGGAGGGCGACGCGCCCATCGTCATTACCGGCGACGATGCCGAGGCACTCGCGTCGCTGGTCGGTCACAGTCTGACGGTCGACGACGCGCTGACGTTGCGGGGTCTCGCCGAGCTCTACCGTATCAACCAAAAGCCCCGCCGCGTGTAAAAGTGAGGGCGCCGGTGGGACAAACGCCCCCACCTTTCACCTGCTACAATGGGTCAAACTATTGCGATTACGGAGGTGTCTGCCATGTCGGACGATCTTCATCAAACCGCGTCGGGCAAGCGCCGCGACGTTATTAGCTGGGATGAGTTCTTTATGAGCGTGGCCATCGCCGCGCAGCGCCGCAGCAAGGACCCCAACACGCAGGTGGGCGCGTGCATCGCCAACACCAACCACCGCATCCTTTCGGTGGGCTACAACGGTACGCCCTCGGCGCTCAACGACGACTTTTTCCCGTGGGGCACGAGCGACGACCCGTTGCAGGACAAGCACAACTACGTGGTCCATGCCGAGGCCAACGCCGTGCTCAACTACCGCGGCTCGCTCAAAGACCTTGAGGGTTCCACGGTCTACGTCACGCTGTTCCCGTGCCACGACTGCGCCAAGATCCTGGCGCAGGTGGGTGTGGGCGAGGTCGTCTACCTGGACAATAAGTATGCCGACACCGATGACGGCCGTATCAGCCGCCGCATTCTCGACTCCTGCGGCATCAGCTACCGCCAGGTCATCGTCGATGTCCAGATTGGTACCGGGGGACAGGCTCAGCAGTGATATGCGTTGTCGCTATCTGACGACGAATGCAGTTCAAAGAGCCCCGTCCCAAATTGACTACTCGTGAAAGTCGCGTCTGCGCGCATGGACGGCTCGTGAGCGGGTACATGGCTGTAGTAACATAGCTTCTGTCCGCGGGCGTGCCCGCGTTATTGTGAGAAAGGAGCCCCTGTGGCTGTTAACGAAGAGCTGCTTAAGAAGGTTCTTGAAGAGATCCGCCCCAACCTGCAGGCCGATGGCGGCGATATGGAGTATGTGGGCGTCGACGACGAGGGTGTTGTCAAGCTTGAGCTTCAGGGCGCCTGCGCCGGCTGCCCTATGAGCGCACTGACCCTGTCCATGGGTATCGAGCGTATCCTCAAGGAGCATGTGCCCGGCGTTACCCGTGTTGAGCAGATCAATGCCTCCGGCGAGACCGACGACCTGTACGACGAGTACGCGCCGTTCTAAGATTCGAAAGCTGCGGACGGCATACTCCGCATAGACGTTACGCCCAAATATGCGGCTGCGAGCGCAAGGCCCGCGGCCGCATTTGTATGTAGGGAGCAGGGGGA
>CBCTTO010000094.1:0-4650 GCA_965149855.1 uncultured Collinsella sp.
ACTTGCAGCGACGGACCTCAGGACGCTCTTACACCACGTCTGCGCGCGCCACCAAATAATATCGTTAGGAGTCCATTATTTAGTACAAACAAATGTGACAACCTAGGCAACAGTACTCATATTTGGCATTTTTTGCCCACTGCCCCTTGCGCGAAGGTCCGCAGCGGAAAGTATGGCCCGTTTCGATGCACAAAAATGGGATGAATCTTCCCTGGCAACCGCCCAGAAAGATCCACCCCAAAGCAAGCGCTCGCTAGAACGTTCCGCCGCCGCCTCCGCCGACGCCGCCGCCACCGCCACCAGAGAAGCCGCCGCCGCTGCCGCCGCTCGAGCTATCGGAGCTCGAAGCCAGCTCGCGGATGGTCTCGTGGTACACATCATTGAACGAATCGAGCGGAGACTCGTTGCCGTAGTGATGGTAATACCACCAGTAGCAGGGGTAATTATCGTAGAAATCGTCGCTGTTGCGCAGGTCCGCAGGCACGGCCTCGGCCAGCTGTCGCAACACTTCTTTCGAAACGCCCAGGGCAACGCCCATCACCAGCAGCTTGTTCCACAAGATCAGGTCGCTGGGGATGGCCTCCTTCAAGCGCGTAAAGTCCTCGAGCCAATGCTTGAGCGCCTTGCAGCGAGCCGCCACCTCGGCGCCCTCCGGCGTAAAGCGGCGGAACGTAAGGCCCACGCCGATACCCACCAGCACAATCGGCACCGAGATAACCGCGGCGGTAATGTTCGCCTGCGCGCCATCGGTAAAGAAGATGGATCCCACGGGAACAAAGGCAATCAGGATACCAAGAACCAGGCAAAACACCATTGCAACAATGCCGTCCGAGGCAACGTACTCGCTATCGGCCAACTTGCCCTTAACGGTGTTCTGATAGTCCTCGAGCTTGTCGCCCACGGGTGTAGCGTGCTGCTTGACGTAGTGCTGCAGCTCGTCGAACGTGCGCGAGCGATCGCCGTTCTCGTCAGGCTTAGCACCGGCAAAGAAGACCTTGAGCACCATGTGGTCAATGCCCTTGGCCGACTTCCAGCCCGCATCGCTCACCGTCACGCGATACGTCTGCTCTTCTTTTTCACGCCCCAACAGACCCTTCTTGGCCTTGGTCACGGTCGCCTGCTCCAGCTTGATCACACGGTCGTCAGTGAGCTTCATGAGCGTGGCGATATATGCCTGATCGGGCACCTCGTTCCAGCTCATAAGGGCCGAAAGCACGGCGGGATGGTCGGCCGAGGGCACATCGCGGAAATATTCGTCCTGGAAAAGCGGCTTGGGCTTGCGCTTGCGCAGCTTGAGCATAACGATTGTGCCGGTAAAGGCCACCGCCGCAACAACACTTAGCACGGCAAGTGCATTGGCAATCATGCGAGCGTGAGCGCGGCGGGCGTTAGCTTCGTCGGCCCATTCCTTCTCTTCGCTCAGGATCGTTGACATGCGCTCTTCGCCCGAGGCGGCAAGCTGCGGCACCCAGTCGCTGGGGAAGGCGATGCGTGCCTCGGCGAATTCGCCCTGATGCACGCAGGGAATGGTATAGGTGACCATGGGCTCGTCCTCATCGAGCGACACGTCGCCCGTCAGCGGACCGTGGCCCCATGCGCGGAAGTTATCGCCTTTGACGGCCGCCGTCCCGGCAGCGGCATTTGCGAAGCGCACTTCCATCTCGACATCGTCGGAATCCGCAGACCAACCGTCGCCCACGAACTTCCAGTAGAGCTCGGCGGTATCGGCCCAGTTCATAACCGCACCGGTCATGGTGTAGCTCACGTAATAGATCGCGCTGTCGCCGCTCTCGTGGGGGCTGAACACCTTAATCCTTACGCCGTCACCGGCCTGCTCGACCGTGTAGACGCCAGAATCGCCCTTGTTCGCGCTATCGACTTTGTTAAACGCGGTGTCCTCTTCCTCGACACTCAGCACGTCAACGCCCGCCGTGCCGCCCTGCTGGTTGGTGCCCGTATTGATCTCCCAAAACACGCCGTTGATGTCGTCGTCGAAATCAAACTGGCGTCCCTCGACAACGGTCAGCGATCCATCGGCCTCGACCGTGGCACTGATGTAGGTTTGGGTCATGGAATACCCGTCGGCACGTGCAACGGCGGGCAACAGCAGCAGCGCGCACGCGACGAGCGCGCAAATGGAAGCAAATCGCGCAAACGGGCAGCGCTGCCGACAGGTCTTGGCAACGGGGGCGTTCATAGGCACATCCTTTGTCTGTGATACCAGTAGCGTCATTGTCCCACGTTTGCGGGTTCATGTGACGAACATCTAGGTCAGCGGAGTATCAAACGGGACGAAAGTCACGCCCGCGGCCGGCACCTGGGGACGTTCCTTATCTGCCGGCAATCTGGGACACTCCTTGGCATAGCCCGCTCCGGCAATAGATACCACTTCATAGCTCCGTCACAGGTGTAGCGGCTTTGTGTGGGCGCGGCGTGAGCCGATTAAGCCGGCGAGCGAGGGGCATAAAGCAGTTGAGCGAAAACGGTTTGCCCCTTTGCCGTTCGCTTGAGGATCATGTCCCCCTTTTCCGCGGAAACCCCGGCAGTTGCGAAGAGCTGCCGGGGTTTCTGTCGTTTGAGGGGTTGAAGGGGCTGAGCTTGGGACGGTAATCGAGGTGTTGAGTCGGTGCCCGCCGCACACAACACGCAGCCTCGGCAACTCGCGAGCATCGACGACGCCCCCCACCTCACCCCGCGCTATACTCGTCCGCATGGATATCAAAACACGCAACATAGCAACGCCCGCCGCGGACGCGCCAGCGACGCCACCCGCCTCCGCCCCCGCGCCCGTCGTGGGCCGTTTCGCCCCGTCGCCCTCGGGCCGCATGCACCTGGGCAACGTGTTCAGCTGCCTGTGCTCGTGGCTTTCGGCCCGCAGCCAGGGCGGCAGCATCGTGCTGCGCATCGAGGACCTGGACGATCGCTGCAAGCGCCCGGAACTTGCCGCTCAACTGATTGACGATCTGACCTGGCTAGGGCTCGAGTGGGACGAAGGCCCCTACTACCAGCACGATCGCCTGGATCTGTACGAGGACGCCCTGCGCCAGCTACAAGACGCCGGCCTCACCTATCCCTGTTTTTGCACGCGTGCGGAACTCCACGCCGCGAGCGCGCCGCACGCCAGCGACGGCACGCCCATCTACCGCGGCGCCTGCCGAAACCTTTCTGCCGAGGAGGTTGCCCGCCGCAGCGCCCTGCGCGCTCCGGCCACGCGCCTGCGCGTGCCCGCCGTCGACGACCTCGCCGGCGACGTGATCGAATTCGTGGACCGCACGTACGGAGCCCAATGCGAGGCACTCGCCACCGAGTGCGGCGACTTTTTGGTCCGCCGCAGCGACGGCGTGTTTGCCTATCAGCTAGCCGTGGTGGTCGACGACGCCGCCATGGGCGTCACCGAGATCGTACGCGGATGCGACCTGCTTGGTTCCACGCCGCGCCAGATCTATCTGCAACATCTGCTGGGACTGCCCACACCGCGCTACGCGCACATTCCGCTGCTCATGTCGCCGGACGGCCGCCGCCTTTCCAAGCGCGATCGCGATCTGGACCTGGGCGAGCTCCGCACCCGCTTTGGCACACCCGAGGCACTGTTGGGATGGCTCGCCGGGCAAACAGGCATCGCGCCGGACACCACGCCGCGTACCGCCGAGCAACTGGTCGAGCACTTTAGCTGGAACGTCATCCGTGCGCACCGGGAAAACATCACCATAACGGCCGAGTAACCAAACGCCTTGCCGCTACGCAACATCCCAGGGCTGGAGCTCGTCGCCCAGGCGAACGATGCAGTCGTAGAGCACGGTGTGACGCTCGGCCGGGTTGGCGTCGCGATGAAAATGCCCGTAGTACCAGCGCTTGTAATCCAAGCGGTCTTCCAGCTCATCGAAAAATGCCGTGAGCCGATCGACGTCGGGACAATTCCAACCGGGTGCCGGATAGAGCGTGGGCGAAAGCATGCGCGTAGAGCAGGTGTGGGTGATTACGTAGTCGACCTTCCAACCCACGCTGCCGAGCTTTGCCCGCGCCTCCTCAAAGTTGCGCTCGTCCGGAAGCTCCTGCGGCCACCAGCTGGAATACGGAATGCGGTATTCCTTGTCCACGCTCGTGGCGCCGCCCATGGTAAAGATCGTTGAGCCGTCGAGCTCAAAAACCTCGCCGCGCGTCAGGCGTCGGATGGGCGAGGTGTCCGACAGGCGCTGCGTCAGGCCGCCGTGCCACAGTTCCATGGGACGCTCCGCCCAGTGATCGAAACGTTCGTGGTTGCCGTCGACGAACAGCAACGTATAGGGGCGCGACTCCAGCCAAGCGATATCGGCGCATTCCTCGGCAGAGAAATCCCACGGAAAGCCAAAGTCGCCGGCGACGATGAGATAGTCGTCGCTCGTCAGGCTATCCCCAAGCTCCCAGTCGCGCAGCTTTTGCATGTCGACGCCGCCGTGAATATCGCCCGTCACATAGACTGTCATCGGATCACCACTTCCCTGCAAGTCGCTAGCCCACATTCTGCACGATCACTAAGCCAACCGTTCCAGTCCTTCCATCCCTTAGGGCTTACCCTCGTTCTTCCATCCAAACGGGTCAAGCACCCAAAAAATCAGATCGAGCACGCCGCCGGTCATCATGGCGCCGGCAAGGGCCATGCAAACGTGCAGA
>CBCTTO010000095.1:0-4628 GCA_965149855.1 uncultured Collinsella sp.
CGTAGCCCGAGACGGTCCCGGGCTGACAATTTCGACTGTAATGGACGTTCTTAAACGACTAGTCAAACAAGAACGTCCCCAACGACTAGGCATGAAAAAGGCAAGGCATAAACCTTCTGGTCATGCCTTGCCTTTTGAATGACAAATTATCGCTCTGGACGGCGCGCAGCATCGACCGAGCGGCGGAACCTCTAGAGCAAGGTAACGCTAAAGCTGCGCTTGTCCGTCTCGCCGGGAGCCAAGGTGATGGTGTTGACCTTGTGCTCAAAGACGTCGTCCTCGGTGTCCGTGGTGGTATGACCGGTCCAGGGCTCGAGCGCCACAAACGGGGCGTCGTTGGCGGCAGACCACACGCCGATGTACTTAAAGCCCTCAAAGTCGATCTTGACGCCGTGGCCCGACTTGCGGCCGCGCAGCGTGAGCGTGGAGCCCGGGGTATCGGTGAACATGATGGCGTCGTTATCGAAGCTGCGGTGCGTGATGGGCAGTACGTCCGAGTTATCGGGAGCCTTGTAGCTACCCTCGAACGTCATGAGGCCATCGGGCGTGATGATGGGGGCCTCGTTGGTCCAAGCCTCGGTAAATGCCAGCTCGTAATCCTCGAACGCCTCGTCCTCGGCACCGGGAGCAGGTACGTTAAATGCGGGGTGGCCGCCCACCGAGAACGGCAGGTCCACGTCGCCGGTATTGGTGACGGCAAAGGTCTGGGTAAGTGTGGCGTCACCAGTCAGGGCATAGGTCATGTTGAGCTTAAAGTGGAACGGAAAGGCCTTGAGCGACTCGGGCGTGTCGGTGATCTCGTACGTTACCGAGGAGCCGTCCTCCGAAACCTCGACCAGCTTGTGCTCGACGATGCGCGCGAGGCCGTGGCGCGGCATCTCGCAGGTGCCAGCCGCAGACGTCGCCGTGTTGTTGCGCAGCGAGCCCACAATGGGGAACAGGATGGGCGCATGCTTGCCCCAAAAGGCGGGGTCGCCCTGCCACAGATACTCGTTGCCGTTGAGGGCAAGGCTCGTGAGCTGAGCGCCCATGGAATCGATGGCCGCGGTGAGGCTGCCGCGCTTGATGGTAGTGACGGTAGACATGCTACTTCCTCCAAAAGTAAACAATAGTGTCGAGGGCTATTGTCCCACTCTTGGCGGCGGGGTTGAGCGACAGGCGCAGTTATTGAGCAATAGCGTAAAGGTCAAACCCGCCCTGCGGAGTGCTATCGACCGTATCGGGCGCCTGCGAGTTAAAGCTCACGGGAACCATGCGCTTTGAGGCGCGGAAGCGCGTGCCGTCGGTGGCGACGGGCGGTTCGTCGACGGTGAGCTCGTAGTCGCCGGGCTTGAGCTCGATGCCGTCACCAGCGGAATTGACGTATTGATACTCGTCAATCGTCTGCCCTTTGAGCGTACGCCCCACGATGTGGATGAGCATTTGGCTGTCGCCACGCGCGGTGTCCCACATCGCGCCGTCCTTGACCTCGACCGACACATGTACCGAGCGCGTGCGGCTGAGCGATTGCTCGACAGACATCTCGACCTTGGCGGCGTCTTGACGCTGCTGCTCGACATGGCTCCAAACGCTACCGATTGCCGAGCAGGCGATAACGCCGGCCATGAAGGCGATGAGGATGGGGCCGAGCGGAGAACGGCGGCCCGCGTCTTCCTCACGAGCCAGGTCGGGGCGATGTGTGGGCGCAGGCGCCTGGGCGCCTTGCGCGGGCACGTCGAGAATGCTGAAGGATGCCGTGCTGTCGGGGTCGATGGTGTGACGCGGCTGCGGGATCTTTGCCGGCGAGATGGACATGTCGGCTGGCTCGCCGAGCGTGGCCGTAGCGTCGGCCTTGGCCTCGTCTGCCTCGGCCTGGGCCCAAGCTTGTTCGAAGGTCAGGGGCTCGACAGGGTCGAGGGCGGCGTCCGAGTCGGCGGCGACGTCGTTGCCGGTCTCGTCCTCGTCGCTCGACACGTCACGCGGCGTAGGCTCGTCCCACCCCTCGTCCGGAGCCTCACCCTCGCTATACCACCATTCAAAGTTATCGATATCCATACGGGGCGCCCCTTAGGCCTCGCAAATAAACACTCGCTAGTTTTATACCCCCAGACGACACCGAAGCTCACCCGCGCCGGACACAAAAACCGTCACAACATTCGACGCTTTTCCTCGATTTCGAGATTTTCATCGAATGTTGTGATGGTTTGGATGCGACAAAGGGAGTGTCTTTTTTACATAGCGAAGACCGTACGAATGGATGGGTCGCTGAGGGCCTCGCGGAGCCAAGGGGCCAGCTGCTCGGGGTGACCCTGCAGATAGCCGTCGAGCTCGGACGGAGCCACGCGGCGCACCTCCAAGATCTCCTCTTGGTTGATATGCAGCTCGCCCGGCTCAACATGGGCAAGGTAGACCTCGCACCATTCGCACTCGCAGCGGCCGTCGCCGTGGTCCTCGCGGTACACCACGTGTCCGAGGTGCTCGAGCTGATCGGCTCGCGCGTAATGCCGAGCTCTTCGTTGATGCGGCGCACCGTGGCGGCCGCGACGTCTTCCCCGGGGAGCGGATGGCCGGCACAGCTATCGGCCAGCACCCCACCCCACAAGCGCTTGAGCGGGCTGCGGCGACAGAGCAGCAAGCGCGCGTCTTCGCCCCGGCCCTCAGCCAAAAGCGTCAGAAACGCCTGATGCAAAATGCCCTCGCCGGTATGGGCATCGATGCGATCGACGGGGCCAAGCGCCTCGCCGGTCGCGGCATCGACCGCCACGACCTCGGCGCCCGCACCGCCCTCATCCCAGCCGGCACGCAGAACACGGGCTGCGGCCTCCTCGAGCGCAACGATGAGCTCCTTGGTGGTGTCGAGCACGCGCTGCAGGTCGTCCCCGCTCGCCTGTTCAACATGAAAGCCCGTGCTTGCAACTACCGGCACGTCAAAGCGCGTGGCCAGCGCCGCCGCGATATCGTGCGCCGGGATCTCGTCTCGATGGCACGGAACGGCCAGGATGCCCACCGTCGCCGTACGGCCGGGCTCGGGGCGCGGAATGGCCTGCGCCGTGGCGCCCAGGTGCGCAAACTCCGGCGAGCAGGCGTACACCGCCATGCCTCGCGGCGTCACCGTCAGCTGGGCCTCGAGCGCAAACTTGCCCTCGCCCACTGCAACCTTTGTCGTGTGCATACCCATGGGATCTCCTGTCGCCCGCGATGTACCTGAGACCATCTTCGCCTGTATTGCGACTATACAGGCAAGCTCTCCATGTGACAAAGAGACTGTCCCTTTGTCACATTCTGTTAGAGTTGCAGGGATTGAATCCCGCTTATTCATGCGACATTGGAGTGACAACCTTGACCGCCGCAACCACGCCAAAAAGTAAGTCAACTGCCGCCGCGCTCTCCCCCGCACGCACCAAGCTCTGCCTGGCGCTGCTCGTGCTGTTGGGATTCTCGCTCGGCTGCTCCGAGTTCGTGGTCATCGGCATCGAAAGCGACCTAGCGACGGAACTCGGCGTATCGCTTGCCACCGCAGGCCAACTTATTAGCGTGTTTGCGCTTGTCTACGCCATCGCGACGCCAGTGCTTGCGCTCAGCACGGGGCGCTTCCGTCGTTACCAGCTGCTCGTGTGCTATAGCATCGTCTTTGTGCTCGGCAACCTGGTCATGACGCTGGCACCCAACTTTCAAGTGCTGTTCGCCTCTCGCATCATCTTGGGCTCCGTCTCGGGCGCACTGCTCGCCGTGGGCGTGACGTATATCCCCGAGCTGCTGTCCCCGCAGCAAACTTCGCTTGCCATCTCGGTGGTGTACGGCGCGTTTTCCGTGGCGATGGTCTTTGTCACTTCGATCGGCAAGTTTGTGGCCGACACGCTCGATTGGCACGTGGCCATGTACGGCACGCTGGCCTTTGCCGTTCTGATCTGCGGAGCGCTCGTGATGTTTATGCCGCGCGCTGGGCAAACCGACGAGCCCGCCACCTTTCGCGAGCAGGCGGGTCTGCTACGCGAGCCGAGCATCATCACCGGCATGCTCATCTTCCTGTTTGGCGTGGGGTCGGTCTATGTGTTCTACGGCTACGTGACGCCCTATCTGGAGCAGGTGCTGGGCATGGGCACCGTTCAGGCGAGCACCACGCTCATGGCCTACGGCGTGTTCTGCCTGATCTCGAACATCCTGGGCGGATGGATCGATGCGCGCTTTGGCATGAAGGCGCTGCTTGTGACGTTCGTGCTGCAGGCTGCGGCGTTACTCGGGCTGTTTGCTGTGGGCGGCACCATGCCGCTCGCACTTGTCTTTGTCTTTAGCCTGGCGATGCTCATGTACCTGTTCTCGGTGTCGTGCATCACGCACTTTATGGACGTGGCTCGCAGCCGCCATCCCAAATCGATGGTGCTCGCGAGCTCGGTGGAGCCCATGGCGTTTAACGTCGGCATCTCGTTTGGCACTGCAGTGGGCGGCGCCGTGGTAAGCGAAGCTGGCATTGCCTACGTTGGCGCGGTCGGTGCCGTGTTCTCGCTTGTGGCCTGGGTGCTTACGCTGGTGACGATTAAGTTGGCTCGCTGGGAACGCAAGAGGGCGATGGCGCAGGCGTAGATGCGATACTCGAGCTCGATGATGGCGATCGAAAGGAAACCGCATATGCAACGTGTACTGTTTATCTG
>CBCTTO010000096.1:0-4397 GCA_965149855.1 uncultured Collinsella sp.
ACCCATGCGTTACACAATCAAGACTTCCGGCCTCATGTGCGGCCACTGCGACGCCACCGTCGAGACGGCGTTGCTCAACGTTGCCGGCGTGACCGACGCCGATGCCGATCACGAGACTCAGACCGTACAGGTGGAGTGCGCCGACACCGTGACCGCTGAGCAGCTCGCTGCCGCCGTCGAGGGCGCCGGTGAGAAGTTCCACGCCCTTTCGGTGACCGCCGCATAACGACCCGCACGTACCCCCGACCAGAAACGAGGACCCGCCATGATGGCAGACCATAAATCGGTGACCCGCATGCTCAAGACGGCACGCGGTCAGATCGACGGCATCCTGCGGATGGTCGAGGAGGACCGCTACTGCGTCGATATCTCCACGCAGCTCATGGCCACACAGGCGCTCCTCGCGCGCATTAACGCCGACGTGCTCAAGGCGCATATCGAGGGCTGCGTGACTTCGGCAATCGAATCGGGCGACGAAGACCTCAAAGCCGCCAAACTCGCCGAAATCGAACGCGTCGTCGACAAACTCTCCAAGTAATTGGGGCATTGGGGACAGGTACGTTTGCACCGTCTTGGTATTCCGGGGACAGGTATGTTTGCACCACATTGGTGCAGATTAACCTGTCCCCCTTGCTCTAAATCGGGTATAAAGGCGTGCAGCATATCGAACGAAAGGCAATTTGCATGAATGACTTTATGAAGGGTCGCAATGGTGCCGATGAACTCACCATCGTGATGGGTTTTGCCGGCATCGTCATCGCGATGATCGGATCGATAGCCCGCATCCAGTGGCTCAGCTGGATTGCCATCGTCGTAATCGTGATTGGCGTGCTGCGCGGCCTGTCCAAAAATATCGACGCACGTCACAAGGAGAACGAGGCCTTTGTCGCCGCGACTGCAAACGTACCCGGCTTGGGCAAGTTTGTAGCTAGCTTGGGCGGCGGAGCTGCAGCGGCCAACGCCTCGCGCGCAGCCGGTACTAGCAAGGAAGACTTTGAACGTGCCAAGCGCACAGCCAAGAAGATGTGGAAGGGCCGCAAGACCACGGCCTATCTAAAGTGCCCCAACTGCGGCCAGATGCTCTCCGTTCCCAAGGGCAAAGGCAAGATCCGCGTCACCTGCCCCAAGTGCCATGCCAAGATGGAGACGCGCTCATAGCTGCCATACCATGGGACAAATAAAAGCCGAGGCCTCGCACTGGGACCTCGGCTTTTTCTGATTATGACAAAAGGATTGTCCCTTTGTCGCATCGCCATATCGCGCGCTTACGCCACGCCATCGCGGGCAAGCTCCTCGGCCAACGCCTCGGCAGGCATGGCCATAATCGCGTCGAGCTCGGCGTCCACCTCGGGAATACGCTTCACCTTGAGCTTGCGCACCAGATCACCACGACACATCACGTGCGTCGAATCACGCAGTGCGCACAGGTCATCGAGCGGGTTCTCGCGCGTCACCAGGATATCGGCGGCCTTGCCGCACTCGATTGTGCCGGTCTCGCCGCCCAGCCCCAGCAGCTCGGCATTGACCTGCGTGGCCGTATGCAGTGCGAAGGCGTTGCTCACGCCGACATACTTGGCAAAATAGGCCACCTCACGCCACATGTCGTACTGCGTCACGAACGGGCAGCTCGAGTCCGTGCCCAGGCCCACCTTAACGCCAGCTTCCAGTGCGGCACGGGCGCTCTCGATAATGCCCGAGCACACGATGTCGCCGTTCTTCTTTTGTGTATCGGTCGAATGGGTCTTTTCCGGGTCGAGCAATACAAACGGCAGCGCCGGGCTGATAGTGCAGGTCACACTCGGCGCGCGCCCCTCAAGCTGTGTACCCGCGGCGCCACGGTACAGCTCCAGAATCTCGGACGTCAACGGAGCGCCGTGCTCAATCGTGTCAACGCCGGCCTCAAGCGCGGCCTTCACGCCCTCGGTACTCTCGACATGAGCCATAACCGGCAGGCCCATATCGTGTGCCGCCTTGCACGCCGCCGTGGCAACCTCCACCGGCATGCGCAGCACGCCCGGCTCGCCCACCTCGGTAGCGTCGAACACGCCACCCGTTACGAACAGTTTAATGACGTCGGCACCGCGCGCATACAGGTCGCGCACCTGTTCGGCTGCCTCGGCGGGACTGTTGGCCACCTGGGCGAACAAGCCAGCACCATGGCCGCCCGGCACCGTGACGCCCGTTCCCGGCGCCACCAGGCGAGGGCCCTGATACTTTCCGACATCGATAGCATCGCGCACGACAAGATCGACAAACAGCGGGTCGCCCGCGCCGCGCACCGTAGTCACGCCACTTGCCAGCTGCTGCTGGGCGCTGCCCTTAAGAATGTGTCGCACGATGGCGCGCCCCACGGGATTATCGAGCTTCTTCATCAGCGCGCCCGCATCGCCCGCCGACACCGGCTTGCCCGAACCGCACAGATGCACATGCATATTGATGAGGCCTGGCATGAGATACGCCCCTGCCAGGTCGATGACCTCGGCACCTGCAGGCGCCTGCGCCACGGCACTCGGCCCCATCCACGTGATGAGACCACGCTCAACGACCACGGCCATATCGGGCTGCGGCTCCATATGTTCCGAACCATCCAGGACGGTCGCATTGATAAACAACGTGGAACGATCGGCAGACGCCATATCGAGCTCCTCCCTCACGATTAACTTGAACATTTGTCCATTATCACCTAGTCCCGCTGGATTGCTGCAGACGCATCGGTTAACGGAGGGAAGAGGGGATGTGGGGGACGGAATACGTTGCAGTCCCACCCCAGCGACACCAGGGAAATGTCTCGATCTGTAACAGGTACAGGGTTATTGGGCCCCTTGCTGTTACAGATCGAGACATTCGGTCGACGTTTCACCGGTTTGTCTCGATCTGTAACAGTTACGAGCTCAAATAACCTCTAAACGTTACAAACAGTTACGAGCTCAAATAACCTCTAAACGTTACAGATTGAGACAAAACCTCTCAGCGCCCATACCACTGACGTCTCCACTCCTCAGCCAAATCGGGCCGTCGCGGAATACCCGCCAACCTCATTTTCTCGACCAGCTTCCCCGGGTCTTTGAGTTCGTTAAACGTAAACCGAAGCACCTTATGCCCGAGCATTGTCAGATGGGACTCCCGTTGACGTTCTGCCACGAATGGGTCGACCGACTCCCGGCCCTCGCCGTTCTGCAAGGTGTACTTCCCCTTTCCGTCGAGCTCGCCGATGACACACGTCCCGTTCTCGAGCCGCCAAAAATAGTCGACGCGAAACACCTGGCTCGGATCGAGCGGGTCGCGAAACTCCACCTGCAGCTCCGGAACCGGAAAGCCGTACGCAATAAAGAACGCTCGGAACCGAGACTCGCCACCGTTTTCGGACAGCCCGTCCGCATACGACGCAATCACTTGTGCCCTGCGATACCCTCGCCTGCCCTCGCAATCGACGCGGAGGCGCTCGCACAAATCCCCACGTGATACGTCTTTCGCCCGCAGTGCAGAATCGGCAATCGCCAACCCGTAGGAGAACGGTGCACGCAGCAAGCAATCCTCCACCGTGCGCCAAAATGACGTCACCTGCACGCCATCAACACGCTAGAGCGCGCCCGCCATCTGCGGACGCAACAACCTGCGCCCGCTGCTCAACGTCACCGAACAACCCGTCTTAACAAGAAAACGCGGCCCGAGCAGATCATTCGGCACCTCCAAACCCCACAAAAGCGCCGCGTCATAGCCCCAAAACGCCCAATCGGGATGAAATTCCGCAAGCCCTTTGATAGTCCTCGGCGCTCGCTCCGCCGGCGTCAATGCATCCCAATCATGCTGAAAACAGAACAGGTACGGCTCGGGCTCCGCGATATCGTCGGTTCCAACATGGCGTCGCAGCCACATGAGCTCGGTATTGTCATGCGTTGCGAGCAGCGCACCTTGCTTGGCCGTCTCCGTGAGCCGCGCGAGCATCCTATTCCGCGCCAACGTGTTGCGAGTCGCATGTTTGTGTTTGAAAACGGTATTAGAAACTTTCATCACCACCACGTCGGACAAATGGTCCATCGTCACCGTTGCCTCCGCTGACAAATGTCTTGATCTGTAACAGAAAGACAGTCTTTGAACCTCTAGTTGTTACAGAACAAGATCTTTCGGCAGCCGCCAACCTTCCGTCTCAATCTGTAACAGCAAGGTCGACTTTTAGCCTGTAGATGTTACAGATCGAGACATTCCCCCAACCAGGTGCCAAACGTCTCGATCTGTAACAGTTAGACGTTCTCCAGGGCCCTAAACGTTACAGATTTAGACAAATCAGCAGCGCCCAAGCATTCGTCTCGATCTGTAACAGGTAGACCGGTTTTTTGTCCCTAAACGTTACAGATCGAGACAAATAGACACGCGGCGGCGCTGCGACAGCCCATCCC
>CBCTTO010000097.1:0-4198 GCA_965149855.1 uncultured Collinsella sp.
GGTCACCAAGCACAACCTCAAGTACCGCCGCTACTACCACCAGTTCGACTACTAATTTCATTTGGGGGAAACCGCAATGAGGCAATACATCTTTGCCAGCCACGCGCATTTTGCGACCGGCATCAAAGAGAGCACCGAGCTGCTCTCGGGCGCGCGCGATAACGTCCACGACCTGTCGATGTTTGTCGACGGCCGCACCGACGTCGCCGAGGAGGCCGCCAAGCTCCTGGCGACCTTCGACCCCGCCGACGACGTAATCGTGTGCACCGACCTGTTTGGCGGCAGCGTCAACAACGAGTTCACCAAGATCGTCCAGACGCGCCCCAACACCTACCTGGTTGCCAACATGAATCTGCCGCTGCTGATCCAGCTGCTCTTTTCGGACCAGGAGGCTCCCGCCGATCAGGTTATCCGCGAGATCCTCGCGGCTGACGACACGCGCGTCAAGTTTGTCAACGACCTGCTGACCGATGCGGATGACGAGGAAGAGTTCTAGTCACCGCCTGCTATTAATGGGGCCGGGTTTCCGGCATGAGACCTTTGGGGGTCAATCATGATTCAACTGCTTCGCGTCGACCATCGTCTGCTTCATGGCCAGGTGGCCGTCTCTTGGGTCCAGGGCTTGGGCTCCGACTGCATCTTCTGCGTTGGCGACAAGGTTGCCAACGATCCCGTCTGGAAGACTACGCTCAAGATGGGAAAGCCGGCCAACGTCAAGCTCGTCATTAAGGACATGGAGCACGCCATCGAGGCCATCAACTCCGGTGTTACCGATAAGTACAAGATGATCATCTGCGTCGCCAGCATCGCCGAGGCCAAGCAGCTTGTCGACGGCTGCCCGCAGATCACCTCCATCAACCTGGGCAACACCAAGTCCAAGGACGAGCAGCGTCCCGATGCCCGTAAGATCTCCCGCCAGATCTTTGTGACTGCTGCCGAGGAAGAGGACATTCGCGAGCTCGTCGGCCGCGGTGTCGAGGTCGAGATTCGCGCTCTGGCCGACGACCCCAAGGTCGATGCCCTAAGCGCCCTCTAATTGGGAACCACGGGCGGCGCGCACGGCGCCGCCCCTATTCGTGGGCGTACCGGATAAACGCTTTACCCGTTACCCCCATCTACCGTTCACCGGGAGTACACGCCCGTTGAGCGATTGGTATTAAATAGTTTTCGCATGACTATATAATTGGTATCAAATCATTTGCACCGGTTTAGGTGTTAACAGCACACCGGTACAAGCTGGATCTGTCTGGGCGATTGTCGGCATGGAAAAGGGCGCGCTGACAAGTCGGGAATCGCCGCGCGGATCCAAGAGGGATCAAAGGGAGGAACAATGCTTGTTCAAGCGATCCTCATCGGACTTATCGCTGCCTTCGGTAAGCTCGATTATCAGCTCGGTACGCTCTATGCGTTCCGCCCGATCGTTCTGTGCCCGCTCGTCGGCATAGTCCTCGGGGACCTGCAGTCCGGCCTCGCCATCGGTGCGAGCCTCGAGCTGCTCTTCATGGGTTCTATCTCCATCGGCGCTTACGTGCCGCCCGATGAGACGATTGGCGGTGTGCTCGCCTGCGCCTTCGCTATTCAGCTGGGTCAGAGCACCGAGGCCGCTATCGCGCTCGCGATGCCCATCGCCACTCTGTGCCTGGCCATTAAGAACGTCGTCAACGCCGGTATGCCCCTTCTGGTCGACCGTGCCGACGTCTTTGCCAGCAAGGGTAACCTCAAGGGTATCTACGCTATGCACTGGATTATCGGTCTCGTGATTGTCGTCCTGGCCTTTATCCTGTGCTCGGTCTCCTTCTATCTGGGTGCCGACGCTGTTCAGGGCCTGCTCGACTTCATCCCGACGTTCGTCCTCGATGGCTTTGGCGTCGCAGCCAACATCCTGCCTGCCATGGGCTTCGCCATGCTCGGCCGTCTGGTGCTTACCAAGCAGCTCGTGCCGTTCTACTTCCTGGGCTTCCTGCTGTGCTCCTATGCCAACGTGCCCGTCCTCGGCGTCGCCCTGATCGCAATCATCATCGGCATCGATAAGTACGACCTGCTGGGCCTTGGTGGCGCCCAGTCCCAGCTTTCTGTGGAAGGGGATGAGGACGATGACTTCTAATTCCGAGAACCAGATTACTCGCTCCGACCTCATTAAGAGCGCCGTGAACACCGGCGCCCTGGGCATGGAATTCTCCTGGACCTACTACAAGCAGATGAACATTGCCTTCTGCCTGATGGTCGCCAACATGCTCAAGAAGATCTATGCCGGCCGTCCCGATGATTACGCCGAGGCCCTGCATCGTCACAGCGCATTCTTCAACATCACCCCGCAGCTCGCTCCCTTCGTGGGTGGCATCGCGATGGCCATGGAAGAAAAGGTCGCTCGTGGCGAGGTTGAGCCCGAGAGCGTCAACGACATCAAGGCCGCCCTCATGGGTCCGCTTTCCGGCCTGGGTGACTCCTTCTTCCTGTCCACCCTGCGCGTCGTCGCCGCTGCCGTGGGCATCAGCCTGTGCCAGGCCGGCAACGTCTTTGGCCCCATCGCCTTCCTGCTCGTCTACAACATCCCGGCGTTCCTGATTCGTATCTTTGGCGCTATCAAGGGTTATGAGCTAGGCATTGGTTTCCTCGACGAGGCTCAGAAGACCGGCCTGATGCAAAAGATCATGGCCTGCGTCGGCATTGTCGGCGTTATGGTCGTCGGCGCCATGAGCAAGGACATGTTCTGGGCTTCGTTGCCCATCGCCATTGGTCAGGGCGACTCCGCCCAGACTCTCCAGGACATCCTGGACGGCATCATGCCCGGTATGCTCGGTATGGCCGCCTTCTGGCTCTACTACTGGCTGCTCTCCAAGAAGATCAACCCGATGGTCCTGATCCTCTGCACCATGGTCGTGGGCATCATCGGCGCTTACTTTGGCGTGCTTGCCTAATATGTTCGAATCGCGCTTCCATCGCGTCTAACGGTTGCGTCGATCTTTGGGGGGCTTGTCGCATCTGCGGCGGCCCCCTGTTTTTTAAAACTCCGTACGAAAGGGGAGGGCTATGGTCGTACCCGAGCTTTCGCTCATGAACATCAACCATCGTTACTACAGCATCGAGACGTTTTTTAAGGCTGCAGGTGAGGCCGGCTATCGCAATATCGAGCTGTGGACCGGCTCGATGCACCTGTATGTGGATTGCCATGAGCACGATTCGGTGGATAAGATTCGCGATCTTGCCGCCCAATACGGTATCAAGATCGTGTGCGTGTGCCCCGAGCAGAACAACCCCAAGCCATGGAACGTCGCGGTGCGCGGTGAGGCGGGCCAAAAACGCATCCTCTCGTACTTTAAGAATGTGATCGACGTTGCCGTTGAGTTGGGCGTGCCGCAGATTCTGGTGACGAGTGGTTGGGCCTATCTGGACGAGCCGGCTGAGGACGCCTGGGCCCGCAGCGTTGCCATGCTGCGCTCGGTGTGCGACTACGCCGATACGCGCGGTATTCGCGTCGCGCTCGAGGCCCTGCAGCCGTCGGAGTCCGTGTTGGTCAATACGGCACAGGATGTCGCGCGCATCCTCGAGGCGGTCGATCGTCCCAACCTGAAGGCCTGTATCGACTTTGGCGCCATGGAAGTTGCCGGCGACACGATCGACGGCTACTTTGAGGTTTTGGGCGACAAGATCGTTCACACCCACTTTGTAGATGTGGGCGGCGGCACGACGCATCTTGCCTGGGGCGACGGCGAGCGTGATATGCGTGCCGACCTCGAGGCACTCATGCGCCACGGCTATACGGGCTATGTCTCGGCCGAGACGTGTGATGGCCGCTACTATCAAGATCCGTCCAAGGCGACGACTCAGGTTATCGAGATGTATCGCCGTGTGACAGCGGAGATGGAAGCCGAATAACTAAACTGCGCGGTTGCGCCGGAAACGCTTGGGCGGGTCTGGCGCAACGCTTTTATAGCTGGCGAGTTGTGGGGAACCCGTTGGCAGTAGCGCTCGAAATAGACAACTATTGGCGTTGTAATACCACTCGGGCGAGGAAACCGACCGTTCGCCGCAAATCTCCGTGAGTTTGGATTGGTATTAAATAACAAGCAATCGTATGGCTATAATTGGTATCAGCAAGAAGCGCGATGTATAGAATTGCGCACATGTGATGGGAGGACACACATGAAGGAGACCGAGAAGATCGAGATCATGCACTTCGACCAGGAGGGCTACCTCG
>CBCTTO010000098.1:0-4186 GCA_965149855.1 uncultured Collinsella sp.
TGGCGTGTTCGATGCGGTGAGCGTGCCTGTTGCCACCGCTGGTCGTCCGCTGCCGGTAATGGCTGCCGAGGGGTCGCACCTTGCGGCCCGTGTCGACGGCGTCGCCGCGGATGCCGCACCGGTGTACGTGGCCGGTGACGCCCGCAACGGCAGCTCGCTCGTGGTGAGTGCTATGGCCGATGCCCTGGCCTGCGCCGCTGAAGTCGCCGACGCGCTGGCGCTGTAAGGTAGTCGCCCACAATCGAATCAACAAGGGCTGTCCCCAACGGCCGGCACATAAGGAATGTCCCCAAGTGTCGGCAGCTGGGGACGTTCCTTATGTGTCGGCACCCGGGGACACTCCTTGCGGGTTTGCGAGCGTTTTGCTCGTTTGCCGACGTCTGGCTGCTCATTTGCTGACGTGTGAGCTCGCGGCGCTTTGCTGTTTTCGTGATGGCTGCGGCCGATCGGCTCAGAATCTCTGTATATTTGTCTATATCTACCTGCGGTTTTGTTCCAGCGCGCATATTCGGTCAAGCATTCCGTCAAGTATTTGGTCAGCTTTTGGTTTGCAGTCGAGGCCCCGTTTCGTTCGTGCTGGCCGTGAGCATATGACCTCCTCGTAAGCTCAAATCGAGGCCCATCGATTTGAGGAGGATGCCATGACTGATCAGGCTTGCAATCGAGCGCGTTTGGCCGAAGCCGTCGGCAACGATATTGTCGACATGGCTCATTTTTGGATGCTGCGGAAGTTCCAGTTTTTGGAGCCGGCGCGCGAGCAGTTCGAAATTATTGTCGACCCGTGGCTCAGCTATTGCGAGGAGCCTTCGCAAAGCGAAATCATGGCCTACAACATGGCGTTTACCGATTGGCTGCTCTTTGAGCGCCCCTATTATCATGGCGCGACGCTGCTTGAGCTGTATGCTGACGAGCCGCCGGCTTCCCTTTCATCTGCGTCGCTCAAGCGGCTCGGGCAAGTGCGCGACACGCATTACTTTTCGCGTTTTGGCATTTTGGACAAGGATTCCGTGACCGGTATGGTCGCACTGCGCGACACGCGCACCGACCGTCGGTTTGATGTTTACGACCCACATATCGTGCAAAAGGAGCACTGGAACGATGGCGCGATTGCGGTGCGACTCGCGTGCGTCGACGATGTCTGGCTGACGGCGGGGCAGCTCTATCTGTATGACATCGCGCGCCTGAGTGACACAGCGGTCGACGGGCCAGGTGCCGTGCATCCCGAGGACCTGGAGGACGGTTTCGACACCTCGTGCATCAGCTTCTTCTTACGGCTGGTCCGCGACATCATGGGTGCCCAGGGGCGGTACGTAAAGTCGCTCAACATCTACGAACAGGAATGGGAGTAGGGGGTGGGCTGTCGCAGCGCCGCCGCCTGTCTATTTGTCTCGATCTGTAACGTTTAGGGACAAAAAGCCGGTCTACCTGTTACAGATCGAGATGTTTGGCACCTGGCTGGGGGAATGTCTCAATCTGTAACATCTACAGGCCAAAACTCGACCTACCTGTTACAGATTGAGACAAAGGCTGGACGCACGACCGAAAATCTCGATCTGTAACAACTAGAGGCTCAAAGACTGTCTTCCTGTTACAGATCAAGACGTTTGTCGGCGGCGGCAACAGCGGCGAAGGTCCATTTGTCCGATGTGGTGGTGATGGAAGTGTCTCATACCGTTCTTAAACGCAAACATGCAACACGTAACACCTTGGCGCGGAATAGGATGCTTGCCAGGCTCACGGAGGCAGCTGAACAAGGCGTGCTGCTTGTGACGCACGACAATGCCGAGCTCATGTGGCTGCGGCGTCATGTGGGAACCGATGATATTGCGGAGCCCGAGCCGTATTTGTTCTGCTTGCAACATGATTGGGTTGTGCTGACGCCGGCGGAGCGAGCGCTGCGTACCATCAAAGGGCTTGCGGAGTTTCATCCCGATTGGGCGTTTTGGGGCTATGACGCGGCGCTTTTGTGGGGTCTGGAGGTGCCGAATGATCTGCTCGGGCCGCGATTTCTTGTTAAGACAGGTTGCTCGGTGCCGCTGAGTGCGGGATGCCGCCTGTTGCGTCCGCAGGCGGCGGGCGCGCTAGAACAAGTCGACGGCGTGCGGGTGACGCCGTTTTGGCGCACGGTAGAGGATTGCCTGCTGCGCGCGCCGTTTTCGTATGGCCTGGCGATTGCCGATTCTGCGTTGCGAGCAAAGGGCGAATCGCGCGATGACTTTTGTGAGCGGCTTCGTATGGATTGTGGAGGCAAGCGCGGATATCGTAGAGCGCAGGTGATCGCGTCGTATGCGGACGGGCTGTCCGAAAACGGCGGCGAGTCTCGTTTTCGGGCATTTTTTATCGCGTATGGGTTTCCGGTGCCGGGGTTGCAGGTGGAGTTTCGTGATCCGCTCGATCCGAGCCAAGTGTTTCGCGTTGATTATTTTTGGAGGCTCGAGGACGGAACGTGCGTGATTGGCGAGCTGGACGGAAAGGGGAAGTATACCTTGCGGAACGACGAGGGTCGGGAGTGGGTCGACCCATTCGTGGCGGAGCGTCAGCGGGAGTCCCATCTGACAATGCTCGGGCACAAGGTGCTTCGGTTTACGTTTGATGAGCTCAAGAATCCGGGGAAGCTGGTTGAGACGATGAGGCTGGCGGGTATTCCGCGACGGGTCGATTTGGCCGAGGAATGGAGATGCCGGTGGTATGGGCGCTGAGGGGTGCAGCTGACGCGGATGTGGTTGTTCCTGTCGAGTTTGTCTCGATCTGTAACAACAAGGGGCCGTTTGGCCTCGTAACTGTTACAGATCAAGACAGGAGGTTGGTTGCCGCTAAAAGATCTCGATCTGTAACGTTTAGGGACCTGGAGAACGTCTACCTGTTACAGATCGAGACGTTTGGCACCTGGCTGGGGGAATGTCTCAATCTGTAACATCTACAGGCCAAAATTCGACCCAACTGTTACAGATTGAGACAAAGGCTGGACGCACGACCGAATATCTCGATCTGTAACATTTGGAAGGTTAAAGACGGTCTACCTGTTACAAATCGAGACGAATGCTTGGGCGCCGCTGGTTTGTCTAAATCTGTAACGTTTAGGGGCCTGGAGAACGTCTAACTGTTACAGATCAAGACGTTTGGCACCTGGCTGGGGCATCGCCGTGCTGGCCTCTCCATTCCCACATCCTCCCTTTTCTCCGTTAACCGATATGTCCGACTTTAGCTTGCTGCATTAGGCGATAATGGACAAATGTTCAAGTTAATCGTGAGGGAGGAGCTCGATATGGCGTCTGCCGATCGTTCCACGTTGTTTATCAATGCGACCGTCCTGGATGGTTCGGAACATATGGAGCCGCAGCCCGATATGGCCGTGGCCGTTGAGCGCGGTGTCATCACGTGGATGGGACCGAGCGCCGTGGCCCAAGCTCCGGCAGGTGCCGAGGTCATTGACCTGGCGGGTGCGTATCTCATGCCGGGCCTCATCAATATGCATGTGCATCTGTGCGGCTCGGGCAAGCCGGTCTCGGCCGGCGATGCGGGCGCGCTCATGAAGAAACTCGACAACCCCGTGGGCCGCGCCATCGTTCGCCACATCCTCAAAGGCAGTGCCCAGCAGCAGTTGGCAAGCGGCGTGACTACGGTGCGCGGCGCGGGCGACCCGCTGTTTGCCGATCTGGCCGTGCGCAACGCCATCGACGCCGACAAGTATCAGGGTCCGCGTCTGGTAGCGCCGGGGACGGGCGTCACGGTGCCGGGTGGCCATGGCGCGGGGCTGTTCGCGCAGGTCGCCAATACCCCCGACGAGGCGGCCGAACAGGTGCGCGACCTGTATGCGCGCGGTGCCGACGTCATCAAGCTGTTCGTGACAGGTGGCGTGTTCGACGCGACCGAGGTGGGCGAGCCGGGCGTGCTGCGCATGCCGGTCGATGTCGCCGCGGCGGCGTGCAAGGCGGCGCACGAGGTTGGCCTTCCGGTTATGGCCCATGTCGAGAGTACCGAAGGTGTGAAGGCCGCGCTTCAGGCCGGCGTCGATACGATCGAGCACGGCGCTCCGCTGACACCTGAGATCCTGGAGTTGTACCGCGGCGCCGCGGGAACACAGCTCGAGGGACGTGCAGCGAGTGTGACCTGCACTATTAGCCCGGCGCTGCCGTTTGTGTTGCTCGACCCGGAAAAGACCCATTCGACCGATACGCAAAAGAAG
>CBCTTO010000099.1:0-4150 GCA_965149855.1 uncultured Collinsella sp.
CGCCGATGACCTCGATGCCCTTCTTGTGCGCATAGTTCATGAGCTCGCACCAGGCTAGGTCAAAGCGGTACTGCATGTACGCCTGCAGCTCTGCCTCGTCGTGGAAACGTTTGTCGTCAATCAGATGCTCGTTGTAGCGCGCGACATCTGCCGGCCAATCGTGACGCGATTCGCCTTCAAAGTACTTTTTGACGGCCATGTAGACGCAGTACTTCTCGAGCCAATCGGCGTTGCGGTGCTTAAACGCCGTGTAGAGCGGGTCTGCATCCTCGCCGCCACGTGCTTTCCAAGTCTCAAAGTCGGCCGCCAGTTCCTCTTGGCTCTCGGGCAGCAGGTCAATATTGCCCGCAAAGGCCGAAGGCCCAGCGTAAGGGGAGCGGAAGAAGTCCGTCGGGTTGACAGGCAGGACCTGCCAGTAGCGCATGCCCATAGCGGCCAGATGATCGATAAAGCGACGCGTGGGCGCACCAATCGTGCCAGGCTTGCCGTCGTCGGTGGGCACCGAGGTGATATGGCACACGACGCCCGCGCCGTGATCGAGCGGCTCCTGCAGGCGCTGCTCGGCGTGGTGATAGATGATCGACGAGCCCAGCGGATACAGATCGAGCGTGACCGTACCGTTGTGGATCTCGCACTCGTGACCGCTAATCACGTCACTTGCACATTCACCGAGTGCCGGAATCGTCACGCGGTGCGAATTGCGCAGGCTGCGGTTGATGATAACCGTCGCGGACTCGCCATTCTTGCCCGTGCGGTTGTATGCCAGCACCTCGTCGTTGAGCGCAAAGGCCTTAATCTCGCCGTCGATCATAAATGGCAGCGCGCGGCGCACGGCGGAGGCGTTCTTGACAATAGCCAGCGTGTCGAAGTCGTGCAGTTGGTCCTTGGTCGGCAGGGTGCGGCGGTTGCCCGGATCGGTTAGGCCCTCCAGGCCGTACTCGTCGCCGTAGTAGATCGAAGGCACACCGGGGAACGTCATCTGCATGAGCGTTGCAAGCCAGAAGCGGCTCTTGGCCAGGCCCATCGAGTTCTCGTCCAGGCGCCACTTGCTGCGCTCGCACTCGGGCAGCTGCGACTCGTCGGGGCCGCCGCCGAGCACCGAGATGATGCGCGGACGGTCGTGGCTCGAAAGCAGATTGAGCGCGCAGGACAACGCCTCGCTTGGGTAGTTCTCGCGCAGGGTCTCGATATCCTCGGCTGCCTGGTAGGCGTTCTTGTAGCCCATCAAAAAGCCGATGACCATGTCGCGGAAGGGATAATCCATAGCAGAGTCCAGCTCGGAACCCTGCAGGTAGCGGCGTAGATGGCCGTAGCTAATCTTGTTGGAGGCGTCTTCCCAGACTTCGCCGAGCAACAGTGCATCGGGCTTTTCGGCAAGTACGGCCTTCTTGATCTCGGCCAGGAAGTCGTCGGAAAGCTCGTCAGCGACGTCCAGGCGCCAACCATGGGCACCGGCGCGCAGCCATTTGCGAATCACGCCGTCCTTGCCCAGGAGCCTCTCGCGCACCAGCTCGGACTTCTCGTTGATGGCCGGCATGTTGCCCACGCCCCACCAGCAGTCGTACGAGCCGTCCTCGTGGAAGGTAAACGCATCGCGCCACGGCGAATCCTCGCTTTGCCAGGCACCCACGCCGGGGTAGTTGCCGTAGCGGTTGAAATAGATCGAGTCGTCGCCCGTGTGGTTGAAGACGCCGTCCAGGATGATGGAAATGCCCAGCTTCTCGGCTGCCTGGCAGAGCTCGGTAAAGTCCTGCTCGGTGCCCAGGATCGGGTCGATCTTGGTGTAGTCGGCCGTGTCGTAGCGGTGGTTGCTCGCGGCTTCAAAGATGGGGTTGAGGTAGATGGCCGTAAAGCCCAGCTCGGCGATGCGGGGCAGGTCTTCCTGGATGCCCTTGAGCGAGCCGCCGTAGAAGTCCCAGGTCTTGATGGAGCCGTCCTCAGCGCGCTCGTACACGGGCGGCACGTTCCAGTCTTCGACCATCCGGCGCTGAATGCCCTTGCGCGGTTTTTCGAGTTGGGCCATTGTGCGCTCGCGCCAATGCTCGTCACGGGCGTAGCGGTCGGGGAAGATTTGGTAGACCATACCGCGCTCGTACCAGGTGGGGCGGTTCTCGCGGTGCTTATAGACGGTAATCTGGAATGACGGCACCTCGGCGTAGTCGTAGGTTACGCCCTCGCCGCCGGTGCGGCCCTGCGGTGCGCCCAAGCGAACCTCGGGCTGGCCCTCGATATTGCAGATAAAGCTGTACCACACAAGACACGGTTCAGTGCATTTGAGCTCGCCGGTAAAAATGCCATCGCCTTCGTGCTCCATCGGAATCAGGGTCTCGCCGACTTCATCGACCCAGGTACGCAGGGTGAGTGTTGCCTGGTTGGGATCGGCATCCTCCAAAATCACCGAGAGTGCAACGGTAGTTCCTGTGGTCACAGCGCCAAACGGAGTGCGAAACTGCGATAGGCGGCTGTTGTGTATCAATCTCATAGTACGGTCCAGTTCAATAGAATCACGGCCTACGGGCCATGGGCTTTACGCACAGGATATTAGTATATCTGTTGTACACAGGGTGTATAAACAACATCCGTTTACCATCGGCGAACGGTTGTCCTAGAAAATCGTTTTACCACCACCTACAGAGAAGGGGCGCCCGATTGGAGCGCCCCTTGCTTAGGGTTTGATGAGGTTTTAGATCCTCTGCGGGCTAGCGGCGCTTGCGGGTGGCCGTTGCCTTGCGGACGGAGGTCTTCTTGGTCGGAGCCTTTTCCTCTGCCGGAGCGACGGGGGAGACCGGGGTCTCCTTGGCGGACTCGGGCTTAGCCTCTGCCTTCGGGGCGGCCTTGACCTCGGCGGCCTTCGGCACCGGCTGGGCCTTTACCTCGGCCTTGGGCTCCTCTTTGGCAGCGGCGGTCTTAGTCTCTGCCTTGGGAGTTGCGGCCTTTGCCGTGGTCCTATTGGCTGACGTCGTGCGCTTGCGCGTGGTGGTCTTGGCGGCCGGCTTGGCCTCGACGGTTGCCTCAGCCTTGGGCTTGGCGGGCGTCTCCTCGACTTTTGCGGCCGGCTTTGCGGCGACCTTTGTCGTAGCAGCCTTCGTTGCCGTCGCCTTCTTGGCGGTCGCGGTCGTCTTCTTGGCAGCGGTCTTGGCCGGTGCCTTGACGGCAGGCTTGGCCTCGACGGCAGCCTCAGTCTTTACCTCGGGAGCAGACTCGGCCTCGGCGGCCTTCTTGGCGGCTGCGGTGGTGCGCTTGCGCGTGGTCGCTGTCTTGGCAGCGGTAGTCTTGGTTGCCGTCGCCTTGGCCGCAGTGGCCTTCTTGGCCGTCGTCTTACGAGTCGTGGTCTTCTTTGCCGCAGGCTTCGCAGCAGGCTTCACCTCAGGCTCGGGCTTGGGAGTAGCCTCGACCTTCATCACAGGCTCGGCCTTAACGGGCTCAGCCTCAACCGGTTTCTCCTCGGCCTTGGGCTCCTCAACAGCCTCAGACTCGTCGACAACTGCTGCCGGGCGCTCAATCTCCGGATGCATAAAGAAGTACAGGTCCAGATACTTATCGGCCGAACGCGTCCAGCTAAAGTCCTGGCTCATGGCCTGCGTGACCAGCTGGTTCCAGGCGTCGCGGTTATCCCAGAACAGGCGTGCCGCGCGGAACACGGCGTCGCCCATCTCGTCGCCGTTAAAGTTGCTAAACGAGAAGCCCGTGCCCTCGCCGGTAAACTCGTTATACGGGATCACAGTGTCCTTCAGACCGCCGGTCTCGCGTACGATGGGCAGGGTGCCGTAGCGCATGGCGATGATCTGCGACAGGCCGCAGGGCTCAAACTTCGACGGCATCAGGAACATATCGGCGGCGGCATACATGCGCTGCGACAGCGCCGGGTCAAACTCGATGCGTGCAGCCATGGTGCCGGGGTACTTGTCCTGGAAGTAGCGCAGGCCGTCCTCGTAGTCGCGGTCGCCGGTGCCCAGTACGGCCACCTGCACGCCGCCGGCCAGGATGCGGTCGAGCGCGTACATGACCAAGTCCATGCCCTTCTGGCGCGTCAGGCGCGTGACCATCACCATGAGCGGACGGTCGTCGCGAACCTCGAGCCCCAACTCCTCCTGCAGCTTGGCCTTGCACACGGCCTTGCCGGAACGGTCCTCCACGGTGTAGTTGGCGG
>CBCTTO010000100.1:0-3865 GCA_965149855.1 uncultured Collinsella sp.
TCTTCTCGCATCTGTAGATCCCACCAACAACCCACCCCCAACAAGGGCCTCGCCCGTCCTTTTCCGGGACAGCCCCTACTCACATTTATTTACCTATCAGCCCACCCGGCTCTCCAGATCAAAAAGCGGACGAGCAAAGCGACGTTCGCAAGCTGCAGACCAAAACGCCACAAGGAAGAGGGCGCGCCGGGGGCTTTGGTCGATCGCGAGTTCCGCACGAGCCGGAGAGCACTTAATGTGCTCTCCGTGCGAGCAGGACTGTCCGAGCAGGCGACCAAAGCCCCCGGCGCGCCCGGTCAACCTCGAAGTTAGGCATTCAGCTTGACGATTGGCGCAAAGCCCTTCATAAGCTTTTTGGTCTGGCCGGTCTTTTCGAATTGAACCTCGATCATGTCTCCGGCGACCGAGATCACGGTGCCCGTGCCAAAGGTCTTATGACTCACGGTATCGCCCGCGGCAAAGTCCTGCGATGCGCTGGCGCGATCGACCTTGCGCTCCACCGTCGGGGATACCTTGGATGACGGCTTTTTGGCTCGCGGCGCGCCCGAGCCAAAGGTCGAGGCAACACGGCCGGCGTCGGGCGAAACCCCACGATGGCGCTCGGTGCCATAAGTGCTGCCGCCAAAGAAGTCATCGAAGCTCGATCCGCTGCGCGATCCAGAGCCGCCGGTCGAGCGCGTATGCGAGCCAAACACCTTGCCGCCATACATGTCCGAGCCCATACCCGAGCCAAACGTGCCGTGACGGTCGCCGCGCTTCTCCCAGCCCGTGCCCTCAAAACCGGCAGAACCGATACCGCTAAACTCGATGTCCTCAAACGGAATCTCGTTGAGGAAGCGCGAGCGCGGATTGGCAGAGGTCGAGCCGTAGGTGCGACGCGTGGCCGCATAGGTCAGGAACAGGCGCTTGCGAGCACGCGTGATGGCGACGTAGGCCAAGCGGCGCTCCTCCTCGAGCTTACCCGGATCGTCACTACCGCCAAAATCGTGCACGTGCGGGAAGATACCCTCCTCCATGCCGGCCACGAACACCGCCGGGAACTCCAGGCCCTTGGCGGAGTGGATGGTCATCATGGTAATGGCATGCGTCTCGCCGGCCAGGGAATCCAAGTCGGAGCGCAGAGCCAGCCACTCCATGAGTGCCGGCAGCGCCTTGCAGGTGAGCGGGCCGTAGGTGCGCTCGATCTCGTCGGCATGCACGGCACCCGCCGGCATCTCCGTCGGCGCGGCATACGCGTTGCCCGCGATGGCGGCGGCCAGAGCATCCTGCGGAGACAGCGCCGGAGCGGCCAAGCTATCGAGCGGATTAGAGCCCGCGGCGTCACGGGCGCCGACGAGCGCCTCAAACGAGGATGCCGAGGCGGACGGCCCCGGTTCGGGCGCGGGCGCGCTCACCACAACGGGCTCGGGCTCAACGTCGGCGGGCACATCGGCAACACCAGCAGCGCGCAGCTCTTCCAAGCTCTCGAGCGTGCCTTCGATATCCTCGTGCGTCTCCTCAAATTCGGCAGCGACGCCCAGGAATTCCTGGATGTTCTCGGCGCGACTCTCGGACTCCATGGTGCCCTCGGCGCGGAAAGCCTGCAGCAGGCCCGTCTTATCGACAATCATCTCGACGACGTCCTTGAGCTCGCCGTCCATGCGGCGACCCTCGCGCACCAGCGACACAAAGCTCGACAGGCCATTGCGCACCTTGGCGCTAAACATGCCGGTTTCGGCGCACGCGATCTCGCAAGCCTGGAAGAACGAGCAACGGTTGTCGCGCGCCAGCTGCTCAATCTTTTGGATCGAGGTGGAGCCGATGCCGCGGCGCGGCGTGTTGATGACGCGCTTGACGCTCATCTCGTCTGCCGGGTTCACGATCATCTTGAGGTAGGCCATGACGTCGCGGATCTCGGCACGGTCGAAGAATCGCGTGCCGCCCACAATCTTGTAGGGCACGCCCGCGCGCAGGAACATATCTTCGAGGATACGCGACTGGGCGTTGGTGCGGTAGAACACGGCGATATCGTCGTAACTCGTGCCCTTGGAGTGCAGCTTTTCGATCTCGCCGGCAATCCAGCGGCCCTCGTCGCGCTCGTCGCTTGCCTGGAAGGCCTGGATCTTCTCGCCGTCGCCCTCGGCCGTAAACAGGCGCTTGTCCTTGCGCTGCGAGTTGTGACGCACCACGGCGTTGGCGGCGCTCAGGATATGGCCCGTGGAGCGGTAGTTCTGCTCCAGCTTAACGGTCTTGCAGTTTTTAAAGTCCTTCTCAAAGTCCAGGATGTTGGTGATGTCGGCGCCGCGCCAGCTATAAATGGACTGGTCATCGTCGCCTACGACCATGAGGTTTTGGTACTTGGCGGCCAGCAGGTTGGCGATCTCGTACTGGACGTGGTTGGTGTCCTGATACTCGTCGACGCTAATGTAGCGGAAACGCTCTTGGTACTTATCGAGCACCTCGGGGCAGGTGCGCAGCAGCTCGAGCGTGCGCACGAGCAGGTCGTCGAAGTCCATCGCGTTGGCGGCGCGCAGGCGGCGTTCCAGCTCCAGGTAGACCTGCGCGGCCTTTTTGTCGTTGGGGCTGTCGGCGGATTTGAGCATGTCCTCGGGGCCGATCATGGCGTTTTTGGCCGAACTGATCTTGCTGCGGATCATATTGATGGGGAATTGCTTTTGCTCGATACCGAGCGCCTGCATAATATCGCGCACCATGCGCTTGGAATCGTCGTCATCGTAGATGGTGAACTGACCGGTGTAGCCCAGCAGGTCAGCGTCCTCGCGCAGCATGCGCACGCACATAGCATGGAAGGTGCACACCCACATGCCGCGGGTACCGCTGGGGATGAGTGCCGCCAGACGCTCGCGCATCTCGGCCGCGGCCTTGTTGGTAAACGTGATGGCAAGGATCTGCCAGGGCTTAACGCCCAGGTCGCCGAGCATATGTGCGATGCGGAAGGTCAGGACGCGGGTCTTACCCGAGCCAGCACCGGCAAGGACCAGCAGCGGACCCTCGGTGGTCAGGACGGCCTCGCGCTGGGCGGGATTAAGGCTGTCGATGTCGACGAGCGGCTTGGCGAGTTTGGGTGCCGGCGCGGGAGCGTCGTAAATGTCGAGCGGGACGAGCTCGGGCTCCGGCGCAGCGGGGGCGGTGTATGCATCGAGCGGCACGGGTTCCGGCGCGGGCGGCACGGGTACCGCGGCGTTCTTTTCCCAGGGCAAGGGCTGGGTCATGGGCGACTCCTCATCTGACGGACGGCGCGCCTGCGGGCAGCGCCATAGTTTGAGCCGTACCAGTATACCGAGCCGCGCGGACACCGACGCAAATCACACCACGACTCCGTGCGCCGCCGTCAGGCCCGCCCCAGCGGATTTGGCGCAATGGGGTCAGGTTAGTCTGCACCAATCTATTGACAATCACGAAACCGCCGATGTCATGGCAGCAGCAGCGAGCGACGGTCAGGGCGAACAAATTGGCATGAAAAGGGGCGGCATAGACCTTTTGGTCATGCCGCCCTCTTTGAATGACAAGTTGTCGTTCTGGCCGCCGCGCAGCGTCAACCAAGTTACAGGCCGAGCATAGGCTCCAGGACGAAGAAGTACGCGAGCACCACGATACCCAGAATGATGCGGTAGACGCCGAAGCACTTGAAGTCGTGACGGCGGACGAAGCCCATGAGCCACTTAATGGCGATGAGCGAAACCACAAAGGCCACAACGCAGCCCACGCCCAGGATGGCGATCTCGTTGGCGCCAAAGGTACCGCCCTTGATGAAGTACTTGACCAGCTTGAGCGCACTCGCGCCAAACATGACGGGAATGGCCAGGAAGAACGTAAACTTGGACGCCACCGAACGCGTGCAGCCCAAAAGCAGGCCGCCGATGAT
>CBCTTO010000101.1:0-3858 GCA_965149855.1 uncultured Collinsella sp.
TCGGAGACGATGTCGGTCATGGGACGGCTGGCCCACTCACCAGAAAGGTCGATGGTCTGGCCCTGGTACTCGATGACCTCGGGGTTGCCGATGGCCTTGTTAGCTGCCTTAATGACGCCCTGGGCGAGCGCCTTCATGCCCTCGAGGTCGGAGAAGGCACGGTAGGCCTCCATCGTGGTGAACTCGGGGTTGTGGGTGAGGTCCATGCCCTCGTTACGGAAGATGCGGCCGATCTCGAACACGCGCTCAAAACCACCGACGATGCAGCGCTTGAGGTGCAGCTCGGTGGCAATACGCAGGTAGCACTCCTGATCGAGCGCGTTGAAGTGGGTAATGAACGGCTTGGCAGTAGCGCCGCCCTGGATGGTCTGCAGGATGGGGGTCTCGACCTCCATGTAGCCGTCGGACTCCATAAAGCGACGGAAGGTGGAGAGAATCTGCGAACGCTTACGGAAGGTCTCGCGAACGTCGTCGTTGGCGATCAGGTCAACATAGCGCTGGCGATAGCGGGTCTCCTTGTCGGAAAGACCGTGGAACTTCTCGGGCAGCGGACGAACGGCCTTGGAAAGCAGGGTCGCACTCTTAGGGGCAACGGAAAGCTGGCCGCGCTGGGTGCGCACGACCACGCCGGTCACGCCCAGGATGTCGCCCAGGTCGAGGGCCTTGAGCGTATTCCAGGCAGCCTCGTCCATGTCGTTGATGCGGCAGAACAGTTGAATCTCGGCAGTCGCATCGCGCACGACGATGAACATGATCTTGCCCTGACCGCGCTTGGCGACCACACGGCCGGCGATCTTCACGACATCCTCGGTGTCCTCACCATCGGCAAGATCGGCGTACTTAGTCTCGATATCGGCGACGTAGTCCTCAAGCTCAGAGTGCTCGGGATAGGGGTTCTGGCCCGCCTCGAACAGGGCGGCGCGCTTGGCCAGGCGGGTGGCGCGCTCGTCGTTGAGCGTCGATGCCTGATCGGCGGCGTTCTGGTTCTCTGCCATAAGTTAGCTCCTCAAACTAAAACGCTCCCCAGGATTCGGTCCCAGGGAGCGAAAACATACCTTTACGCGGGACCGTGGTCTAGCGTGCGATCTTGGCGATGGTGTAGACGCGAGTCTTGCCGGAAGGCGTAACGACCTCGACGGAGTCGCCCTCGCCGTGACCGATGATGGCGTGACCGACCGGAGACTCGTTGGAAATCTTGTGCTCGAGCGAGTTGGTCTCGGTGGTACCAACGAGCGTGACTTCCATGACCTCGCCGTTGGGATCAATCAGCGAAACGGTGGAACCGATGGAGACGGTCAGATCGCCCGTGGTGGCAGCAACCTGAGCGTTGGCAAGAATGGCCTGGATCTCGGCGATACGAGCAGCATTCTGGGCCTGCTTGTCCTTGGCGGCATCGTACTCGGAGTTCTCCGAAAGGTCGCCGAACGCGCGGGCTTCCTTGATGTCCTCGACGATCTCCTTGGCGTAATCGCCCTCACGCCAGGCGAGCTCCTCGACGAGCTTCTGGCGGCCCTCAGCGGTCAGTACGATCTGGCTTGCGTCCATACGGATATCTCCCCAACTCTGATCAAACGATCAACTGTCAACAAAACGAAAAAGACCGGCTAGCCTGCGGGCAAGCCGGTCAGGTGCTCACCCCAAAGGGATGGGACTACTCTGCGTCCGCGTCGCTGTCCTCTGCCTGCTTCTTCTTGGCAGCAGCGAGCTTGGCCTCGAGCTCAGCGATCTCCTTGTCCTCCTCGGACTGCTCGACCACGACCTCCTCGGCCTGCTTGGTCTCGGCCTTATCGTCGCCCTCCATACCCTCGCGGATATTCTTGACGGTAGAGCCGAGGGACTTGCCGAGCTTCGGCAGGTTCTTGGGCCCGAAGATAATCAGGACAACGACGAGAATAATGATGAGCTCAGGAGCCCTCAGTCCAAACATGTAGACCTCCACAATACAGCGAGACAAGCTCGAATGAGTATACCGCGGGTATCGCGGTATCACAACAATAGCTAAAAAAAGGGACCGCAAGAAGCGGTCCCTCCTCATGCTCTGGTCGGGTTGACTGGATTTGAACCAGCGACCCCTGCGTCCCGAACGCAGTGCTCTACCAAACTGAGCCACAACCCGTTAGCTCGACTATAGTAACAAAGATTTTCGTCGTGTGCTAGAGAAATTTTTATTTCTTTGGCGCGTCGATTTGAACCGTGTTGGGAATAAGCTCAGTCGCGCAGGCCCACCAGCCTTTTTGCTGGGCAGCGTCCGCAAGCCTTTCGGCCGTGGCGGCGGTGTCGCAAATGGCAAACGAACAGGCGCCCGATCCGCACACATCTACAGCAACGGTGCCGTCCTGTTTACGCAGCCAATCGAGAACCGTTTGAATCTGCGGCTCCATCTGTGCGGAAATGACACCCAGGTTGTTATGGATGAGCGCATATGCCGTCTCGGCATCACCAGCACGCAAGGCAGAAGCTATCGCGCCGGGCTTGTCCGCAGGCACCGGGGCCTCGTCAAAACGTCGATAGGCTTCAATTGTCGAAACGCTTGCCTCGCGCGGCTTAACCAGTACGACGGGCGTCGCGGGCAGCGCGGGGTACTCAGTTGCCAGCACGTCTCCCCCACCTACGTAAAACGCAGGGCTCGCGTGCAAAAAGAACGGGACGTCGGCACCAATGCCCCGCGCAATGTCATCGAGCGCTGGGTCGGTGCGATCAATGCCCCAGAGCTCCGCCAAGGCGACAATGACCGCGGCCGCATCCGTCGAGGGGCCGCCCAAGCCGGCGCACAATGGAATGCGTTTCTCAATCGTCACGCAGATGTTTGCCTCGCGACCATAATGCTCGGCCATAGCAACCGCAGCCCGATACGCCGTATTCTTTTGCATGGGAAAATCTGATGCTGGAACCGTCTGGACGGTCAGCGCCTGCGCCGGCGTGACCGTCACGGTATCGGAAAGACCGACGGCCGCCATCAGGGAATCGACCCTGTGGTAGCCGCGGTCATCGCGCTCGGTATGAACCCCCAGGTAGAGGTTAATCTTTGCCGGCGCGGAAAGAGTCAGGGACCAATCGGTCACCGTTAATGCTCCTCGAGCTGATTGCCGAGCGGGGTAAAGATGTGCTCGCCGCTCTCGGGGTCGAACAGCTCGACCTGACCGGTGAGCACATCGATATACTGGTAGGACTGACGCGACTTGCGGCCACGACGCTCGTCAACCTCGACAATGAAGACGGCCGGGTGGACGCTCTTGATGGTGCCCATGCGCTCGACGACGCGGGTACGGCCCATGTTGGCCTTAACCTTGACGCGATCGCCCACCATATCGGTCAGCTTCTCGTGGATGTCGTCGACGTGATTGACTTCCATCTCTTCCATGAACAGGGCCTCCAGAAGGTGCAATTCAAAAAGGGGATAATACCCCTAAGATAGACAAAACTCTAATACTATAGCACCCTGTTGTGGCCATACGCAAGTAGCTAAATAAGCCCGGTCCCAAATACGTACCAGACGACAACCTCGCATGACCAGTTGTTACGCGGTTTGGTAAAACCGCGTAACCTAAAGATTGTCGGTATCGAGGACGATGGTGAACGGACCGTCGTTGACCAGGTCGACCTTCATGTCGGCGCCAAAGATACCGTGCGCCACATGCTCAACGTCCTCGTGCACAAGCGTCAGGAAGTACTCGTAGAGCTCGTTGGCAACATCGGGTGCGCCGGCATCCGTAAACGACGGGCGGCGACCGTGGCGGCAGTCGGCGAACAGCGTGAACTGCGACACCACGAGCACCTCGCCGTCGACATCGGCAAGCGCCAGATTGGTCTTGCCGTTCTCGTCCTCGTTGATACGCAGCCCGCGGAGCTTGCCCCACA
>CBCTTO010000102.1:0-3720 GCA_965149855.1 uncultured Collinsella sp.
GAGCTCAAAATGCCCGCCAGCGACGAAGCATTTGCCTGAACGTCTCGCAGGTCCTCAATCGAATCGCCAAGCGTCGAGGACAGGTTGGCGATAAAGTTGCTGACCTGGTCGGTGCTCATGTAATCGAGCAGGCTGGACACCGTCTTAAGACCGATGCTCGTAATGGTCTCGGTAAAAGTTTCGTTAACCTGGCTCTGAACGGCACTCGAACCCTTCTCGGTCACGATCTGCGCAATGGCGTTGGCCTTCTGGTTCTCGTAAAACTCGATATCGGCGTGTTTCACGTCGGTCGAGAAAAGCGTCATCATGTCAGCGCTAAACGTTTTGGGGATAACGACGGCAGCATAGTACGCGCCCGACTTAACGCCCTCGATAGCCTTTTCGCGATTGTTGAGCACAACCCAATCGAAGCTCTCGTTGCCGCGTAGGGTGGCGGTCACGTTTTCGCCCACGTTAACCTCGACGGGGATCAAATCGCTCTCGTAACCCTCATCGGTGTTGACCACGGCGATCTTAAGATTGCCGGTGTTGCCGTACGGATCCCAGCTGCCGGCGATGTTAAACCACGCGTACAGACACGGTACGATAATGAGGCCCATCACGACAACCAAGCCGATCACGGAGCGAGACACGTTTTGGACATCGCGCTTAAACAGATGCAGGATGTTCTTCATTTATGCCTCACCTCCTTTGGAGTGCTTGCCAAGCGCGGTGGTATCTCCATCATTTGTGGCTGTGCTGTCGCTGCCCTGAGATTTATGGTGCGAGCCGATATGCGGCAAGCGGCCCGTGGACTGATCGCCGCCCTTGGCACCACGCTCGCTGGCGTTGAGGCCAAACATGTGGCGGGCGGCAGGAATGGCGGCCGTGTGTTCGCGCATCTCGCGACGCAGGTCCTCATCCGAAAGCGCCGAGATGCGCATCTGGGTATTGAGGCTCGCTCGGATATATTCGATATTGATCAGCCAGCCGCAGATGGCAATAACCGAGATGATCCAAATGACAAGCAGGATGATCTTGCCGTTATTGTCGATATCGAGAACCGTCGACAGGACAAAGAGCAGGACCTGAACGCCCACCACGGCGGCAAAACCGCCCTTGATGTAGTACGGGTAGCGATGTTCAAAGGCGACCGCATGATCGAGCAGTTCGCGACGGTACGAATCGGAATCGAGCATGACGCGCATGGCCGTGCGCAGCGAGTAGCGCTGGCGCGGCAGGTCGTTGGACTCGCAAATCATCATACCGGTCGTGGAGAGCTGTTTATCAAAGAGCAGGTTAAGGTTGAGCAGCAGCGGACGCAGCTGCAGGCCGATAAAGAGCGCCACGATCAAGAACACGCCCAGAATGCACAGGTTAAACAGGTAGTTGAACGAATACATGCCGCCGACCGTCTCGCGCAGCAGATTGATGCCGTAGGTAAAGGGCAGCAGCGGGTGCAGCCACTGGAAGAAGCCTGGCATCATCTCGATGGGGTACATACCCGACGAACCCGGGATCTGCACGATAACCAGAATGACGCCGATAGCCTTGCCGATATGCTTAAACGTGGTGGACAGCGCATAGATGATATTGACGTAGGTGAACGAGATGGCGATGCCGCCCAGCACGAACAGCAGCGGGCTGACGCACTGCACGCCGATCACCAGATCGCCTACCGTAACGATGATGGCCTGCAACGCGCCCAGGATCACCAGGAGCAACCAGCGGCCAAAGTAGCCCTGACGCGCGGTAAAGCTGCCGATGCCTTCGCGGTCGACCTCGAGCTTGTAGATGGCGATAAGCACGTAGCCGCCCACCCACAGCGCCAGATTGGTATAGAACGGGGCAATGCCCGAACCAAAGCTCTTGACCGGGTAAATTGACTTTGAGGTCAGCTCGACCGGAGATGCCATGAAGTCTGCAACATCATCGACGTCGACGCCCATCAGGCCGGCCAGCTCGCCCATGGACTCGGAGGTCTGTAGCGCCGCGATGTCGTTGGCGGCGGTTGCGAGCTTGTCCTGGACCTTGGCAAGCGAGGCATCGGTCTGGGACAGCGTGGTCTTGGCCTGGCCGAGCGTAGCGCTAAGCTGCGCCAACGTGCCGCGCGCATTTGCAAGTGTAGGTGTCATACCCGAGACGATACCGGTCAGGTCGCCCGAAACGGCGGCAAACGAATCAAGTGCGCTCGAGACCTTCGGCAGCGCGTTTTGACCCAGGTCCGTCTGGGCCTGGCCAAGGTTGGTCGCACCGGTCTGAATTGCATTATTGATAGCGTCGCTGGCACCCGAGACAGCCGCAGCGTCATTCGCCATGGCGCTCGACTGCGCAGACAGACCGTCCTTGATGCTCTGAAGCTTTTCATTCTGCTCGCGGAGCAAATCGATGATCGATACAATGCGCGCGTCAATTTCCTTGGAACCTGTCGACGTGTCATTGACGAGAATTTCCAAGTGCCCGATAACGGCCTTATTGTGGTCGATCGTCGCTTGGAGAGACTCAAGCGAGTTGTCGATACGGGTGGTCGTAGATGCGACCGTGCCCGTCAGCTTGCCAATCGCAGCGTTTGCGGAGGCTGACGTCTTGGTGAGCGCAAGGCTGCCTTCCGAGAGCGCCTTGGAGAGCGAGGCGACAGAGTTGCCCGCCGTGGCGCGAGCCTCGCCCAGCAGGTCATTGCCCTGGGAGATCGCCTGCGTCAGCGACGGCGCCTGACCCTGCAGACCGGCAAGTGCCGCATCTGCCGAGGCAATGGAACCACTCGTCTTATCGATGGCGGCATTCATGTCGCCAATCGAATCACGCACTTCGCCCAACGTATCGGAAGCCTCTGATACCGAACCGGCCAACGAATCCTGAGTCTGGGTTGCCTTGTCCTTTAAATCGACTCCGGCATCCTTGGCAATACTGGCAACGGTCTCGCCCACCGTGGAGACAAATTCCGAGTTGATCTGCTCCTCGATGGTGTTTGCACCGGTGTCGGTAACCTTGGGCGCAATAGCGCTCTTCTTCTCATTGACGTAGTACGTGAGCTTGGGCTGATGGTAGTTGCCGTCGAGCATCGAAACCAGGTTATCCGAGAAGTTCTTGGGGACTACGATGGCCGCATAGTACTCACCGCTCTCGACGCCCTCTTTGGCATCGGCCGCAGAATCGACGAAGGTCCAGCCCAGCTGATCGTTCTCCTTGAGCTGATCGACGACCTGATCGCCCGCGTTGAGCTCGCCCACCAGGTCGTTTTGGGTGCCCCGATCGTTGTTGGCGATGGCAATCTTGATGCCCTGGGTGTTTCCGTACGGATCCCAGTTGGCCACGATGTTGTACCAGGCATACAGCGAGGGAATAACGCACACGCCAAGGGTAACCACCAGGGCGACGGGGTTCACAAGCAGTCGCTTAATGTCGCGCTTAAATATCGCAAAGGAGACCTTTGCATTGGATAGTTTGCTGCCGAGACTCACGCTTGGACCATCCATCCTGTCGTTGAATCGAATCGTACTATCGATAACCATTGTACGTAAGCGCTTTAGCGTCTCAGAGCACAATGGTATTGAGTTTTGCGGGTAGCAATATACTACGAAGACGAATTAACGTACAGTTGTACAGTATCTTTAATTTCAGCAGGTCACAAAACCACAACCCGCACAAATTAGCAATTCAAATAGTCATCGGGGACGTTCTTAAACGACTAGTCAAACAAGAACGTCCATTACAGTCGAAATTGTCAGCCCGGGACCGTCT
>CBCTTO010000103.1:0-3537 GCA_965149855.1 uncultured Collinsella sp.
CAAGTTGGGCATCCGAGCCCATCTGTTCCCCACGCTGCTGGATGACCAGTCGCGCTTGGAAGAGCTGCAGGCACGTTACGCGAACAATGTGCTGCTCTCGGCGCCGGGCTTTAAACAGTTCTTCGACGGCGTGTCGAGCGAACACACGGCATATCTCACCGAGCCCTATACCAATCCGCGCTTCCCGGGCGACCAGGGCCGTCTGACGGTTCCCGCCGAGCGCATGCGCAAGCTAGTTCTGGCGGCCGCGGAGCGCGGCCACACCGTGCGCATCCACGTCATCGGCGACGGTGCCATCCATGCCGCGCTCGATATCTTTGAGGAGGCCGCCGAACTGTACGGCCTGCCCCAGCACGGTCATAACACGCTCGAGCATCTGGAGAACCTCCTACCCGAGGACATCGATCGTCTGCGCAAACTCAATGTCATTGCCTCGAGCCAGCCCTGCCATATCACGCTCGACCCGGGTGGTCCGGAGCGCGACCTGGGCTTGGAGCGCAGCCGCATCATGTGGCCGTTCGCAACCTATAAGCAGCGCGGCATTCGACAAGCCTTCGGTACCGATAGCCCCATCACAGCTGTTACAAGCATGAACGTGCTCTACACGGCTATCACGCGCCAAGACCCTCGCAGCCACTGGCCCGAGGGCGGCTGGTTGCCGAGCGAGCGTATCGACGCGGCAACGGCCCTGCGCAACTACACCCTGGGCAGCGCCTATGCAGCGGGCGACGAGCAAAACCTCGGCAGCTTGGAGCCCGGCAAATACGCCGATCTGGTAGTCCTGGACCAAAACCCGCTCACCATCGACCCCCAAGAACTGCAAGTCACCAAAGTCCAAGCCACCTACCTAGCCGGCAACCTGATCTACGAGCGCTAGCCCCGCATCCCACCCCTCAGTTGCGGTGAAATAGTCCCTAAAATCGGCCTTCAAGCCCAAAAACAGGAACTATTCCACCGCAACTTAAAAGAGCACGTCCCAACAACGTGCCCCTATCTTGTGCATCCCATCTGCATCGCCATTTTGCTGCACTGACTTTTCTGAATGCCGGGCCCGAATAAGTTACCCCAGCTCCCGGGGCGGACCGGAGGGCATGAAGTTTGTCGCGAGTTCCGCACGCAAAGGAAAGCACTTAATGTGCTTTCCGTCTTGCGCAGGACTGTAGAGCAGCAAACTTCATGCCCTCCGGTCCGCCCCGGGAGCCACCGCTAAGTTATCCCCCGGCATTCAGAAAATCTAAGTGCCAAAAAATAAGATTTTTTGACTCCGTGTTGTATAACCCGCCATTCGTGGGTACCATTCAACGCGTACGCAAACAAAAAGGGTTAATTCGCGTGGTATAACCGCGCGGCCCAAAAAGGAGGAGACAAGCATGTCGTCTTTGAAGCCGCTTGCAGATCGTGTTCTGGTCAAGCCCGACGAGGCCGAGCAGAAGACCGCTTCTGGTCTGTATATCGCCAGCAACGCTCAGGAGAAGCCGCAGCGCGGCACCATCGTTGCCGTGGGCGCCGGCAAGGTCAACGACAAGGGTGAGCGCATCCCCATGGACGTCAAGGTTGGCGACGTTGTCATCTACGGTAAGTTCGGTGGCAACGAGGTCAAGGTCGACGGCGAGAAGTATCTGCTGATGCGCGCCGACGACATCTACGCCGTCGTCGAGGCCTAGTCTCGTCAGAATCTCTGATTCGTCTTTGAACGCGGCCGCCGCATAGGACTCGGAAGCGGCGACGCGAGTCACATTTCTTTTGGAGGATTACCTACCATGGCAAAGAACATTACGTTCAACACCGATGCCCGCGCCAAGCTCGCAAAGGGCGTCAACACTCTGGCCGACGCCGTTACCGTCACCATGGGCCCCAAGGGCCGTTACGTCGCTCTGCAGCGCACGTTCGGTGCCCCGACCATCACCAACGACGGCGTTTCCGTCGCTAAGGAGATCGAGCTCGAGGACAACATCGAGAACATGGGCGCTCAGCTGGTGAAGGAGGTCGCCACCAAGACCAACGACACCGTGGGTGACGGCACCACCACCGCAACCCTGCTCGCTCAGGCTATCGTCAACGACGGTCTGCGCAACGTCGCCGCTGGCGCCAACCCGCTGGCCATCCGTCGCGGCATCGACAAGGCCGTCAACGCCGCCGTCGCCGAGATGAAGAAGCAGGCCAAGCCGGTCGAGACCAAGGAGCAGATTGCTTCCGTCGGTACCATCTCTGCTGGTGACCCCGAGGTTGGCGAGAAGATCGCCGAGGCCATGGAGGTCGTGGGCAAGGACGGCGTCATCACCGTCGAGGATTCCCAGACGTTCGACATTACCATCGACACCGTCGAGGGCATGCAGTTCGACAAGGGTTACGTCTCCGCTTACTTCGTCACGGACAACGACCGCATGGAGGCCGTGATGAAGGATCCGTACATCCTCATCACCGACCAGAAGATCTCCAGCGTTCAGGACATCATGCCCGTTCTCGAGGCTGTCCAGCGCGCCGGCCGTGGCCTACTCATCATCGCTGAGGACATCGACGGCGAGGCTCTGCCTACCCTGGTTCTCAACAAGATCCGTGGCGCCCTCAACGTCTGCGCCGTCAAGGCCCCGGGCTACGGCGATCGCCGCAAGCGCATCCTCGAGGACATCGCCGTCCTCACCGGTGGCCAGGCCGCCTTGGACGAGCTGGGCGTGAAGGTCGCTGACATCACTGCCGATATGCTCGGTACCGCTAAGTCCGTCACCATCTCCAAGGACAACACTGTCGTCGTCGGCGGCGCTGGCTCCAAGGAGGCCATTGACGCTCGCATCGCCCAGATCAAGGGCGAGATGGAGAACACCACCTCTGACTTCGACCGCGAGAAGCTCCAGGAGCGCCTGGCCAAGCTTTCCGGTGGCGTTGCCGTCATCAAGGTTGGCGCTGCTACCGAGTCCGAGCTCAAGGAGATCAAGCATCGCGTCGAGGACGCCCTGCAGGCTACCCGCGCTGCTGTCGAGGAGGGCATTGTCGCCGGCGGCGGCGTCGCCTTCATGGACGCTGCTCCTGCGCTCGATGCTGTCGAGATCGACGACCCCGAGGAGAAGATCGGTGTCGACATCGTCAAGAAGGCTCTGACTGCTCCGGTTGCTACCATCGCCAAGAACGCTGGCTTTGAGGGCGCCGTCGTGGTCGACAAGGTTGCCGAGCTGCCCGCCGGCCAGGGTCTCAACTCTGCCAACGGCGAGTGGGGCGACATGATCGAGATGGGCGTCCTCGACCCCGTCAAGGTCAGCCGCGTCACCCTGCAGAACGCTGCTTCTGTTGCCAGCCTGATTCTCATCACCGAGGCCACCGTCTCCGATGTGCCCAAGAACACTCAGCTTGAGGACGCTATCGCTGCTGCTACCGCTGGTCAGCAGGGCGGCGGTATGTACTAAGGCCGACAAGGTCTAGAACTCCCACCGGGAATCCGGGGGCGTGACGGGGGTTTCTCTCCGGAACGTCCTCGGACATGCAAAGAGGCTCCTATTTGGCAAGGTGTTTTTTAGAATCCATTTTGCGCTCGGCCTCGAAGGC
>CBCTTO010000104.1:0-3428 GCA_965149855.1 uncultured Collinsella sp.
CCATTTCGACTTGCCATCTGGCCTTATTAGTCCAAAATTGCTGCTATCAAATCGGTAACAGTACTCATATTTGATGTTTTTTGGCCAGCAGGTCTCCCTGCCTTAGCAAATCTAAGGCAAAACGGGTTCCAGACCGCTGAATCATGCCGCATAGGGCACGTCCGCAGTCCGGAACCCGGTCCAAATTGAGTTATTGCGCCGCGTTAGCCCAAGACACCCGACAGGATCTCGACCAGACTGTCCACGTCGGCTTCCTCGCAGACGAGCGGCGGCAAGAAACGCAGCGTATGCGCACCTGTAGCATTGATCACGGCACCAGCCCCCAATGCACGGGCCACAACGTCGTGTGCATCACCCGCGGCATCATCCAAATCACAGCCGAGCATCAGGCCACGGCCACGCACCTCTACCACATGCGGAAGCTTAGCCAGCGCCTGCTCCATATAGGCACCCACCTTGGCAGCATGCTCGGCATAATCGCCGCGCACAAGCGCGGAGAGCGTCGCGGCACACGCCGCGATGGCCAAGCAGCTACCGCCAAAGGTCGAGCCGTGGTCGCCCGGCTTAAACACGTCGGCAATCTCCTTCTTTGCCACGACGGCACCCATGGGCACGCCATCAGCAATGCCCTTGGCAAGGCTCATGATGTCGGGCTCCACGCCATAGGTCTGGAACGCAAACGGCTTACCCGTGCGGAAGATACCGCACTGGACCTCGTCGGCGATAAGCACGGCGCCCACTTCGTGTGCCAAGTCGCGCGCTGCCGCCATAAACTCCTCGGTCATAGGGTGCACGCCACTCTCACCCTGGATCGGTTCGAGCATCACGGCGCAAATTTCACTGCCCAGCTGCTTAAAGATCGCATGCAGTTCATCGACATCGTTGGGCGTGCAGGCCACAAAGCCACCCGGCAGCGGGCGGAAGCTGTCCTGCAGCCAATCCTGCATGGTGGCGGCAATGGTCTCGAGCGTACGGCCGTGGAAGCCGCCGCGCATGCACACGATGGTGTTGCCGCCATTACCGGCACGCTTGGCGTACAGGCGCGCGAGCTTCATCGAGCCCTCGTTGGCCTCGGCGCCAGAGTTGGCAAAGAAGGTCTCCCAAACCTGCTCATCCGCAGCCGGGGCACCAAGAGCAGCTGCCGTGGTCTCATCGCCGGCGGCAATGGCATCGGCAAGCACGCGCGCACCATCTACGTCGTCGTTAGCAAGCTTGGACAGCAGCGCCGCGACCTGTCCGCGCTGCTCAATGTAGAAGTAATTGGAGACATGCATGAGCTTTTTGGTCTGTGCCTCGAGCGCCGAGAGCACAGCCGGGTCGCCATGACCTAGGCTGCACACGCCGATGCCGGCAAGAAAGTCGAGGTACTCACGGCCATCGTCGCCGGTGAGCTTCATGCCGTGACCCTCGACAAACTCGACCGGAGAGCGGCCAAAGGTATGCATAACGTAATGGGATTCAAGCGATTGCTGAGCTGCAAGTGACATGGGATGCCTTTCGTTGGGCGCCAGACGGCGCGGGGCTATGGGTGCAGGAATGGAGCGGCTGCGGGTCAGCTAGACCGTCTGAAGCTTCTCGACCTCGTCAAGGTTTTCGGTCAGACGCGCAGCAAACGTCGAAAGCGGATGCGGATGCGTATCGAACTCGTAAGCCGTCTCGGTGGAATGGATCACGGTGCCGACGCCGGCATCGGTCAGCAGCTCCAGGAGCAGCGAATGCGGCGTAGTACCGTTAATGATGTGGGCACGAAATACGCCGCCGGTAAGCGCATCGACGGCCGCGCGCAGCTTGGGAATCATGCCCTTATCGACCTCGCCGCCGTAGAGCATTTCGTTAACCTCGTCGAGCGTTAGGTTGGAGATAAGCGAGTCCTTGTCGCTAAAGTCCTTGTACAGGCCATCGACATCGGTCAAAAAGATCGCCTTATGCGCGTGGAGCGCCGCGGCAACGGCACCGGCGGCGGTGTCGGCGTTGATGTTGAAGAAACCGCCGTCCTCCCCCGCCGCGACGGTAGCGATGACGGGGATGTACTCGCTATCGAGTAAGCGCTCGATATAGTCGGTGTTGACGTGCATCACTTTGCCCACGCGACCGAGCTCGGGGTCGAGCGGCTCGGCGATGAGCGTGCCGGCATCGCTGCCCGACACGCCCACGGCCAGGTTGCCGTGGTGGTTGATGGCAGCAACCAGCTCCTGGTTAACCTTGCCGCCCAGCACCTCGCGCACGATATCCATAGTCGCCGGCGTGGTCACGCGCTGGCCGTTCTTAAACTCGACGGGAATATCGTAATGGCTCAGCGCCTCGTTGATAGCCTTGCCGCCGCCGTGCACGATGACGGGGCGCATACCGATGATCTTGAGCAAAACGATGTCGCTCATCACGTCGCGGCGCAGCTGCTCATCAACCATGGCGGCTCCGCCATATTTGATAACAACCGTCTTGCCGGTCAGGTTCTTAATCCACGGCAGCGCTTCGAACAGCAGCTGCGCGGTTGCTTCGTTGGATTCGCTCGAACGACAATCGCGTGCGAATTTCATAATCTGCCTCGTCTTTCGTATCGTTATCGCGCCGTGCTCCGCTGTCCGCAATCGCGGCAAGATGCGCAGCGTGCCTGGAATCTAGGAACGGTAGTCGCCGTTGATGGAGATGTATTCATGCGTGAGGTCGCAGGTCCACACGGTCGTTGCCGCGTCGCCTGCGCCCAGGTCGGCCGAGATCACGATCTCGGGCGCCTCGAAACGTCGTAGAGCCTCGTCCTCGTCAAAGCGAACAGTCAGACCGTCGCGACAGACGGGCATGCCCATCATGTCGATGGAAACGTCTTCCTGATTAAACTTCACGCCGCACTTGCCAAGCGCCATGGCAACGCGGCCCCAGTTGCAGTCGTGGCCGGCGATGCAGGTCTTAACGAGCGGCGAGTTGGCAACGGCACGAGCGGCGATATCAGCTTCCTCGTCGTTGGCGGCTCCGGTAACGTTGACCGTAACAAGCTTGGATGCGCCCTCACCATCGGCGGCGATATTGCGCGCCAGGCTCTCGCACACCTCGTGCACGGCAAATGCCAACTCGTCGAAGGCATCGGAGCCCTCGACGATAGGCTCGGCATCTGCGGCAGCGGCGCCGGAGGCAAGCATGATGCAGGTGTCGTTGGTCGAGGTGTCGGAATCGACCGTTACCTTGTTAAAGGTCTGCTTGACGGTCGAGAGCAGCAGGGCATGAAGTGCCGCAGGCTCGACGGGGGCATCGGTGGTGATAACTGCGATCATGGTGGCCATATTGGGCATGATCATGCCCGAGCCCTTGCACATGCCGCCTACCGTATAGACATTGCCCGCATGACCCGCAGCCTCACTGACGTAGGACACGGCGTACTCCTTGGAGTGCGTGTCGGTCGTCATGATGGCGCGAGCGGCATCGGCGCCACCGTG
>CBCTTO010000105.1:0-3414 GCA_965149855.1 uncultured Collinsella sp.
TCACCCCGACCTGGGGGCGGGGGGGGGGCAAACCTTGTCCCCGGGCACTCGGCTTGGCGGGGCCGCGCTAGGAAATGGTTCCCCGGCCCTGGGCCCCGGCGTTGAGTCGTCGCATGCTCGTTACAGAAAAGCTGATAATAAGTTTGTGTGCCGCCCCTTTGGGGCGGCACTTTTTGTGTGGGGTCCCGGTCTCCACAATTTTCGTCAAGCTATTGGTTAGATTTTGGTCAGTTGGCGTAAGGGTGGAAGGCCAAAAGATTGTTGGCGAAAAAAGCTCAGAGAAAGTGCTGGTAGGGGAGTTGTTGAGCTTTTCGACAGCTTTTGAGCAGAAGAAACTTTGTGGCTATTGCCGGCGATTGCGTTGTCGCGGTCATGGCGGTGCGGGATGCTGGTCGTAAGCGTCGAATGCTCCGATTTTGGAGGCCAGCATGGATCTGTTTCTTGAGACTCCGCAGCAACAAGCCGAGCGCATGTTGCGCCAACAGCAACGGCTTATAGAGATGCAAATGCAAGGGGCGGCAGCCCAGCCCTTTGCGCAAAATGTCGTGCCCGCTGCTGTACCTGCAGCTGTGCCCGGGTGTAAATCGGCGCCAGAGGCCTATTCCGTACAGCAAGATTCATATGCGCAGGAGCTCGCGTTCGACAAGCGTCGTGCGCGTCGTCGTCGTGTGGGCCAGCGCTTGCGCATATTGGCGATGATCGTGCTCATCCCGTTAGGGCTTGCGGCCATCTTTCTGGCGTCGTATGCCCTCACGTGCATCCTCAACGGCGCATCGCCCAACGAGGTGCTCCAACATCTGTCAGCCCTCGGCCAGCGCCTAGGCGATGTCATAACAACAATCCGCGCCGGCTGGGAGAGTTAGCGTTTGTCACATTAGGACTTCTAGGGTGTAGGGATTATCGCCATGAGTAGAATCCTCGCATCCTGTGGGTCCTGTCATGCGACTTAATAGTATTATTGAAGATGAATAATAATAGGATTTGTTATGTATAAGCAGGATTTAGAACAGACTCTTTTGGGCATTGACGAAGAGGCGGAGCTGGAAATAGGTCCAAGAGACGACAGGCCGAACGTTGTATTGGTGGGAGGAAGCGCCTTCATGCTAAACGATGTGACGAATCGTTCGGTTACACATGACATTGATGTGTTTGAGGCAGATAGGTGCCTCCGCGAGATCATAGCTCGATACCCCGAGGTGAATGGTATGGCGGTGGCATATTGTAATCAGATGCCGTTCAATTACGAAGATCGTTTGATTCCCTTGGATATTGGGGCGCGTTTTATCAGGTACTTTACGCCATCCTTGGAGGACCTGGCGGTAATGAAGCTCTATGCCTGTCGTCCGAACGACATCATCGATCTTCATAGTCAGGCATTCGTCGACCGACTTGATTGGGGGTTGCTCGAACGGCTTATATTCGACGAGGGAGAGGCGCTGGCGTCGTCGCCTTCGGAGCGGAGTTATCAAGAGATGGTCTGTGCATACAGGCAATACAAAAAGGAGGTGCTCGGTTGAATCTGACCTTTGAGGGATTCTTAAAAGGCTATTGCCGAGAGCTATCCGGACAGCGGTCGCTGAGTTTTAGAAAATTGGTTGAGCAGGCGACGACGGATGCGCCGCGCGTGGCGGAGCCTCTGTTTTTGCTCGCTTTGGCGCAAGGAAAAGCCGAATACGTTCTGGGTTTATCCGAGGGCTCGTGGATGGAACGGGATTACCGAGACGTTTTATCCTTGTACGGTCAAGCGGGTAGCATGGCGTCTCTATGCGCCAAAAGTGAGCTCCCAAATCGTTATGCCAACGTTTGGCGTGCGTATAGAGCGGTGAAGGAAAAGCCGGCGGCCGATAGAAGGGTGAACGCCCTGATGAGAAAGAAAACGCTGGAAGCATTGGAGGAATCGGGTGTAACGCGCTATGGCCTCTGCCGTGCTCTGCGCCTGAATAAAGGAAACGTATACGCATACTTGGCCGGCGATGACTCAAAGGTGAGCAGGAAAACGGCGCGCCGCATTATGGAATATGCGGAGGAGAGGGGCACCCAAGAAGGGGCCGGGCGCCCGGTGTGTGTGGCGGGGTAAGATTGATCGCGGTTTTGATTGGTGCTCGATTGGGTTTGTTGGGCGGAGATTATGTCTGCTATTGATATTGTGCTTGTTGCGATCGCCTTGGTGGCGGTGGGGGTTGCTGCGGCTTGCGCCCTTCAGCTCAAGAGCCTGCGTGCCGAGTTGCGGGAGCGTGGCGACGGTGGCGCGGAAACGCTGGCAGCACTCGAGCAGGCCAACAACGCGCTCGATGCCCTGAACGTCGCGCTGGCCGAAACCCGCCGCACGGCCAATGCCATCGCGCAGCAGCAGACGACCGATGCGGCCGTGGAGCAGCAACGTTACCTGACCATCGCACGCGAGTTCTCGCAAGCTGGTGACCGGATGGATGACCTGCGCCGCGAGACGGCCCAACAGCTCGGCGCCAATCGCGAGGGCATCGAGCATCGCCTGGACAAGGTGCGCGAGACGGTCGATGCTCAGCTGGGCGCCATCCGCAAAGACAACAACGTGCAGCTCGATCAGATGCGCGCGACGGTGGACGAGAAGCTCTCCCGCACGCTCAACGACCGACTGTCGGCATCGTTTAAGCAGGTGAGCGACCAGCTCGAAGCCGTCTACAAGGGCCTGGGCGATATGCAATCCATCGCCACCGGCGTGGGCGATCTTAAGCGCGTACTGGGCAATGTGAAGGCGCGTGGCATTTTGGGCGAGGTGCAGCTGGGTGCAATTCTGGCGGACATCCTTACACCCGACCAGTATCTGGAAAACGTCGCCACCAAGCCCGGCGCCTCGGAGCGCGTTGAGTTTGCCGTCAAGCTGCCGGTGGACGAGGGCGACCCCGTGCTGCTGCCGATTGACTCCAAGTTTCCGGGCGACGCGTACGAGCACCTGCTCGACGCGCAGGAGTCGGGCGATGCGGAGACCGTGGCGGCTGCGCGTAAGACGCTCGACACCATGGTCAAGCGCGAGGCCAAGGACATCTGCGAAAAGTACCTGAGTGTGCCGGCAACGACCAACTTTGGCATCATGTTCGTGCCGTTTGAAGGACTGTACGCCGAGGTCGTCAGCCGCCCCGGGCTTATCGAGACCCTGGGCCGCGACTATCACGTCAACGTTGCCGGCCCTAGCACCATGGCGGCCATTCTCAACAGCCTGCAGATGAGTTACCAAACGTTTAAGCTGCAAAAACGCACCGACGATGTACTGCGCGTGCTCTCCGCTGTCAAGGCCGAGCTGCCGCGCTATCAAAAGGCGCTGCGCCGCGCCCAGCAGCAGATCGAGACCGCGGGCAAAACGGTCGAGGGCATTATCACCACGCGCACCAACGTTATGGAGCGCAAGCTCAAGGATATCGACGCGCTGGAAGACGC
>CBCTTO010000106.1:0-3403 GCA_965149855.1 uncultured Collinsella sp.
CTAGCTCAGCATTGCATCCATCATCTCGGAGTTGACGGAGTCGTCGGCAGACCACTCACCATCGTCGTTGCAGGTGTACTTGAAGATAACCGTGGTCTTCCTGGGCTCGGTGGCCTTGGTCACATCGACCATAACCTGACCGGCCATCTTGTACAGCTCGTCATCGGAAGGAACCGTGTCAAGCGCGGCGACCTTCTCCTGATACTGGGTGGAGAAGTCCTCGACGATCTTGTTCATGGACTTGCAGGTGATGGAGACCTCGGCGGTCGCGACACCCTTGTCTTCGTCGACCGTCACGTCGCCGATCTTGTAGTCAAAGCCCTCGAGATAGGTCTTGGCATACTCCTTGGGATCGATACCCAGCTGCTCGAACTCGTCGCCCGAAGCCTCCTCCAGACCAGAGAGGAAGTCGTCGCCACCGTTCTTGACCTCGTCAAACTGAGTCGTAAGATCCTCGGTGATGAGTTCCTCGACCGAAGGGCCTCCGCAACCGGAAAGCACGACCACGCATGCAACCAAGACGGCCATGAGGGGCGCAAGCAGCAGCTTCTTTTTCATGTTGTTCCTCCCAATGAGCGGCGCTGCGCTTCCCAGACGCGGCGCACGTTGTAATAAGTAAGCCCATACTATCCGCTTATGAACACCCTCGGCAACGCGAAGGCACGGTCGGTTCGTTTTAGCGTCCGAACGGTTTGCAAGCCCGCCCAACGTGCAATAAAACGCTTTCCCGCGGTGCAATAAAAAAGGTGGCCGGAAAACCCGACCACCCTTGCACATCCTTTGGATGCCGCAGTTTACTTGCGGACGACCTTGACGATGACATCGCCGGCGGCGACAGCGGAGTCAGCCTCGACGGCGAGCTCGACGTCGGCGAACTCGGCGGTGTTGGACACGGCCACGACGACGCAGTCCTTGTAACCGGCGGCAGCAATCTTGGCGCGGTCGATCTTGAGGATGGGCTGGCCGGCCTTCACGACGTCGTCAGCCTTGACGAAGCCCTCGAAGCCGTCACCGTTCATGTTGACGGTATCGACGCCAACGTGCACCAGAACCTCGATGCCGCTATCGGACTGCAAGCCCACGGCGTGACCCATGGTGACGGTCACCTTACCGTCGCAGGGAGCGTAGACCAGATCGTCCTCGGGCCACACGGCACAGCCCTTGCCCAGAACCTCGCCACCAAAGACGGGATCGGGCACATCGGCCATCTTGATGACCTTGCCCTTGACGGGCGAGCACAGCACGTCGGCGCCAGCAAAAGCAGAGATGGAGGCCGGAGCAGCGGCGGCCGCGGGCTCAGCCTTCTTCTTGAACATGTCAAACAGACCCATACGTTTTCTCCTCTTGATTAAGCGCAACGTTGTGCGCATGCCTACGGTAATTATAGTGCCAAATGGTTCAAATGCTAAGGTGGGGACTCGAATCGCGAGCCCTTCCCGGTAGCGCTCGTGGAATGGAGCGTCTCCTTTGCATCGCGGATCGATAAGCCGAGTATCGCCCGCGCACGGGACGGGCAGAAGCGGGCGCGCCAAACCCGGCACTTCTTTTCGCTCTCGAGTCCTGTCGCCGCCTTGTCCCTAACACTTCCTGACACCGACCGAAGCGTGCCAAAATAAACCTGTCCCTTTTGGTAGGTTTGGCGAGTGTGGATTTTTGGACGCTTAACTAGCGAACGTGGATAATCTCCCACTTTGAGGCCGTCACCGAGCCAAAAACGGGAGATTATCCGCTCTCATTTTGGATAACCCCCCCCTGTACCAAGCCGAGCTCCATGGTCAAGTAATAACGACTTCTCATCATTAGATTGTTTACATCAATTCTAATAACTATTTAATCCTTAAACTCGTTATTAGAATTGATATGATTAGCCTAATAACGAGTTTCCGGCACTAAAGATATGGAGGGCGCGATGCAAATCGAGGAGAACGGCCAGGGAACGCTCCGCAATAATCTATCGGGGAAATTGGCTTACTATTCGTTTTTTCCAACGCCCTTGCAATCATTGAGGCAGCTAAACCTCACCGAGGAAACCTATCGCACGCTTTCCGCATGCTCACGAAAGCTTGGAGAGCTTGAAGGCATGCTCTACTTTGTTCCCAACGCCGACATGTATCTGACAATGTACGTGCGCAAAGAAGCACTCCTTTCTTCGCAAATTGAAGGAACCCAGTGCACGTTTGACGACCTACTTAGTCCATCGCAAACACAACTCCATCATAAAGATGTCGCAGACGTCGTGAATTACGTCCGTGCTGTCGACCGCGGCGTAGAACTGCTCAAAAAGATGCCCTTGTGCACGAGACTTCTTAGGCAAGTTCATGCGGTCCTGCTGGACGGAGTGCGCGGAACGGAGAAGAATCCAGGCGAGCTGCGCTCCTCACAAAACTGGATTGGCCCCTCAGGCTGCACCATTGCAACCGCATCGTTTGTCCCTCCAAACATTGAAGATTTGAGTAACACGCTCCAGGATCTCGAACGCTTTATCAATGAGCCTCAAGTCGAAATGGATCCGATTGTGCGGGCGGCGCTCGTCCATTACCAATTTGAAACTGCCCATCCATTCCTAGACGGAAACGGTCGCCTGGGCAGGCTTCTCATTACACTTATGCTCATCAATGATGGCGTTCTTCATTCTTGCTTGTTCTATCCATCGTTCCAGTTCAAGAAAAATCGAAGCGAGTACTACCGGCAACTCACATCCGTAAGGGAGAGAGGCACTTACGAGGAATGGATAGAGTTTTTCTGCAACAGTCTTCTCGAGAGTGCGAAGGACTCGGTAGGGTCTTTAAAAAACCTTGTTGACCTCCATAACCGTTCCACAGCAACCATTACCGAAAATCTCGGAAGGACCGCTGCAAACGGGCAAAGGCTGTTGGGCATTCTTGAAGAGCACCCCATCGTCGACACCGCATTCATCGCTGCCCAACTCGATATCGGCAGGAGTACCGCGAGCTCGCTCGTCAAATCATTTGAAGAATTGGGTATCCTCCGTCCGCTCGACGAGTCAAGACAGAGATACCGGCAGTACGGGTATGAAGAGTATCTTTCGATTCTCAGGGAAGACGCCGAGCCGATTAGATAGGCATCGCAGCCCAGGCAAATTAAAGCGAGCGTGGATAGTCTCCCACTTTGAGCCCACACGGGGGCCAAAAACGGGAGACTATCCACGCTCATTTCTGACTAGTCATTTAAGAACGTCCCCAATGACTACTCCGGCATCGCCGATGTTTCGGCAACGACAGAGAACGGGCCGCATTCGGAGCAAGACGACGCCGCAGGTAGAGAACGGACAGCGAGCGGGTCGCATTTGAGACAAGGTGACGTGAAACGAAAGGGCGCTGACCTTCTGGTCGCGCCCTTGAAGTTGAACGTCAGATTGTCCAAATGCGGCCCGCGCAGCGTC
>CBCTTO010000107.1:0-3193 GCA_965149855.1 uncultured Collinsella sp.
GATACGACATCTTCGACCTCCTTTGACGGCGCCTTCGCGGCGCGGTTTGGGTGCACGTTGCGACCGTTTTGCACGGTCGACCTGTAAGTTTACCTTAGATGCCGGCGATTGCGAAGTTGAGCAGCTGCTCAGCGAGCGGATACACGGTAACGTCGAAATAGCGGCCGATCACGTCGATGCCGGTCCACATGGGGAGCAGATACAGCACGATGATAAGGATCGGCATGGCGTATTGCTGCAGGCGATAGTAGTTGGCGAGGGCCTTACCTTTGAGGAACGGCACGATGATCGACGAGCCGTCGAGCGGCGGGATTGGGATGAGGTTAAAGAACGCGAGCGATAGGTTGACCACGATAAAGGCAGCGCCGAAGTTCATGATTTGGGAGGCCACGGCAAAAGACATGCTGGCGTAGAGGTTGCCATAGGTCAGGTGCATGAGGGCTGCGGCCAGGCACGCGAGCGCGATATTCGATGCGGGGCCGGCCGCGCTCACCAGGACTTCGTCGCGCTTGGGGTGCTTGAGGTTGTTGAGGTAGACGGGCACGGGCTTGGCAAAGGCGAACACCGGGCCGCCGGCGGCCAGCATTAACAGCGGCAGGATGATGGTGCCAAACGGGTCGATATGGTTGAGCGGGTTGAGCGACACGCGGCCGCGCGAACGGGCCGTCTTGTCGCCGAGCGCCCAGGCAGCGGCGGCGTGCGCGCTCTCGTGGATGACGATGCCAACGATGACGGCGACGGCGCTGGCGAGCAGGTTCATCAGGTAGCTGTTGGACATGGTGCTCCCCTAGCGAACGCGGCGCGAGGCGCGCGTGAGCAGGTAGTCGGCTACAAACAGGATGACGGTCACGATGGCGTAATCCAAGCGGAACACGCCGCCAAAGGGCGAGGTGATGACGCCGTAGCCGGCGATGGCACTCGGCAGTGCGCGAGAAAGCTCGACGACAAAGCCGACGATCTGCAGCTTGGCGGTCAGGCCGCTAAAGCACAGCAGCACGGTCATCGCGCTCATAAAGATGCCGCAGATGCGGCAGGCGATAGCGATGATGCTCATCGCCACGGCAGCGGCCTTACGAGAGTTCACGCGCGGTCTCCTCTTCAATCTGTGTGGAAAGCTCGAGCCATTCGTCCTCGAGCTTGGGCAGCTCTTGCTTAAGGCCGTTATATTCCCCCAGCGCGGCGTTGAACTTATCCTGATCGGCATAAAGCTCTTCGCTTGCCATCAATTCCATAAGCTCGTCATAGCGGGCACGCTTTTTGTCGAGCTCCGCCTCGATCTTCTTGAGCTGGTTGCGCACGCCCTTGAGCTTTTTGTTGAGCGCGGCGCGGGCCTGGGCCTCGGCACGCTTTTGCTCCTTGGTCTTTTTGCCCTCGGCCGGCTTGGGGGCGGCGGCGGGGCTACTGGTCTGGGCGGCGCTGGCTTTGGTTATCTTGGTCGCGGCCGGCGCGTTCTCCCCTGCCGCCTCGGCGGCGGCGCGGGCTGCCAGGTCCTCGCGCTTATAGAGGTAGTAGTCGTAGTCGCCGTCGTAGACCGTCACCTTGCCGTCGCGGATGTCGATCACGCGGTTGGCCACGGCGCGCACTAGGTGCTCGTCGTGGCTGATCAGCACGATGGTGCCGGGGAAGTTTTGCAGGGCGTTCTCGAGCATGTCCACCGAGTCGATGTCAAGGTGGTTGGTAGGCTCGTCCAGGCACAGGAGTGCCTCGGGGGCCACGAGCATCTTGGCCAGGGCCAGACGTGCCTTTTCACCGCCGGAAAGGACGCGTACCTGCTTTTCGATGGAATCGTTGTCGCTAAACAGGAAGGCACCCAGCAGGCTGCGCTGCTGCGGCACGGTCCACTTGGGCGTAACGGTGTCGATCTCTTGCAGGACGGTGTTGGACTCGGTCATACCCTCGAGAGCGTGCTGGGCGTAGTAGGCCACGCCCACGTTGGTGCCCAGGTCGCGGGTGCCGGTGGTGGGCGGCTCCAGACCGGCGAGGATCTTCATGAGGGTGGACTTGCCGGCGCCGTTAGGGCCGACGAGCGCCACGTGCTCGCCGCGGTAAAGCTTGAGGTCGATGTCGCTGTAGATGTGCTTGTCGCCGTAGGACTTGGAGACGCCCTCCAGGCCCACGACCATGTCGCCGGAGCGCGGCGGGTCGGGGAACTTAAAGTCGATGTGCTTGTGGCCCTCGGGCAGGATGACGAGCTCCTTTTTGATCTGCTCGATCTTGCGGATGCGCTCCTGGGCCTGGGCGGCCTTGGTGGGCTTGTAGCGGAACTTGTCGACGAAGACCTGCATGTGGGCGATATCGCGCTCCTGGGCGGCGCGCTTGGCGCGCATCTGCTCAAGGTTGTCCTCGCGCTGCTTGAGGTAGCTGCTGTAGTTGCCGGTGTAGGTGGTCACGCGGCGGTTCTCGAGCGCGGCCACGTGGTCAACGCAGGCGTCCATGAAGGCGCGGTCGTGGCTGACGATGAGGACGGCACCGTCATAGTTGGCGATAAAGCCGCGCAGCCATTGGACGCTCTCGAGGTCCAGGTGGTTGGTGGGCTCGTCCAGCAGCAGCAGGTCGGGATGGCGCAGGAAGAGCTTTGCCAGCGCGATACGCATCTGCCAGCCGCCGGAGAACTCGGAGCAGGGGCGCTCAAAGTCGGTGACCTTAAAGCCCAGGCCGGACAGGATCTTGCGGGCGTTGCTCTCGAGTTCGTAGCCGCCTAGATGCTCAAAGCGGTCCTGGACCTGGCCATACTCGTTGAGGAGGGCGTCGACGTCCTTGCCCTGCTCGGAGAGCTCGGTGATCTGGGCCTGCAGCTCGTTGGCGCGCTCGCCCATGCGGCGGATTTCCTTTGCGGCGGCCATGACCTCGGCAAGGATGGTGATGTTCTTTTGCTCCAGGTTGGTTTCCTGCTCTAGGTAGCCCACCTGGCAGTCCTTGGCGTACTGGACCTGGCCGGCGTCGGGGCTGTCGATGCCCATGATGATCTTGAGCATGGTGGTTTTGCCGGCGCCGTTGGGTCCCACGAGCGCAAAACGCTCGCCGGGGTTGATCTGGAAGGACGCGCCGCTAAAGAGGACGCGCGCGCCGAAGCTTTTTTCGATCTTGTCGACCAGGAGGATCATGGTGCCGCCTTTGACCTTGTGTGCCTATATGAAAAAAGGCCCCAACTTGCGTTGGAGCCTCATTCAATGCTCGGGTGGAGACGAGGGGG
>CBCTTO010000108.1:0-3005 GCA_965149855.1 uncultured Collinsella sp.
ACGCACACCGATCAGCGCCTCCGTGCGATGGAATTCATGTTGGGTCGGTGATGATGCGCAGGCGCGGGCTGCTTGTGGTAACATACCGACCTGTTGGTACCTCGACCTTGGTTGCTCGCTCCACCGGCGGCTTCCCAGTCCGAGGCGAATCGAGTCGCCCGATGGCGACGCAAAACGAAAGGTGAAACAATGACTGTTTCCAAAGAGCGCAAGGCGGAGCTGACTGCCCAGTTCGGTAACACCCCGGTCGACACCGGCAACCCCAAGGTTCAGGTCGCCATCCTGTCCGAGCGCATCAAGGAGCTGACCGAGCACATGAAGTCCCATCAGAAGGACTTCCACACCCGTCGTGGCCTGCTCATGCTCGTCGGCCGTCGTCGTCGTCTTCTCTCCTACATCAAGAAGAACGACATCGTCGAGTACCGTGAGCTCATCAAGGCTCTGGGCATCCGCGACAACATCCAGTAGGATTTGTACATGCTAAGAGCGTCCTGCGCAGCGGGGCGCTCTTTTTGTGTAAGGGCGCGAACAATCACGCTCTGAAGCGTGGCGGGGGCAGGGGGCCCGCGTCACATGAGAAGCCCGCAGGCAAGGGGCCTGTGGGGTAAAGGAGAACAATGACACTCGTATCCAAGACCTTTGAGCTGTACGGCAAGACCTACACCTTTGAGTCGGGCGAGCTTGCCAAGCAGGCCACCGGCGCCTGCCTGGTCAAGCAGGGCGACACCACGATGCTCGACACCGTAGTCGTCTCCAAGGAGCGCAAGAACTACGACTTCTTCCCGCTGACCGTCGACTTCAACGAGAAGATGTACGCAGCCGGCCGCATCCCGGGTGGCTACCTCAAGCGTGAGGGCCGTCCCAGCGAGAAGGCCACGCTCACGGCCCGCATGATCGATCGCCCGATTCGCCCGAGCTTCCCGGATGGCTTCCGCAACGAGGTGCACATCGTCGCCACCTCGCTCGTCGCCGACCAGGTCAACCCCTTCGATGTCATCAACGTCATGGGTGCATCCCTGGCCATGACGCTTGGCGGCGTGCCCTTCGAGGGCCCGCTTGCCTGCGTGCGCATCGGCCGCAACGTGGAGACCGGCGAGTTTATCGTCAACCCCACCTACGAGGAGCGCGAGAACTCCGATCTGGACTTGGAGCTGGGCGGATCCGCCGACTTCATCTCGATGGTCGAGGCCGGCGCCGAGGAGATCTCCGAGGACGACATGCTCGCCGCCATGAAGTTTGGCCAGGAGGCCCTTGCCGCTTTCTGCCAGGCTCAGGACGAGTTTGTCGCCGAGTGGGAGCAGGTCAACGGCCCCATCGTCAAGAAGGAGTACCCGCTCGACCAGCCCGTCGAGGAGGTCCAGGAGCGCATCTTCGCCCACTACGACGAGATGGCAGCCGCCCTTCGTGACGCCGACAAACTCTCCCGTATCGGTAAGGTCGAGGCTCTGAAGGAGTCCATCCGCGCCGAGTTCACCGAGGAGGAGCAGGCCGCTTGGGAGCGCGAGATCCCCGTGGCGCTCAAGAAGCTCGAGAAGAAGGCCATGCGCACCATGGTCGTCGAGACCGGCGAGCGCGTCGACGGCCGTGCCGCCGACGAGATCCGTCCCATCATGGTGAAGGACAACTACCTGCCGCTCGTTCACGGCTCCGGCCTGTTCCAGCGCGGCCAGACCCAGGTGCTTTCCGTCCTGTCGCTCGGCATGCTCAACGAGGGCCAGCGCTTGGACACCATCGAGCCCACCGAGGGCAAGCGCTACATGCACCACTACAACTTCCCGCCGTTTTGCACCGGCGAGACCGGCCGCATGGGCAGTCCCAAGCGCCGCGAGATCGGTCATGGCAACCTGGCCGAGCGCGCTCTGCTTCCGGTGCTTCCCGACGAGAACGAGTTCCCCTACGCCATCCGCGTCGTCTCCGAGGTCATGGAGTCCAACGGCTCCTCTTCGATGGCTTCGACCTGCGGTTCCACGCTCGCCCTTATGGACGGCGGCGTGCCCATTAAGCGCCCGGTCTCCGGTATCGCCATGGGCCTGATCCAGGAGGAGGGCAAGACCGTGGTCCTGTCCGACATCCAGGGTCTCGAGGACTTCCTGGGTGACATGGACTTTAAGGTCACCGGCACCACCGAGGGCATCACCGCCCTGCAGATGGACAACAAGGCCACCGGCCTCACCTTCGACATCCTGGCCCGCGCCCTGCAGCAGGCCAAGGAGGGTCGCGCCTTCATCCTGCAGAAGATGCTCGATGTGATTCCCGAGCCGCGCCACACCACACGCAGCACCGCCCCGCGTATCGTCTCCATCCAGGTTCCGACCGACAAGATCCGCGACGTCATCGGTTCCGGCGGTAAGGTTATCCGCGGCATCCAGGACGAGACCGGCGCCTCGGTCGACATCCAGGAGGATGGTACCGTCTTTGTCGGCGGCACCGGCGAGTCCGTCGACCAGGCCGTCGAGCGTATCAAGCTCATCATCAAGGTTCCCGAGCCGGGCGAGGAGTACACCGGTCGCGTGGTCTCCATCCAGCCCTTCGGCGCCTTCGTCAACCTGCTGCCCGGTAAGGACGGCCTGCTGCACATCTCCCGCGTCGCCAAGGGCCGCGTGGAGAAGGTCGAGGACGTCCTCAATGTGGGCGACGAGGTCAAGGTCGTCGTCATCGAAGTCGATGACCGCGGCAAGATTTCGCTCGATCGTCTGGATAAGCCCGAGGCCCCGGCTCGCGCCGAGGGTGCCTCAGAGGGCGACGGCGAGCACTTCCAGCGCCGTGAGCGTCCGCGTCGCGAGCGCTCCGAGCGCAGCGACCGTCCGCGCCGTCCCGGCGACAACGGAGGCCGCAAGCCCCGCCGTCACCACGACGCCGAGTAACAGCTAAACATAAGCAGCTCAACAAGGGCGACCCCGTACGGGGTCGCCCTTTTGCTTGCGCCCGGGAGGGCCGCATATGAAGTTTCCTGCTCTACAGTCCTGCGCAAGACGGAAAGCACATTAAGTGCTTTCCTTTGCGTG
>CBCTTO010000109.1:0-2958 GCA_965149855.1 uncultured Collinsella sp.
GAGGAGGAGTCGCTCTGCCACCTGTCGCGCCTTCGCGGCGAGGTGGCGGCCGACCTGCGCAAGGCCAAGCAGCGCGTCTCGTCGTTCCTCCTGCTCACGGGCACGGAATACACCCTGACGAAGAAGAAATGGTCCAAGACGTTCCGCAAGTGGGCCGCGTCCTGCGAGTTCGGCCAGCCGGCCGACACGTTCGCCTTCCGCTGCAAGATGAGCGCGGTGCTCCGCCTCGAGGAGCGGCTGGCGGAGGTGGAAGCCGAAATCCTGCGCACCATCGCCTCGTCGCCGAAGCTTTCCGAGCGCATGTCGCGCTTCACCTGCATCCACGGCATCGGCAAGGTGTCGGCGTTCTCTCTGGTCTGCGAGGTCCACGACTTCGATCGCTTCAACAACGGCGCGTCGTTCGCAAGCTACCTCGGCCTCGTTCCCTCCGAGAATTCCAGCGGCAAGAAGGTGTCGCGCGGAGCCATCGCCAAGCAGGGGAACTCCCACCTGCGCCGCATCCTCGTCGAGGCCGCGTCGTGCTACTCGAAGCAGTTCAAGGCCGTGAGAAGCGAGGATTCCGCCGTTCCCGAGGCCGTGCGGGCGAAGGCGGAGAAGTGCGCCGCCCGCCTGAGAAAGAGGAGGGCGGCACTGAAGATGCGCGGCGTCTCGGCCAACAAGGCCAAGGTCGCCGTCGCCCGCGAGCTCGCAGAATGGATCTACCACATCGCGGTGATGCCCGCATAGAGGATGTCCCCGGCGGGCTTCGCGCCCGCCTCGACATAGACCCGAGCATCTCGAGCTGCCGCCGATGGCGCCGGGGCGACCCGCGATTTGGCTATGCACAGCCCGCGAGGGCCGCGTGCGATTCTAGAATCATCCGATCGAATGAGCGGAAACCGTCCAGCCGAAGGCATCCTAATGCGGCAACCAGGCCCCGAACGGGGCGGCGACACGCGGATATGAGACTGATCACTGTGCTTGACGTTGGAAACACGTCTGGCGGCGGCAAGGGATGCGAAGGATGCGGCCCAACCGGCCATTGCAAAGGCGGGTTGGGTCACTATTTCCCACTTGACAGTTCATCGGTCATATGAGCCATTTATTCAACCGAGTATGGATATGCCGTGCTGTTATGGAACTCGGACCACGTAAGACCGTTACCCCATTCCACTGGATCCATGCTTGGAGCCGGATTTCCCGCATAGATCTCGCGAAGAAGGTCGATGTCGTCATCCGTCGGCATCGACCTTCTTATTTCCGAGAAGGGCTTCGGGCACTCGGTATGCATGTAGCACCACCAATACACCGCCTTGATGCGGTGATCGACCTTGAGCCCCCTGTGATTGCGCAGAACATCCCTCAACTGCGCGTTCACGCCCCCTTCTATCACGTTGTTCATGGAAGGAAGCGGCCCCTCGACCGTCAGTTCCGGATCTAGATATGTGAACAGGGTACCGTCGTTCACGAGCTTCACCAGGGAGCGGCGCGCTTTTCTAAGCCTGTCGTGCGTCCACTCCCAGCCGCCTTCCACCCTCGTCTTCTCATTGAGGAAGTCATTCCAGAAGTCGCACCATTGCATGAGCCTCTCGACCCACAGATCCGCCTGATGCAGGGTCCCTATATGCAAAAGATCCTTAGTGAGCTGGTAGAGCTCTTGTCCAGCCTGAAGCTTCGGTCTGGTCGTGGTATACCGTTTCACCTGGCAGAACGCATGGAAAGTGCACCTCTGCACACGCGTGCTCGGCCATTCCTTCTTGACCGCCGAAGCGAAACCGGACCCGCCGTCGGTCACGACGACCTCAGGGGGCGCTATGGTGCGCAAAAGCGCGCTCCACGCTGTCACGGTCTCGCTGCGGGCGAGATACCAGGACAGCACGTACTCTTCAGTGCATGCGATGAGCACGCAAAGGTCACGCTCAAGATAGATTCCGTCGACATGGATGACGCGGTGCACCTCATCCACCACATCGGGCATGGGCCACATCTTCCAGAACCCCTCGTTGCGGCGTCGGAACGTACGACCGCCGCCCGGCATCGAGCGATGCACATCCTTAGATAGGAGCCACCCGATGAACGCATTGAAATCAGCGAGCTCCGAACCATAGGAATGCGTCGAAGACGATCCGCACTCCCTGCAACGCCATCTTTGCGCACCCGCGCTCGTCCGACCGTTCCTTTTCATCGCCATGCCGCAGGTGGGGCATTTCTTATTATTCATGGCGCTCTCCTCGAAACGAGAAAGTTTTAAGTCGTTTCAAGGGTACTGAACTGGGGAAGCGTCAAATTCCAGACACACATTTTGTCCGTCCTCGAACTTTTCCCAGAAGAAAGTCTTTCATAAAGAATGGGCGCTGACCTGCGTCAGCGCCCGAAACGGGACACACATTTTGTCCGCTAAGCCGCACCTCCCCAGTCTTCGACACCATATCTAACCCTGCTCACATTCCGCATCACGCAAAAAAGAAAGCTCCCATATGGGAGCTTTCTTCATAAGTGCGTCAATTGAATCGTGCGGAGCCTAGCGACCGGCCTATTCGGCGTCGTACATGGCCTTCAGCTTCAGCAGGTGCTGGTAGCGATCCATTGCGGCCTGCTCGTTGCGCTCGAACAGCTCGCCCGCACGCTCGGGGAACTCGCGCGTGAGTCGGCTGTAGCGGGCCTCGTTCATCAGGAACTCGCGATAGCCGCCCGCGGGCTCCTTGCAGTCGAGCACGAACTTCTTGCCCGGTGCGCCCTCGGGGTTGAAGCGGAACAGGTTCCAGTAGCCGCAGTCGACAGCCTTCTTCATCTCGGACTGGCAGTTCACCATGCCGCCCTTGATGGAGTGCATCTCGCAGGGCGAGTAAGCGATGATCAGCGACGGGCCATGGTATGCCTCTGCCTCGGTGATGGCCTTGATGGTCTGGGCCGGCTTGGCGCCCATGGCGATTTGCGCCACGTACACATAGCCGTATGCCATCGCGATTTCGGCGAGCG
>CBCTTO010000110.1:0-2930 GCA_965149855.1 uncultured Collinsella sp.
GCCGAGCGGATCGAGGCGACATGGCGGGAGAAGCTGCTGCGCGAGACTGCCGACCTCAGGACCGAGAACGCACTGCTCATGGCCCAGGTGGATGAATTCAGCCGCAAGCTCGCCGAGGTGACGGATCGGAATGAAAAGATTGAGGCCGACTGCAATGAGCGGGTCGCCTTTATAGAGGAGAAGTTCGAACTCGATACCGCGAGCCTCGAACTCGAGAACAACGAGCTCCATGCCGCGAGCGTCAGATATCTCGCCGATGCTCGGGAACTCGACAGGCAGGTCGTCCAACTCCATGCCGAGGCCGTGGCCATGGTCGATGAGATCGAGCGACTGCGCGGCGAGCGTGATACCGCACTGAAAGCCCAAGCCGAGTTGAACGACGCACTCCTGGCCAAGCGCGACCTGATGGCCGAGGTCGCCGCCCTCAAGGACCGCCTTGCCGCCTCCGAGCAGCGTGCGGCCGTGGCCGAGGCCAAGATCGAGGTCATGACCCAGATGAAGGGCGAGTAGGCCGCATAGCATCTAATTTTCTAGAAACCCTCTAGAGCATTTCTAGGGGGTTTCTAGAACTGAAAACCGGGCGCAGCACTTTCGATCGGCGCGATGTCTCGGTAGATAAGGCGATGCTTGGCGTCGCACCATTTGTCGCCGTGGTAGTGGCCGAAGAACCAGGCTCGGTAGCCGAGCCGGTCGTCGAGCTCGGCAAGGAATCGCTGAAGTCGGTCGCCCCGATACTCGCGTCCGCGCTCCCGGCACAACCCCTCAGCAAGGGCAGCAGGAGCCTCGTGACTCACCACGTAGTCGACCCTCCAGCCTACGCGGTTGAGCGAGGCGCGGCAATGGTCCATCTCCTCCTCACTCGGCATCTCCTCTGGCCACCAGCTCCTCCCCTCCCTGCGATACTGCCTGTCGCTGCTCGCGGCGCCGCCCATGGTAAGAACCGTGGCTCCCGCGATGTCGAACACCTCTCCGCGCATGAGGTGCAGCACGTGCGGTCGCGCCTCATGAACGAGCCCGCCGTTCCACTCCCGCACCGGCAGTTCTGCCAGCATCCGGTGGTTCTCGTGGTTGCCGTCTACGAAACACGTGGTCCACGGCTTCGACTCGAACCAGTTGAGCCAGTATTTCTCGGCGTTGGATCCATCCCAGACAAAGCCGAAGTCGCCGGCTACGATCACCGCGTCATCGCGCGTCAGGGTCCGGCCCAGTGGCCAAGACCTGAAGGCGAACCTGCTGGCCCCGTACTCGTCCCTGCCGTGCACGTCGCCCGTCACATAGATAGCCATCAGTACGCGCCCCACGGCAGGAGTTTGTCCCCGAGCCTCACGATCCGGTCGTACAGCACCGTGTGCCGTTCGTCCGGATTGCCGTCTCGGTGAAAATGGCCGTAATACCAGTGTTTATAGTCCAGGCGGTCCTCGAGCTCGTCAAGGAATTCGGTCAGCCGGTCCACATCAGGGCGCTCCCAGCCTGGGCCCGGGTAGAGCGTCGGCGAGAGCATGCGCGTGGCGCAGGTATGGGTGATGACGCAGTCGACCTTCCAGCCGACCTCGTCGAGCTTTGTCCGCGCGGTATCGAAATCGCGCTCATCCGGGAGCTCCTGAGGCCACCAGCTGGAATACGGCACGCGGTATTCCCTGTCCACGCTCGTGGCACCGCCCATGGTGAAGATTGTCGAACCGTCGAGCTCAAAGACCTCACCGCGCGTCAGGCGCCGAATGGGCGAGGTGTCCGACAGGCGCTGCGTCAGCCCGCCATGCCATAACTCCATGGGGCGCTCCTCCCAGTGATCGAAGCGCTCGTGGTTGCCGTCGACGAACAGTACCGTGTAGGGGCGCGACTCCAGCCAGGCGATGTCGGCGCATTCCTCGGCAGAGAAATCCCACGGAAAGCCAAAGTCGCCGGCAACGATGAGATAGTCGTCGCTGGTAAGACTATCGCCAAGCCCCCAGTCGCGGAGCTTTTGCATGTCGAGCCCACCGTGGATGTCGCCCGTCACATAGACCGTCATCGGATCGCCTCTTCCCTCTTGTACGCCGCCAGCTCGCGCTCGACCTGCCTGTCGCCGGTCTCGTTGACCCACCAGGGCCATTTCACCCGGCCGCACGGCTCGTCGACTCCGGCGAACCATTCCCTCAGCTCGTCGAGGCTCACCGGGGAGTGCCTGTTGGCATCGCAACCGACGTCGTAGCGCAGAAGGCCCTGCTTGCGGTTAAACTCGTTGTACGCGCCGCCGCTGCTGTGGATGTGTCCGTGGAGGTGCCACGATCCATGGCTCATGCCCTGCCAGTCGGCCATGGGGTAATGGCACAGGACGATCTTCTGCCCGTCGATCTTAAGCACGCAGATCGGCGGCTCCACGGTGAAGGCGCCCGCGACCGCCGGCTGGGTCCAGTCCTTGTCGTGGTTTCCCGGGACGAGGTGGATGCGCCTGCAGGCGATCCGCTTGCGCAGCCCGTAGGCATCCTGGGCGGTCATCTTGAATGAGAAATCCCCCAGGATGTAGAGCTCGTCGTCCACGGCAACCCTGCCGTTGATGTTGTCGACGATGGCGTCGTTCATCTGCCAAACCGTCTTCCACGGGCGGTCGGTGAACTTCAGCACGTTCTCATGCCCGAAGTGGGTGTCGCTGGTAAACCAGATCATATTTATGTCTCCTTCTGTCGCTAAAAAACGTTCTCCTTCGAGGTCAGGAGACGTTTTATGAGCGACATGAGGTGCATATCCCTCATGTTTCAAGCTCCAATCTGCCGGATTTGCCCAACTAAAAGTTTACGCCCACGCGCGAACAGGATTCGATTTTTGAAATATGGACGAATTCCTCGTCAGGAGGGTAAAATGGTGCCGACGGCAGCCCAAGTTGTAGAGAGCTGGGCAGAGCCGTTGCTTAATGAAGTTGGGTCATCGTCTTAGCGACGGTGGCCTTTCTT
>CBCTTO010000111.1:0-2911 GCA_965149855.1 uncultured Collinsella sp.
AAGTGGCGCCCGCTCGGCGGCGAGGATCACCTCATCGATCCGCAGACTGTCTACTTGCTGCAGACCGCCTGCCGTGAGGACAGCTACGACACCTTTAAGGAGTACAGCGCCCGCCTGCACCGCACCGGCCGTGCCGTGCGCCTGCGCGACCTGCTGGACTTTGATGCCAGCGGCCGCACTCCGGTGGCACTCGACGAGGTCGAGCCCGCGCTCAACATCGTCCGCCGCTTTAACACCGGCGCTATGTCGTATGGCTCCATCAGCAAAGAGGCACACGAGTGCATGGCCATCGCCATGAACCGCCTACACGGCCGTTCCAACTCCGGCGAGGGCGGCGAGGATCCGCGTCGCGAGACCCCGTTGGCCAACGGTGACTCCAAGAACTCCGCCATCAAACAGGTGGCAAGTGCGCGCTTTGGCGTGACGAGCCGCTATCTGTGCAGCGCCTTTGAGATTCAAATTAAGATGGCCCAGGGCGCCAAGCCCGGCGAGGGCGGCCACCTGCCCGGCAAGAAGGTCTACCCCTGGATCGCCGAGGTCCGTCAGTCCACGCCCGGTATCGGCCTGATCTCGCCTCCGCCGCACCACGACATCTACTCCATCGAGGACCTGGCAGAGCTGATCTTTGACCTTAAGAACGCCAACCCCGGCGCGCGCGTGTCGGTCAAGCTGGTCAGCGAGGCCGGCGTCGGCACCATCGCCACTGGTGTTGCCAAGGGCGCTGCCGACAAGATTTTGATCAGCGGCCACAACGGCGGCTCGGGTGCCGCGGCGCGCGACTCCATTTGGCACGCCGGTCTGCCGCTGGAGCTCGGTCTTGCCGAGGCCCAGCAGACGCTGCTGCAAAACGGCCTGCGCTCGCGCGTGGTGCTCGAGGCCGACGGCAAGCTCATGGACGGCACTGACGTCGCCGTCGCCTGCCTGCTGGGTGCCGAGGAGTTTGGCTTTGCGACCATGCCGCTCATCTCGATGGGCTGCCTCATGCAGCGCGACTGCCAGCAGGATACCTGCCCCGCCGGCATCGCTACGCAAAACTGCCGCCTGCGTCGCGGCTTCCGCGGCAAGCCAGAGCACGTCGAACGCTTTATGCTCTTTGTTGCCGAGCAGCTGCGCGAGGTCATGGCGAGCCTGGGCTTCCGCACCGTCGACGAGATGGTCGGCCATCCCGAGTGCCTGCGCCAGATCGAGGTCCCGGGCAACCGCAAGGCCAACCTGCTCGATCTATCGCCCGTGCTGGCGAGCGCGACCTGTGAGTTTGGTGCCCACATCCCGGGTGCCGACGGTCGCCACTTCCTGCCCCAGATGGCTGCGGACAGCGAGCTCGACAAGACGCTCGATTCCACGCTGTTTGTGCCCTATACGGCCGATGCCCGTGCGCACCTGCGCCCGATTCGCTTCCGCGCCGACATCGCCAACGTCAACCGCTGCGTGGGCACCATCTTGGGCAACGCGGTGACCAAGGCGCATCCCGAGGGCCTGCCCGCCGGCTCCATCACCATCGATTGCGATGGTTCGGCCGGTCAGAGTTTTGGCGCGTTCCTGCCGCGCGGCATAACGCTCAACGTGTGCGGCGACGCCAACGACTACTTTGGTAAGGGCCTTTCGGGCGGCGAGGTGTCGGTGCGCCCCAACCCGCATGCGACCTACAAGTTCGACGAGAACATCATCGTGGGCAACGTTGCTTTCTTTGGCGCTACGAGTGGCCGCGGCTTCATTAACGGCCTGGCCGGCCAGCGCTTTGGCGTACGCAACTCCGGTGCCACGGTGGTGGTCGAGGGCTGCGGCAACCATGGCTGCGAGTACATGACGGGAGGTCTGGCGCTCATCTTGGGCGAGGTCGGGCAGAACTTCGCCGCCGGCATGACGGGCGGCGTGGCTTACGTCTTTGACCAGTACGGCACGCTCGATGCCCGTGTGAACCACGAGAGCGTTGAGCTTAAAGCCCCGACGGCCGGTGAGCTTGCGCAGATTCGTGCGCTCATCCAGGAGCACGTGGACGCGACGCAGAGCCCGCGCGGTATTAAGCTGCTCTACAGCTTTGAGACGATGAGCAAGCACTTTGTGAAGGTCATTCCGACCGAGTACGAACGCGTGCTGGCGATTGTCGCTGCGGCCGAGGCCGTGGGCAAGACGCATGCGCAGGGCGAGGAGCTGGCGTTTGACATCGTGACCGGTCGCGCCGACGCTGCCGACGTTGCCCGCTTTGATGTTGCGGGCGGTGCTGCGGGCGCTGCGTCCGTGGCTGCCAGCTCTGTTGCTTCGACCAAGAAGGAGGCGTAAGTGCCATGGGTAAGCCCGGTGCTTTTCTTGATATCGATCGCGTGACCCACGAGCTGCGCCCCGTGGAGGAGCGCAGCCGCGATTTCGATCCGCTGTACGTGGAGCTCGACGACGATGCGCGCCGTGCCCAGGCGAGCCGCTGCATGATGTGCGGTGTGGCGTTTTGTCAGATGGGCGCGAGCTTTGGCAAGGCACGCCCGAGCGGCTGCCCACTGCACAACCTGATTCCCGAGTGGAATGAGCTGGTGTACCGCGGCCGCTGGGATGAGGCTACCGAGCGCCTGTCGCTCACCTCGCCCATGCCCGAGTTCACGAGTCGCGTGTGCCCGGCGCTGTGCGAGGCCGCATGCAACCTGGGCTCGGTCGATGGCCAGCCCACGACGATCCATGACAACGAGCGCGCGATTAGCGACCATGAGTGGGCCAACGGCGGTCCGCACCGCTTTGAGCCGGCAGGGGAGGGTGCACCCACGGTTGCCGTGGTGGGCTCCGGTCCCGCTGGTCTGGTGGCAGCATGGGAGCTTGCGCGTCGTGGGGCCCGCGTGACGGTGTTTGAGCGCGACGACCGTCCGGGCGGCCTGCTCATGTACGGCATTCCCAACATGAAGCTCGAGAAGTCCGTGGTCGAGCG
>CBCTTO010000112.1:0-2838 GCA_965149855.1 uncultured Collinsella sp.
ACGTTGGCCTTGAACGCCTCGGGATAGGCATCCTGGAAGTTCTCGAGCGCAGCGGTCCAAGCAAGCGGGCACACGATGTTGACGTTGATGCCGTCCTTGCCCCACTCGTTGGCGGCAACGCGGGTCAAGCCGCGGATGCCTTCCTTGGCGGCGGCGTAGCTGCACTGGCCGTAGTTGCCAAACAGGCCGGCGCCCGAGGCAAAGTTGACCACGGAGCCCTTGGTCTCCTTCAGGTGCGGATAGGCCTTCTGCATGTACAGATAGGTAGCATACAGACCGGAATAAATGGCCAGGTTAAACTGATCCATGGTGTGGTCGGCGATGGTCACACCCGAGGCGCTGGCCTGAGCGTTGTTGACGACGGCGTCGATGCGACCGAATTCCTCAATGGCCTTGTCGATGACGTTCTGGACGACGGCCTCGTTGTCCTGACCAGCCGAGACATCGGCCTGAACAGGCAGAACCTTGATGCCGTATTCGGCCTCGAGGGACTCCTTGGCAGCCTCGAGCTTGGCAACGTTGCGGCCGGTAATGACGAGGTTTGCGCCCTCCTTGGCAAAAGCGATATCAATGCCGTAGCCGATGGAGCCAGCGGAGCCATCCTTAAGCGTGGCCTTGCCGCCGCCGGTGACGATTACGGTCTTACCAGTGAAAAGTCCCATACAAAGTCCTTTCAAATCGCGACGGGCCCACCCGCCGACTGCGCGCATCCAACTTCACGCGCCAAAAGCTGAAATGCAACTTTAGCGGGTTCAAGTGAAAAATACAGACCGCAGCAGGCGAACGGCACAACGTCATTCGGCGAAGGGAATGTCAAGCGCAAACTGAATATAGAGGCCGAATTTTTGTTATCCATTCGAGCCATCGAACACGTTTTGAAACTTTGCTGCGGGGCACGGGATGTCGGCGCGAGACTTTATCATAGGGTGACAAACAACGATGAGGAGCACATGCCTATGACAGACGAGCTGGACCCCCAGACTCAACAGCATATTGATGATTCGGCAGATGTCGCCGCAGATACTGACGCTGCGACCCGCAATGATACCGACGTCGACGACGCCACTCTGGATAACGGCGCTGCGACGGAAATCCCTACGGCCGAAGATGCCGACGAGCAAAACGACGATTCGGACGCTCAGGACAACGCCCCCGAAAAGGAAGCCGCCCCGCAAGCAGAAGGCCCTATCGAGGTGTCTTCGGAAGAAGAGCTCGATGCCGTCATGGACTCCATGATGGATGCTGTCAAAGCGATGAAAGACGCCGTCGCCGATGCCGATATCGATGCCGAGGAAGAGGAGGCCGCCGAGGCGGCCTCGACCTTTGTGCCCGGCGAGACTCCGGTTGCCGACCAGGGCAGCACCATGCCCTCGTTTCTGCAGCTCGAGCACCCCACGATTGGCGCCGATGCGGTCGATCCGCACGCAGCAGGCTTTTCTGTGGTCGAGGGCGGTACCGGCAATATCGCCGCGCCGCAGGCTGCCGATGCGGACGCTGCCGACACCGCTCGCCCGACCGCCCCGCACTCCCCCGCCGCGAGCCGCGATCTGGGGACCGCTGTCTCGAACACTGCGAACGCCGTGGGCACCTTTATCGCCCAGGGTGCCTCGGCCATGCGCGAGATGAACGCCGCGAAAAAGGCACTTGCCGATGCCCGCGCCCACCTGGCCGAACTTGAGCAGCGCATTGCCGATCAGGCCGAGGAACTCGAGACGCGCCAGGATATCGCAGGCCGCTACGAGCAGATCGTCGCCGACCAGCGTCAGACTATCGACACGGCACAAAAGGCCGCCGCGGCGGCAGAAATCGGCCGCGATACCCATGCTGCCAAGGCAACAGAGCTCAAGGCGCAGCTCGAACAAATGAAGGAAGAGGACGACGCCACCGAGCGGCGTCTCAAAGCCGCACTCGACGCGGTGGAGGCGCGCGAAGCCAGCTCGCGCGAGACCGGTAATCGCCTCGTTCGCCGCCTCGAGGATTCCAAGCGCATCCGCGACAAGGTGCAGGCCGAGCGCGACGCCGGCGTTGCCGCAGTACAGCAAACCGTCGACGCCACGCGTGCTCAACTCGAAACGCTGCGCCACGAGTATGCCGAGCTGCAGCGCAATCCTTCGGCGAATCCCGCCAATTACACGGTGCGCACCAGCGAGCTTTCGATGCAGATCTCCGACACGGCCGATGCCCTGCGCAAAGCCGAGGAAGATGTCCCGAACATCACCGCCGATCTTGAGCACTCGCTCGCGGCCGCCGAGCACGCCGTCGAGCAGGCGCAAGCCCCCATCGCCGACGCCAAGCGTGCCCATCAGGCCGTGACGGCCGAGGCCGATGCCGCGCGCGACGAGCTGCAGACCGCAAAAGCCGCCGCCGCAACGCGCCAGCGCGAACTGCGCGAGAAGATCGCCGCCGAGGACAAAGCGCGTCGAGAGCAAGAGCAGGCTATTGCCAATGCCCAGGCGGACGTCGCGCACGCACAGTCGATCATCGAGCAGGCGACCGAGGTGCATGACCATCCCGAGATTACCGAATCGCTCGCGGGCTCCCTGGCCCGCGATAAGGCCGAGCACGCCGAAACTGAGCGTGAAGTGGCTCAACTCGAAGCCGCCGAGGACGACGTGCGCGAGCGCACCCGCGACTCACGCATCAAATTCACCGGCGCCATCGTCTGCATCGTCGCCGCAATCCTAGTGATCATCCTGATCTGGCTGTTCGCGAGCAAGTAGTCGTTTAAGAACGTCCCCAACGACTACTTTTCGCCAGCAACGCAAACGCCGATGTTATGGCAGAGTCAGACACTATGACCCAATCCGAGGGCACGGAAACGACAGGAGCCCCCGCTCG
>CBCTTO010000113.1:0-2559 GCA_965149855.1 uncultured Collinsella sp.
GCGCGATGCGGCGCGCACCGTAGCCGGCCAACTCGTCGATGCGCGCGAGCGAGCGAACGCCGCCGCCCACGTCCACGGACAGACCGTCGATACCGCAGATGGCCTCGATCGCCGCCGAGTTGGCAGCGCACGCGTCCTCGTCCTCGCCAAAGGCAGCGGACAGGTCGACGACGTGCACCCAGCTCGCGCCCTGCTCGGCAAAGGAGCGGGCGACGGCCACGGGGTCGTCTGAATATACCTTGCAGCGGCTGCGGTCGCCGCGCTCCAAGCGCACGACCTTGCCGCCGATCAAATCGATTGCGGGAAACAGAATCATCGGCCGACCCCCTCGACGATGCTCACGAAGTTCTTAAGGATGCGCTGACCCAGCGCGGAGGATTTCTCGGGATGGAATTGGCAGCCCCACACGTTGCCGTGGCGCACGATGCACGGGAAGCTCCGCGTATAGTGCGTGCGCGCCAGCACATCGGCGGCATCAGCGTCATCGGCCACCGCATAGCTGTGGGTGAAGTACATGTTGGCACCCTCGGCAAAACCGGCGAGCAGCGGATCGGCCGCACCGGCGGGCGTCATGTGCACCTGGTCCCAACCCACGTGCGGCACCTTCAGTCGGCTCGACTCCAGGCGCGTGCACGAGCCGCGCATAATGCCCAGGCCATCGACCCAGCGGCCACCGACCTGCTCGGAGGCATCGTCGTCCGCGTCCGCACCCTCGTCCACAGGCACGCCCTCGTTGCCGCGCTCAAAAAACAGCTGAAGGCCCAGGCAGATGCCGAGCAGCGGAGTTCCGGCGGAAACGGCGTCGAGCACCGCGTCCGCCTCGCCGCTCTCGCGCATAAAGGCAATCGCGTCGTAGAACGCACCCACGCCCGGGATGACCAGGCCGTCGGCGTTACGGATCTGCTCCGGGTCGTCCGACGTGCAGGCGGCGGCACCGGCGCGCGCAAGCCCGCGCACGACGCTCGACAAGTTGCCCTTGTGGTAGTCGACCACCACGATCTTCGGTTCGCCCACGCGACCCTCCCTTATCTCATCGTCCAAAACCACCACGAAGGTGCCTGTCCCCTTTGTGGTGGTTTTACCCTTGTGACGGTTACAGCGAGCCCTTGGTGCTGGGGATGCCCTGCACGCGGGGATCGAGCTCGCAGGCGTGGCGCATCGTGCGGCCCACGGCCTTAAAGGCGGCCTCGATAATGTGATGCGAGTTGCCGCCCGCCAGCTCGCGCACGTGCAGCGTGAGCTTGGCATCGCGCGCAAAGGCGTAGAAGAACTCGACGGCCAGCTCGGTATCAAAGCTGCCCACGCGCTCGGTCGGCACGGGCAGCTCGCAATAGGCCTGCCCGCGGCCCGAGATATCCACGGCGGCCATCACGAGCGTCTCGTCCATGGCAATCGCCGCGTCGGCAAAGCGCGTAATGCCCGCCTTGTCGCCCAGCGCTTGGCAAAACGCCTCGCCCAGCACAATACCCGTGTCCTCGACGGTGTGGTGCGCGTCGACCTCAACGTCGCCTACCGCATGTACCGTCAAATCGAACAGGCCATGGCGGCCAAAGGCGTTGAGCATGTGGTCGAAAAACGGCACGCCGGTCGAGATATCGCACACGCCGCTTCCGTCAAGGTCAAGCTTTACGACGATGTCGGTCTCCCCCGTCTTGCGGGTCACCTCGGCATAACGGCCCATCTACATCTCCTCCTTCACCAGCGCGGCAAACGCAGCCAGCACCTCATCGTTTTCCTGCGGGGTACCCACGGTAATGCGCAGACAGTCCGCAAGGCCCGGTGCGCAGCTAAAGTCGCGCACCAAAATCGAATACTCGTCGCGCAGACGCTCGCGCACGCGCGTGGCATGCGGCGTGCGCACGAGCACAAAGTTCGCCGCGCTCGGCCATGCTTCCACGGGCAGGCCCTCGGCAGCCATCGCGCGCAGGGCGCACAGCTCGCGCTCGCGCTCGGATGCAACCTGTGCCACCACGGGCGCGTACGCATCGCGGGCACGCACGCAGGCAAGCGCCGCTGCCTGGCTCAACACATTAACCGAATAGATCTGGCGAATCGCCGCGAACACGTCGATGACCTCGGGCGCCGCGATCACATAGCCCAGACGCGTGCCGGCGGCACCAAACGCCTTGGACAGCGTATGCAGAATCACCAGGTTGGGATGCTCGGCGATAAGCCCCTGCGCCGTGGTGGCCGCGCCAAACGAATCGTCGGCAAGCTCAACGTAGGCCTCGTCGACCATGACCATGCCGGGGCACGCATCGCACAGGGCCGCGACAAAGTCGCGCGGCGCCACGTCACCCGTGGGATTGTTGGGCGAGGTCACGATTGCCAGGTTGCACTCGGGCGCGGCCGCGAGCACAGCAGCTTGGTCGAGCTCAAAGGTCGCCGGATCGCGCCACACGTCGCGCACCTCGGTCTGACAGAGCGACGCAAAGAACGCATACTCGCTAAAGCACGGCGGGCAGTTGAGCATGGTCCGCCCCGCACCGCCAAACGTCAGCAGATAGTTATAGAGCAGCTCGTCGCCGCCGTTGCCCACGCAGATGTTCTCGCGCGTCA
>CBCTTO010000114.1:0-2523 GCA_965149855.1 uncultured Collinsella sp.
TGCCGGCCTCGCCCTGGGCGATGGCGTCGTCGTCGGCGACGATGAGCCAGTAGCCGCAGGGCAGCTCGGTCGCCGCGCCCGCGTTAAGGGCCACGGAAGGCGCACCGGCATTGCAAATCACACGGGCAAGCTTTGCCGCTAGCGTGGTCGTCATGTGCCCGTCGGCATTCATCCATTCGGCAGCCTCTTGTGCCGTCGATGCCGAGTTATCAAGCCCTGCATCATGAAGCACGGGAAGGGCAGCTTGGCGAACCGTGTCATTCGCCCACGCTACATCAGTTGCGACCTTTTGGTCGGCATCGGCATCGTCGACAACGGTCGCCGAAAAGAGCTGGTACGCGTCATACCGCGTCGCAACCGTACCGTCCACCGTAATGGCTCCAGTGCCTGCCGCGCGGGCCATCCCGGGCAACATCGCAAAAGAGAGCATTGCGACCGTAACTATTGTCGCGATAGCCAACAAGCGGCGGCAAAGCCTACTCACGGCTACCACCTCGACCTTGATCGCGATGGCGACGAGCATGCATCCATGTCGCAGCAAAACACAGCATCGAAGCACCAGCTAAATACGTCATAGTCAAACCAGCCCCGCCCGCCTCAGGTAGCGTAGTCGAGTACCTGTTGGTAAAGGTCGGCGGGGTCGAGGAACCCTCGCCATAGGTGACGGTGGTGTCGAGCTGATTCGTACCGTTGACCACGTTAACCGTGACCCTATACTCGGTCCTGTCATAGGTGATGTGATCCTTGACATTGTTCTCGGCGCCCTCGGGAACAACCTCGGAGATGATGTAGCGATACTCGCCGACCTTGTTGTACTTGACGTTGAAGGAGACGTTGCCCCCGGCGTCATTGGTCACCGTCTGGAGCACTTTGCCCTCGGCGTCCTTGAGCGCGAACGAGAACTGACCTTCCCTGAAGGTTCCGCCTTTAAGCACTTTCTTTGCTTTTATCGTCGCTTTGCCTTCAAGGGGCGCGTCATACACCCAAATCTCTGCATCTGACGTTATCTCCGTATTGGCATCAAGCAGAGATTTCGCCCTGTTCATGGCTTGCTCGTATTGCTCGTCGGGCGCGTTGCCCTTGAGCAGAATCCATGTTGGTTGGGCGGCGCGATATCCAGGAGGCGCCGTCGTCTCCTCGAGGCAGTAAAGCCTGCAGGAAGCCATGGCGTCCGAACTCGTTCCCGAACTCGTTCCAAAAGTCACACTTCCGTCAGAACCAGTCTTTTTGGTAGAAAACTCCGTCTTTGCGCCATCAACGCCGGCACTGTCCTGCGCCTTATCCATGTCAATCGCATAGAGTGTGAACGTTGCGTCAGCCAACGGCGCGGTAACGTCCTTTTCATCCACTTTGTGGACCACAATGCCGTGCCCCGTTCCGCCTCCCGATGCGTCGGCATCTATGTCATATTCACGCTCGTGTTTCACATACCCGCCTGCAACACCTTCAAGCTGTGCCTCGTTGGAAAGGGAAACTGTACCAGACTCACCGGACAGAACTTCATATTCGACTTTCAGGTATTTCTCATCGGGAAGCCTCAACGTCAATCGCTGCTGCTTTCCAGCACCCTCGCCAATCGAGTCAAGAGCCGCCCCGTATTTTTCTTTTGTCAGCACACGCCAATCGCCGTTATCGCTCTCAGATACGCTAAGCGACGAGGGGATAAACGTGCACTTAGAATCCATCGCATCGAACAGATCGAGGTAGTCGGTTCCGACCTTTAAGTCTAGCGCCGATTCATTAACGAAAATCGTGTAGTGAATTCGTTTGCTATTACTTACCGACGTACCGGTCTTTGACAATACGTCGTTCTTGATCTGTACGGTATCAGAGCCCGCCTTAAATACTTTATCACCCGAGCTCGCACTCGCCGAGTTCGTAAGCTCGCCGAGGTTCTTTGACGTGTCGACCACTGACCTCTTGACAGCAGTTGCATACGTCAGCTTCACATAGCCTGTATTGTTACCCAGCTTTTCCGTTGGAATCGAAAACGTAACCTCTCGACGATCAACGGCAGGCGTCAGCAAGACACCCGAAGCCTCGGTTTTTTCTCTCTCATGTTCCCATTCGTGGCCGGGCACCGCCGCCCCGTAGGGATTTGAATACAAAGAATACTTTGCCGAGCCGGGAATATAACTCATTCCCTTAGGAAGCTCATCTTTAACAACGACATCCTTGCCATTGAGCCTGCCTGCGCCATAATACTCACCGGCAGGCGTCTTAGCTCGATTGGCATAGACAGTCCAGTCGACAATCCACGCACCTTTGTCGTTCGAGCCATCCACTGATTTCCAGTCAAACGTCTCATCCCACCGTGCTTGCGAGCCGTCTTCATTTATTTTTACACTCTTCTCAACCGAAGGCTCCGTTTCGTCTTCAACGTAGTAAAAAACGAAATCAGAATAGCCGCTAAACCCGTCGACAGAGGCGAAGTTGGAGTACCAACCAGGAAGTGCGTCGGTCACCGTTGTTAGCGTCGGAATAATTTAGCCAAATATAGTCGGCCGAGATTGACCAATCCCG
>CBCTTO010000115.1:0-2483 GCA_965149855.1 uncultured Collinsella sp.
GCCCCGCCGCCTTCGGCACCATAAACGCCCGCAACGCAGAGCTCGTCGAGTTCGCGCGCTCACATGGTATCGAGGTCATGCGAGCGCGCGAAGGCGCATCGGAGGATTCCCATTTGGAATGGGAAGGATAAACTGGACTTTCTTTTAAGGATCCTCAGACTACAGCTCCTACGCCGGCGAGGTCTACAAGGCGCCGGAGAACCTCGTGAACAGAAATTTCCAAGCCGACGAGCCCAACTAGGCCTAATCCAAGCGAGATTCCAGACTCGACAGACCATTGAGAGTCAGATCGTTGGCGACCTCAGAGACGCGCTCGATAGGAACCGAGCCGTCAGACAGCGCCCACGTGCGATAGATACCGATAATACCCGACAGCAAAAACGCCAGATAGTAGTCGAACATCTCGTCCTTGAGACCTTGGGGCAGCAGATCGCGCTCGGCAATCTCGTGCTCGAGCGGCGCACGAAGACGAGCCATAAAATCATCGAGCGGAATGTTCTCGATCAGCTGACGATTGAGCACCAAGTTGTTGCACAGTGCCTCGTTAACGGTTTTAAAGAAGGTCGCCGCCGCGCCAAGAGCGCGCTCATTGGTGTCGCCGTCCATTGAAGCAAGCGTTTTCTCGACCGAGTCGACAATCATCTCCACCACATCGACGGCAATGGCATCAAGCAGGCCGTCAACCGTACCAAAGTGAACGTAAAAGGTCTTGCGGTCGACATTGGCCTCGCGCGCGATGGCACTCACCGTAATGTCTGCCAGCGGCTTTTCCATGAGCAGGCGCTCGAAAGCCGAAAGGATGGCATTACGGCTGCGAACGATGCGACGATCAAGACGCGGTTTGCTGGTTGCCATGGGCGTGTCCCTTCGATATGCGAGCATTCATCAACAGATGAGAGATAATCTACGTAAGAGGATTATCCCCCATACAGCACAAATATGCCTCGCATCATGAAGAACGCACGACTGCCCTACTGCGACTTAGGGTGCTTCTTCTTATTGAGTGCCGACGGAGATACGCGAATACCGTCTCCTGTCTGACGCACATAGGCCTTATGAGCCGGCTTTGCGGTCCCAGAAGCCTTCTGAGCGTGCTTCTTGGGATCAACGTTAACAGCATTCGCGGGGTGCGGCTTAGTGGGCGCAGAGGGCGTCTGAGGCGTGCGGCCGAGCTTGCGCATCACGCGATCCCAGCGCGCATGGATGCTCTCGTTGTGGGCGCTCTTAAGTCCCAGCAGGGGCGCAGCCAAAATGGTAGGCGCAATAAACGTAATGAGACGCCACAGCAGATAGCCGGCGGTCGAAGCCGAACCGAAGAAATGACCCAAGAACAATGCAAAGCCGCCCTCAGCGCCACCAGTTCCACCGGGCAAGGGAACCGCAGAGCTTAACAGCTGGACAAAGGCGCTCGCGGCCATGACCGAGAAAAAGTCGACCTCGTGGTGGCCAAAGGCAAGCATCAGGAAATACGGAACCAGATAGAAAAACGCGAGCTGCAGCATGGTGATAAACACGGTGAGCAGCATGGAAGAAAAATGTCCGGCCGAAAGCTTGAACTTCTCGGAGAAGGAGTAGATCTCGCCATCGACAAACGTGCGCCAACCCTCGATCTTAGTGGCCGAGACACCAATGCGCTCGAGCCAATTGATGATGCAATGGGCGACGCGCGTGACGGTCTTAGGCATGAGCGCGACGGCGAAGATGCCCAGCAAGATGCAGCAGTGTCCACCAAAGCTAAAGACGCACAGCAGCGTCATGTCGCCGTAGCGTTCGGCAAAAAACGGCATACGGGCGAGCAGCAGGATAGCGCCCCAGGCGACCAGGCCAAACTGGTACACGATAAAACGCGTGAATTGCGTGGCGCCGGCCTCGCCCACGTTTTGGCCGGCCTTGGTCAGGCGATAGATCTGAGCCGGGGTGGAGCCCATCATCATGGGCGTCAGGTTGCCAAAGAAGATGCCACTCGCCTCGACCGAGATCAGGTCACGGATGCCGACGGGCGAATTGGGATCGAGCCAGACGGCGATCGCATAGGCCACAATGCCAAAGAACAGGTACATGAACATGCAAAGACACGCGACAACGAGCCATGACGCCTGGACGCTCGACATAGCGGCCCAGAACTGCCCCATCTGCCCGGTTACCACCAGATAGACGATATAACCTACCAGCACGACGCCGATAAAGATGGCGCCGCGGCGTGCGCTCTTATTGTCATCTCCGCCCGAGGCCTCAACCTCGACCTGGGGCTTAGACGTATGCTGAGAGGACTCCGTCATGAGACTCCTTCTAACAGTCAAAATATCTTGGATATTGTACCCGTAAGGGCCATAGGCAGAACGCAAAGCTCTGGTTCAAACGGGAATTGCAGACGGTTGTTTGAAAATAAAAAACCCGGCCTTCCATAGGAAGTCCGGGTATCAGATGCGTGGTAGCCCGTACCAGATTCGAACTGGTGATCTCCGCCTTGAGAGGGCGGCGTC
>CBCTTO010000116.1:0-2449 GCA_965149855.1 uncultured Collinsella sp.
GCTCGGTCGCCTCATCGCTCCATGGCACAACGTGGTGGGCCTGGAAATGCTGCCGTATCACACGATGGGTGTCGTCAAGTACGAGCAACTGGGCATTCCCTATAAGCTCGAGGGCGTGCCCCAGATGGATACCGCGCGCATGCCCGAGTTGCGCAATGCCGTTATGACCGGCATGAAAAAGCGCCGTGCGGAGCTCAAAAACGCTATCGGATAGCATGTCATTTTCGTTCCCCAAGGGCACTCATTGGGGACAGACTTAAATGAGTGCCCCTGGGCACCTAGTTGATTGCTAAAGAGCCTCGTCCTGAAAAGACTGCTCTCTGGGTTGCGGTGAGATGCGCAACAGAATCGTGCCATTTGGATAAATACGCTTGTGGTTTCTTTAAAGACACCTTAAACGCCGCTGAATATCTTTGGAAAGAAATGCCTGCTCGGTATCATACTGCTCGTATATAAACGGTGGCAGTCAGGAGACCACGTGCGAAACATCGCATCGCGGGACGAGTATGTGCCGCAGCATGGCAGCAGATATAAGACGAAGGGCACGTCTTCGCGTGGCCTTGCCGGCGCTCGCATCCGCGTGAGGAAGATTGCCGCCATTGGGATGCTAACGTCGGCGGTTATTATCCTCGGAATTACCGTTAAAACCTACGCCTCGGAGCGAACGGTGCGCCCAGATGCGTCAACGGTACAGCTGCAAAACGAGAAGGTTTCAAAGTCCAAAGCGTCGGCAGATCAAGCTCTGTCGACGGCAGATCTCAAGACGAGACTTTCGAAGGCGGACTTCAACGATATCCCTTCGGGTGATACCGTTCGGACCTTCTCGTTGGTGGATAACAAGACTCCTGCCTTGGAGGATGAGAGCCTTGCCTCGCTCCAGGATGCCCTGTGTCGGGCGCAGGAGCTGGGCGACGTGGGTGTAGTGTTCTACGACCTATCGAGCGGTAGGGGCGTGACGTATAACGCCGATGTCGAGGTGTATGGAGCGAGCAGCTACAAAGCGCTGTATGCGCTCTATATTTGCGAGACGTTGGTCGAATCGGGGCAGGTGTCGCTCGATTGGCCTTTAGCCACGTATGGTGGTTACAGCATGGGCTGGCAGACAGTGCGTGACCTTATCGAGGCCGCGGTCGTCAACTCGGACAACGATTCGTTTATCGCGTTACGCGCGGCGTTTGACCATGATGGCTATGAGGATTGGATTGCCAATCTGGGTGTTGATGACGAAACGGCACTGAATCCGATGAGTGATTTTCCGACCTACTGCCCGCGCACTTCTGCGAGGTTATGGCGTGAGATGAGCGAGTATCTGAGCATGGATACCGAGACTTCACAGTGGTTGTCGGGCCTTCTGGCATCAACATCGCGCTCGTTTATTCGCGATGGCATTGCGGACGAGCAGGTTTTGGTGCGCAACAAGGCAGGCTGGATTAGCGAGGATGGTTACTACTCGACATGCGATGCGGGCCTTATCGACATCGATGGCTGTACCTATGTCATGGGTATCATGACATCGATGCCGTGGAGCGACCGCTCGAGCGAGGTTACGGCCGCGATTGCAAAGGCTCTGTTTGATACGCGAGCTGCACTGGCTTAGCGTGTTCGTTTGACGAGGTCAAACAAAATGCTGGTACCATACCGTGGTTGAGAATTTCGAATAGGTTTGGGGAATGGCATGGCTACCATTGCGATTATCGGTGCGCTCGAAAAAGAGATCATGCAGATTAAGGAAGAGCTGAGCGACGTTTGCGAGGCACAGGAGGCAGGCTTGACCGTTGTGAGCGGTGAGCTCGACGGCCTGACAGTTGTCGCCACAACGGCGGGCATGGGCACGGTGAACGCCGCCGCTGCAACACAGCACCTCATTAGCAAGTATGCTCCGCAGGCTGTTGTGTTTTCGGGCATTGCGGGCGGTTTGAACCCCAAGCTCCATATCGACGACGTGGTCATTGGCAAACGCCTACGCTATCTGGATACCGATACCGCGCTTATCGCCGAGTCCGCACCGGGGCTCGAGGAGTTTGGCTCGACGCCCGCGCTGGTCGATATTGCCGCCGAAGTGCTTGCTGAGCGTGGGTTTGTTGACGCTTCGACAAATGCAGTCGCTTCGAATGAGGGCACCAAGCAGTTCCTGGTCGGCACGATTGCCACGGGTAACCGCTTTGTGACGGGCGCCACCATGCGCAACGACGCTATCGAGGCGACGCATGCCGATTGTGTCGGCATGGAGGGCGCGGCAATTGCCCATGTCGCAACCAAAAATGGTGTCGATTGCCTGGTGTTGCGCGCTATCAGCGATAATTGTGACGAGGCGTACGATGCAATTTGCGAGCGCGAGTTCGATCTGTTCGAGTACGCGCGTGTCGCAAGTGACATCACGCTCGATATCGTCCGCCGCATTGCCGCTGCGCAATAGCGCGTCTATTTGTAAGAACCTACGACCAAGGAG
>CBCTTO010000117.1:0-2432 GCA_965149855.1 uncultured Collinsella sp.
CGACTCAACCGTATAGAGCCCGCCGCGACGCAGCGGCACGCCCGCCTCCGTAAGCGCCAGCGCCATACGCTGGGCGGCGGGAACGCCCAAGCCGATCGACTTGAGCTCATCGGCATGCGCAAACACCTGCACGGGCGTTCCCTCGGCAAACACCGCGCCCTCGTTCATCACAACGATACGGTCACAACAATTTGCCAGGTCATCCATGCTGTGCGAAACCATGACAACGGTCAGGCCCTCGCAATGGAGTCGATCGATGAGCCCTAGGAAATCCCTGCGCGCAGCCGGATCGAGCCCCGCCATGGGTTCATCGAGCACCAGGACCTCGGGCTCCATGGCAAGCACGCCGGCGAATGCCACGCGCCGTTGTTGACCGCCCGAAAGCTCAAAGGGGCTCTTGTCGCCGACCGTGGAAAGGTCGAGGCCCACGCGTGAGAGCGATGACTCGACACGACGGTCGACTTCATCTTGCGGCAAGCCAAGGTTGTGCGGACCAAACGCCACGTCCTGCGCCACGGTTTCGGCAAACAGCTGACGCTCGGGATACTGAAACACCACGCCGACCTTGGCCTTAACCGCGGCGGCGTCTTTCTTGTTTGACAGATCGAGCCCCAGCGCGCGAACGGATCCCTCCTGGGGGCGAATCAAACCGTTGAGATGCTGGACCAGCGTCGACTTACCCGAACCGGTATGACCTGCCAAGCCCAGGAACTCGCCGCGACGCACCGTCAGCGATACATCGCGCAGCGCCCACGGGCTGCTGGGGTCGTTTCCCCAGAGAGCCTGTTTGCTCGATTTGCCCGCAGTGGCCGAGCGCTTATGCCAGCGGCGGCGCTCGCGCGGACTGAGCGAATAACTGTACGAAACACGGGATAGCTCGATGACGGGCTCCGACGCGTTGCCCTCGTTGTCTACCGGAACAGTGCCGTCAGCGATTTCCAACTGGGGCGTGGAAGGCCGCCCCACGGTGCCTGCCCCACTCCGCTCGGCATAAGCCCGTGCAATCTCGGAGACCATATCCGTCTCGCGCACCTGCGCGCAAACGGGCACGCCCTTCGCACGAAGCGACCTGCCCAGACAGCACGACGCCGGCATATCCAGGTTGAGCTGCGCAAGTTCGTCCGCCCGCGTCAAGATTTCCCCGGGCGTACCGAGCATGGCAACGCGCCCCGCCCGAAACACCGCGACACGATCGGCCTCGGCGGCCTCTTCCATAAAGTGCGTAATCATCACGATGGTCATGCCACGATTATGCAACGCGCGGCAAGCCTTCATGAGGCCTTTGCGCCCACGCGGATCGAGCATCGAGGAAGCCTCATCCAAAATGAGAACGCGCGGCTCCATGGCGAGCACGCCGGCAAGCGCCACGCGTTGCTTTTGGCCACCCGAAAGCGCATGGGTCTCGTGGCGCTCAAAGCCCACCAGCCCCACGCCCTTCAGCGCCTCGCGTACGCGCTGCGCAATTTGCGCCGATGGCACGCCAAGGTTTTCGGGACCAAACGCAACGTCATCTTCGACAAGCGTTGCCACCAGCTGATCATCGGGATTCTGGAATACCATGCCCGCGGTCGAGCGAATGTCATAGACCAGCTCGGGGTCGGACGCATCCATGCCGTTGATACGTACCGTGCCCGCATCGGGCTGCAGCAGCGCATTCAGATGCTTGGCAAACGTCGACTTGCCCGACCCATTGCCGCCGAGGATGCAGAAAAACTCGCCGTCCTCAATGTTCAGATCGATGCCGTCGAGTGCCGGTACGGCACCGTCATAGCTAAAGGAAACGCCCCGACACTCAATCATGCGCGGCCTTTGACCTGATCCTTTTTAGGCGTGATGAGGTTGGAGACCGCCTTGTACACCGCCAGCGTCAATACCGAGTTAAGCACGGTCTTGATGAGGTTGAACGGCAGCACCGCAGGAATCATGAGCGGGGCGATCACATCGACCGAGCCATACCAGAACCATACGCCAATGGTAAGGTTTGCGACCATAGACAACACCGTAGCGGCAATAACGCCGAGCACCAGACCAATCACGGCACCCTTATAGGTGTGCATCTTCTGATAGACAATAGCCGCAGGCAGAATGTAGCCCAGCGTGGCAACCAGGTTCATAAGCGCGCCGACCCAGTCACCCGTAGTGAGTGCATGGATAACGATCGCCATGGCGGCAACAGCTGTGCCGGCACCGGGGCCATACGCAAACCCACACACCATCGCCGGCACCAGCGACGGGTCATAGGTCAAAAACGGCGCCGAAGGAAGGATGGGCAGCTGCACGTACATAAACAGGGCGCCCAAGGCACACATCAACGCCATGGTAACGAGCTGTTTGGTGCTCCACCTATTCGTGTTCTCAAAATGGATATGCTGCGACTGTTCAGACATAAGATCACCTGCCTCTTTCATCCGGACTCTAACCGTTGGTACTGG
>CBCTTO010000118.1:0-2360 GCA_965149855.1 uncultured Collinsella sp.
CGAGGTAGCCCTCCTGGTCGAAGTGCATGATCTCGATCTTCTCGGTCTCCTTCATTCCCGCTCCTTTCACGAGCAGTTTGAATTGTCGCACGGAATGGACAGGCTTGCCGCCCCGTCTCGCCGCTTAACCTTGTGGACATCTTGGCCCCAAGCTCAACAATTCAAAGGTTCTTAATACCAGTGAACGATTACAGGTTAGCCGTTTTTAATACCGATTTTTTGATTTCATCCTCCCCTCTCGGTAGACGGTCAGTTTTTGCCGTTCATCGGTCATGCGACACATGTCCGTAAAAAAATGAGCACCCCGCCGTGCACGAGGATGCTCTAGACGCTAATAGTTGTAGGTATATCCGCCGGCATCACCGCGGTTAAAAGACTTGGCATGCTCGATCGCCTGCCCACTCGAGTCATAGGTCATGCATTCCAGTACGAGCGCCAGGTCGCCCGGCTCAAGATTGAGCAAACTCGCATCGCGTGCGCCCAGCGCTTCAATATCGAGTTTCTCAATCGACTTGTCCGGTTTGCGCCCCAACATGTCGTAGGTCTCGAACAGGCTGAAGACCGAAATGTCCACGTCTTCGATGCCCGGAAACAGCAGACACGGAATCAGCGTCATCTCAATCGACACGGGCTCCCCATCAATGCAGTTGAGACGGCGCACCGAGTAAAGCAGATCGTCCTCGGCGATGCCAAACAGGTCGGCGTAATACGGGCCGGCGTAGCGTTTGGAGCGCGCCAGAATGCGCACCGACGGCGTCGCGCCCGACGCCAGAACCGACTGACGGAAGCCGCCCTTGCGTTCGTGCTCGTCAAACCACTTGTGTCCCACAAAGGCGCCCTTGCCCTGCACGCGACGAATCTGGCCACTTTTGACCAGCTCGTCCATGGCACTTCGGATTGTCAGGCGCGTCGTGCCAAACTCCTCGGCCAGCTCGTTTTCGGACGGAATCATCGAGCCCGTCGGGTAGTCGCCGCGCTCGATTCGCTCCGCAATGCAGCGGCGAATTTGTTTGTAAACCGACAAGTCTTCTACTGCATCAGCCATTCGACACCTACCTTCGTCGCAACGCCGTCTGCCTCGCCGTTATCGGCAAAACGATACTTGGTCGGCAGAATCACGGACTTGCAATACTCGACAAAGCCATCGTTCTCGTCACGCTCGTGCGAAGCCTTGTAAAACACCGGCGTGCCCTCCTGAGCACCCAGCAACTTGGCCTCGTCGGCGTTCAGACGGCTGATGGAAATATGCTCCTTGCCGTGCGTCACATGGACATTCCCTTCTTTGAGCAAAACGTCGTAGAGGCTTTCCTGCTCAAAATCGTGATCGGGAAGCGAGGGGCACAAAGACAGATTGACGTGGGCCGTCTCAATCGACGCCGGGGAACCATTAACCACGCGCACACGTCGAATGCAGAAAAGCGGCATGCCCAGGTCGATCTGGGCCTTTTGGGCCAGATCGATATCGGCGTACACGACCTTGGACCAAACCAGGCGTGCGGTCGACTTTGAGCCAACCCTCTCCACCGCCTGCGTATAGTTCCATGTTTCCTGAAAGATGTTCAGCGGTTTGGGAGGACACACATAGGTGCCCGAACCGCGGCGGCTTTCCAAAGTTCCGCACGAAATAAGGCGCGCGATCGCAGCACGCAACGCCGTGCGCGACACGCCCAGCTCTTCACAGAGCACACGCTCGGCGGGCAGCCGGTCGCCACCCTGCAGGTCATAATGATTGATATACCAAAGAATGCCCTCAAAGGCGCAATCTTTGGGCGGAATCGCATATGGTTCACTCGGCATGGGCACGGCTCCTCAACCGCTTGATGCTGCAGACATCATTGCTCCGGACGCCCCATGGCGTCGAAGGCTTCTTTGATCTGCTCCGCAACGTTCCGATACGACCGATATAGGCCGGAGTCTCGCTTGACTTCGCCCGCGGTCACCGGAATCTCAAGCTTCGAAATCTCATCCTCGCCGGTTTGCACGGCAACGATGACACCCATACCAAGGCACATATTACGCTTGGCAGCGTTGTTTTTAGTAGCCTGAGCTGGATTAATCAAAATCTGCTGAGCTAGTTCGCGCTTGCTAACCTCCGGCACATCCTCGGGATTTCCGGTCTCGACAATCTCGCACTGCAGCACGTCCGCATAGTCAAAAATCTTCGGCTCACCGCCGCGCTGATGCACGGCCCACTTGCGGCGCGTGGCATCCTGGTAGATAGCCGGCAAAAATGTAAACCGCGGCGGGTCCAAAATCGTATCCGTGATGGTAAACACATCGGAATCAAAGGCATCCTGCGGGTTTTTCTTCTTGAACAGCCCCATATCAGCCTCCCGTACTAGCATTAAACAACTCAAGCC
>CBCTTO010000119.1:0-2280 GCA_965149855.1 uncultured Collinsella sp.
GCGCGACTGGTCATCCAGCAGCGTGGGGAACAGATGGGCTCGGATGCCCAACTTGCCGGCTGCCTGCAGTTTGTCGTAGACGTCGTCGCGGATAAAGTCGCAGCCCGGCATGGGCATGAGCGACATATCGCATATCGAGGTGATGCCCTGCTCGGCCATACGCCTCATTTGATCGGCGTAAGCGCTTGCGATGCGATCTTCGCCCAGCCACTCAAGGCAGCGCGGTAGCAGCTGCATGGCAGCCGCCTCGTGAGCAATGCCCGTGAGTTCGCCGTTTGCATCCTTGTCGTAACTGCCGCCCGCTGGCGGCTCGCTGTCGCGCGTGACGCCGAGCGCCTCGAGTGCGCGGCTGTTGAGCCAAAGCGTGTGCCCGTCGCCCGAATACATAACGCAGGGACGATCGGGGAATGCCGCATCGAGCGACGCCTTGGTAGGATGCTTGGGCGGATCCCAACGGTAATCGCGCCAGCCCTGCGTCACAACCCAAGCGTCACTAGGCAGATCCTGGGAAAACTCGAGCGCATGTTGCACCAGCGCCGCCTCGGACGTGCCCATATCCATGAGCATGTACGGCGAGGAGCCGACCGAGGTATGGAAGAAGTGCAAGTGCGCATCGTGGAAACCGGGGCAGACAAACCGCTCGCCGTAGTCGATAACCGACGTGGCGGCAGGAGCGGCGGCGATCACGTCATCGGGCGCACCGACTGCGACGATACGGTCGCCTGCGATGGCAATCGCCAGCTCGCGGGCGGTATCGATGCCGTCTTGCGCGGTAAAGACGTTCTTGGAGCGGATAATCCGATCGATATGTTGCATGGGCATCCCCATCTCTGGCAGGAAATTCAACATCCCAGAGTGTACTCCCCCGCTCCAGCTACAAAACGCCAAGCGGCAAACGGCACCTTTGCCAGGCCAAGTGGCAGGTGGCATACTGGAATGAGCTTGTACGATTTTGCAAAAACCAGCAAGGAGCAAATCGACCATGACGAAGACCAAGGCACAGCAGATTATGGCGGCGACCGAGGCTCGCGCGGCTGACGACGTCACCGCAGCCATCAAAGATATCGCTACCGAGTTTGAACCCTATATCATCAAGCAGCGCCGGCACTTCCATAAGCACCCGGAGCTGAGCCTCGCCGAAGAGCGCACGACCTCCGACATCGCCAACCAGCTCGATGCCATGAATATCCCCTACGAGCGTCCCCTTAAGACAGGCCTTGTGGCGACCCTTCGCGGCACCGCGCCCGACGCCTATCGCGAGGACGGCACGCCACGCCGCCGCATCCTGCTGCGCGCCGACATCGACGCCCTGCCCGTCACCGAGCAGACCGGCGAAGAGTTCACCAGCGTCAACGAGGGCTGCATGCACGCCTGCGGCCACGACTGCCATATCGCCATGATGCTCGGCACGCTGCAGATCCTGCGCCATATGACCGACGACATCCACGGCGAGGTCCGCATCGTCTTCCAGCCCAGTGAGGAAAACGGCCAGGGCGCGAAACTCATGATCGGCACGGGCGTGCTCGACGGCGTCGATGGTGCCTACGCCGCGCATATCTGGAGCGAGGTTGACGCCGGCACCGTGAGCTGCGAGCCCGGTCCGCGCATGGCCAATACCGACTGGTTCCGCATCGACGTCCGCGGCACCTCGTGCCACGGCGCCATGCCCCAGCGAGGTCACGACGCCGTCATGGTTGCCGCCGAGATCGTCAACGCCCTGCAGACCATCGTCTCGCGCGAAATCAGCCCCTACGAGCCGGCCGTCATCACCGTTGGCGAGTTGCATGGCGGCACCGCGCGCAACGTTATCGCCGGCACGGCCTACCTCGCCGGTACGGTGCGCACCTACGGAGATTCGACCCACGAGGAAATGCCGGAGCTTATGCGCCGCATCGTGGAGCATACCGCGGCCGCCTTGGGCGCCGAGGCAGAGCTCACCGACTACACCATCGCCAACTACAAGGTCGAAAACGACGCAGCCTCGAGCGAGCGCTGCCGTCAGGCTGTGATCAAGTGCTTGGGCCCCACCGGTCAAGGTCATTATCGCGGCACGCTTTCGGGCGAGGATTTTTCGGAGTACCTGCGCCGCGTGCCGGGCGTGCTCGCCTTTGTAGGTACGCGCAACCCCAAGATTGGCGCCACGTACGCCCAACATTCCTGCTTCTACAAGATCGACGAGACCGTGCTGGCAAAGGGCTCCATGGTGGCCGCCCAGTATGCTATCGACTTTTTGGCCGAGCCCACGCAAGAGGAGCTCGACGGCCCCGCGATTACCGCGGT
>CBCTTO010000120.1:0-2228 GCA_965149855.1 uncultured Collinsella sp.
CCGAGCACGAGGCGAATGAGCTCGGCTCCGGCATATCCAGCCGCGCCGACGATTCCAACCTTCAAAGACATATCAGACTCCTTGTCTGCGATTTATGCACCGATGCGCATTTCGCAGCGGTCGTTATGAAGTGGGTTGAAACTTTAGCACCAAAAGATGCATGAATACGTAAATGGCTTGCATATTCATGCATTGAAACATTCCCGACACATTCGCTTGAAGGAATTGACAAATGGAGCGGGCCCCATATTACCCAGTGCACCTTACGGTGACGTTGCAATGTGGGGCCCGCTATATGCGAGAATTTGAATTGTCGAAGCTTGCTGAGAGACTCGTTTAGAGCTCGACCGGCACCCATTCGTCGTGATTGCAGATAAAGGCCTCGGGTTCCTCCACGCTAAAGAAGACGAGCGTGGGGTCGTTAGGCCCCTCATAGTGCTCGCTCAAGCGCTCAAGATGTTTCCATCCAGCCTCGCGCATATCGGGAGCGGCCTGGTCATCCAGACCCGCATGCCCGCGCAAGATGAGCCAGCCATGGCCCGGCCACCAACTCGTGGCCTCAAAGCGCTGATTTTGCAGCAGCTCTTGCCACACGTCTTTGGTGCGCGCCGTCACAAACCACAGCTTACCGTCCTGAATCTGTGCAAACGAGAACGGACGTACATGTGGCTGCCCGTCCACGCTCGTCGCCAAGTACCACGCCGGCACCGACGTCAGATACTCCAAAACCGTATTCAATCCGTCCACGTTTCCTCCTGTACTAGCCAGTTTGAGAGCCTGGTTTGTGTGAGCTAGAGCTCCAGGCGCTCCTCGCTGCCGTCGATATCACAGAAGCGGGCGACGATATTGCGGACCGAGAAAAACGCAAGGCGGCCGTCGTTGGCACTATCGTGTTGCTCGCCAATGCCCACCATGTGCTTAAAACCCGCTTGACGCACCTTGTCGCTCGCAGCTGCGTCGTCCTCAAGTGCGGCTTCGCCGGTCAACACGATCCAACATTCCCCCGGCTTCCAGCCCGATACTTCAAACTTGGGATTCGCACTCAGCTCCGCCCACACATCCTTATCGCGCGACGTGCAAAACCACAACTTACCGTCATCGACCATGGCAAACGAAAACGGTCTCACGCGGGGCTGATGTCCGTCGGCCACATCGGTCGTGGCCAGATACCACGCCGGAATGCGCCTGAGATACGAACAGGCGCGCTCAAGCTGAGCCGTGCGGTCGTTGTCGGTCATAGGGACCCCTTTCTTGCGCTCGAATCGCGCCTAAACAAGTTGAAGATTGATGCCGATGACGCAGATGAGCAGCAGCGCCGTCACCACCGCAGCCAACGCATCGCCGCGGCCAAATGCAAGCGCATGCAGACGTGTGCGGCCCTGCTCGCCGTGATAGCAGCGTGCATCCATGGCAGCAGACAGCGTCTCGGCATGACGGAACACGCCGGTGAACAGCGGAATCGCCACACTGCCGAGCATGCGTACGCCACCGAGCGGACCGCCCGTTACGCGTGCACCGCGGCTCGCCTGCGCATCGGCCGTCTGCTTCATCTCGGTGGCGAACTGCGGCATAAAGCGCAACGCGATACCCATAATCATGCCGAGCTCGTGCGCAGGAAGTCCCACACGCGCAAACGGTGCGAGCAGACGCTCAAAGCCCGCGGTGAGGTCGAGCGTCGGCGTAGTGAGCGTAATGGCACTCATGCCGGCCATCATCAACGTCAGGCGGCACGCCATAAAGGCGGCAGAACGCAGTGAGCCCTCGCTTATCTGCAGAAAACCGAGCTGCCACAAGATGCGCCCACTCTGATCGGTAAACAAGTTGAGCACCGCGACCACGACGACGATTGCCAGCAGCGGCGCCATCGATGATAGGACCCGGCGCAACGGCACCCGGGACACGGCATAGATCAGCACGACGAAAATTGCGACAGGGGCCAGTCCGCGGAAGCCACTGACCGTGAGCGTCGTGATCAGAAACACAAAGCCCAAGAGCAACTTGGTTCGCGGGTCCAGGCGGTGGATTGCACTATCGCCGGGATAGTAACTACCAAACGAAAACGCCTCCATCAGCAGCCCTCTTCTCGCGCGACCGTCTTGGATTTAGCAATGTCCGAGACGTTAGAAGAACCGTCTGAGCGACCGATCAGCAAATTTGCCAACTCGTCGGCCAACGACTCAACCGTATAGAGCCCGCCGCGACGCAGCGGCACGCCCGCCTCCGTAAGC
>CBCTTO010000121.1:0-2189 GCA_965149855.1 uncultured Collinsella sp.
TCGATAAAGCCGACGGTCACGAGCAGCCCGGGGCCGATGTGCCGCGCAATGTCTAGGCCTCCGTGACCACCGGTGCGTCGGGAGCCAAAATGATGTTTGAGATGGTTGAGCATGGTGAGCTCCTGCGTGCCGTTTGTTTGACGCCGCAAAGGATACCCGTTTTAGGCTCGAAGTTAACCAAGACTAACAAAATTGCTGTATTTGAATAGGATGATGAAGGGGGCTGCCGAAATGTCTTGATCTGTAACAACTAGGGATGGAAATTGGACCTAGGTGTTACAGATCAAGACAAGAAGAAATGGTCCTATGGAAAATCTCGATCTGTAACAGTTAGCTGCAAAAACTGGCCCTTCGTGTTACAGATTGAGACATTCGGAACCGTCTCTCGAAAACATCTCAATCTGTAACAGTTAGTCGTCGAAATTGGGTCTTCCTGTTACAGATTGAGATGTTTGAAGCGGTGAGTTTACAGGTCGAACTTGGGGCCCTTGTCGTTGTCCTTGAGGTCGGCGGTGTCCACTCGTAGGGCGTGCGTTACGCGATTGTTTCGAAACGGGCGGGAAACACAACAGGCCGGCGATGCTCCTAGTATGCCTATTCAACTGACTGTCTAAATATCTAGGGGAGGATCGCGATGCAGGCAGATTCCGCTCAGCAGCAGGGCCTTTATCGCCCCGAATTCGACCACGATGCATGTGGCATCGGCGCGCTTGCCGATATCAACGGCGAGCGCCATCACCAGATCCTGGACGACGCACTGTCCATTCTGGTTAACTTGGAGCACCGCGGTGGTACGGGACTCGAGAAGAACACCGGCGACGGCGCTGGCATCCTGTTCCAGGTTCCGCATCACTTTTTCCGTAAAGAGGCTCAAAAGTGCGGCCAGATTCTGCCGGCAGAGGGCGACTATGGCGTGGCCATGCTGTTCTTCCCGCAGGACGACAAGGGCGTAGAGGATGCCCGTCGCGTGTTTGAGGAGGGCTGCGCCGAGGCCGGCGTGCCGCTGCTCTTTTGGCGCGAGGTGCCCGTCGACCCGCACGACCTGGGTGAGACGGCCCGCGCCTGCATGCCTACCATCCTGCAGGCCTTTCTGGGCCGCCCCGACGACACGCCGGCAGGTGACGCATTCGAGCGCCGCCTGTACGTGTGCCGCCGCACCATCGAGAAGAAGGCCGACGCCGAGTTTGCCCTGCGCGACAAGATCTTCTATGTGTGCTCCATGAGCTCGCGCACCATCGTGTACAAGGGCATGCTGGTCGCCACGCAGATGCGCCGCTTCTTCATCGATCTCAACGACGCCGCCGTCAAGACGGCCGTGGCGCTCGTCCACTCGCGCTACTCCACCAACACTACGCCCAGCTGGGAGCGCGCACACCCCAACCGCTTTATCATCCACAACGGCGAGATCAACACCCTCAAGGGCAACGTCAACTGGATCCGCGCCCGCGAGCCCAACCTGTACAGCCCCGTGCTGCAGCACGATCTTGAGCGCGTGATGCCCATCATCAACCGCGAGGGCTCCGATTCCGCGATTCTGGACAATGTGCTTGAGTTCCTGGTCATAAACGGTCGACCGCTCACGCGTGCCGCGTCCATGTTGCTGCCCGAGCCGTGGGACCACAACGACAGCCTGAGTGAGGAGCGCCGCGCCTACGACGCTTACCAGTCCATGCTCATGGAGCCGTGGGATGGCCCGGCGGCCATCGCCTTTACCGACGGTCGCACGCTGGGTGCCGCCCTCGACCGTAACGGCCTGCGTCCCGCCCGCTACTATGTGACGCGCGACGGTCGCTTTATGCTGGCGAGCGAGGTGGGCACCATCGAGGTGAGCCCCGAGAACATCCTGACGAGCGGCTGCCTGGGACCGGGCCAGATGCTCGAGGTCGACTTTGCCCGCGGGCGTGTCATCTACAACGATGAGCTGCGTGCCCGTTACGCCAAGGAAAAGCCCTACCGTGATTGGATTGCCGAGGAGACGCTAACCGTTGACGCGCTCGATGAGCCCGTTGCGGCAACGCCCGCCGAGGACGCCGAGGTGCCCGCCGCCGTGCGTATGGCCAAGCTTGGCTACCACTGGGATGACGCCGACGAGGTCGTGCGTCCCATGGCCCAGCAGGGCAAGGCACCGCTCGCTTCGATGGGCATCGATGCGCCGCTGGCCTGCCTGTCCAAGAAGACGCGCTCGTTCT
>CBCTTO010000122.1:0-2184 GCA_965149855.1 uncultured Collinsella sp.
ATCACAGTTACAGGTTACGGCTTTTTGATACCTCTTTGTCGATTAATTTATCCCCATCGGCGAACGGTCGATTTTGAGCCCTGTAAGGTTGTATATACAGCTGACCCAACGATCAAAACTGGTTAGTTTCCCAGCCGTTATTCACAAAATACCAGCTAGTACGTATAGGTGTAGCCGCCCGTATCGCCACGATTGAAGGACTTTACATACTCGATAGCCTGACCGCTCGCGTCATAGCTCACGCATTCCAAAAGCAAAACAAGATCGCCCTGTTCCAGTGCAAGGAGGCCGGCATCTCGTGCGCCCAGCGCTTCGATATCGAGCTTTTCCTGTGCCATGACTGGCTTTCGGCCCAGCATCTCATAGGTCTCGTACAAACTGAAGACCGACACGTCAATATCTTCGATGGTTGGGAACAGCAGGCAGGGAATCAGCGCCGTCTCAATCGATACGGGGCTACCGTTTATGCAGTTCAGGCGTCGAACGGAATAGAGCAGGTCGTCCTCGGCGATGCCAAACAGGTCGGCGTAATATGGCCCCGCATAACGCTTGGAACGCGCGAGAATACGGACGGACGGCTCGCCGCCCGAAGCACGGACCGATTCACGGAAACCGACCGTGCGTTCAAAAAAAGCAGGTACTTTCTGCGCCACAAAGGCACCTTTTCCCCGAACACGGCGAATCTGCCCGCGCCGAACCAGCTCATCGACAGCGCTTCGGATGGTCAAGCGTGTCGTACCAAATTCCTCGGCGAGGTCTTTTTCGGACGGAATCATGGAACCCGTGGGATATATACCGCGCTCGATACGTTCCTCGATGCGGCGTCGAATGCGCTTATAAACCGGGGTGGCATCTACTGTTTCAGCCATTGTTCACCTGCCACGCTCCTCATGCCGTTCTCTTCGCCGTTATCGGCAAAGCGGAACTTTGTGGGCAAAATCACCGATTTGCAATGCTCCACAAAACGCATGTCCTTATCAAATTCGATCGAGCTCTCATAGAACACCGGCGTTCCCTCTTCTTGCTGGAGCAGCTCGGCCTCTTCGGCGTTCAAACGCGAGATGGAGATATGCTCACGTCCATGCTCAACACGCACGCCACCTTCTTTGAGCAAGACATCGTAAAGGCTCTCGCACTCAAAATCGTGCTCGATAAGCGATGGGCACAGGGACAGGTTAACGTGAGCCGTCTCGATTGACGCCGGCTCGCCCTCAATAAGTCGAACGCGCTGCATGCGGAGCAAAGGGGCGCCTACAGCCACCCTAAGCTTGTCGGCAAGCGTCTTATCCGCCTCGATGGTCCCGGTGGAAACCAGACGAGAAGAGGGGTGCAGGCCGGCAGTCCGCACAGCATCGGAGAAGTTATACGTTTCCTGGAAGATGTTCAGCGGCTTGGGAGGACACACATACGTACCCGATCCGCGACGGCTCTCGAGCGTTCCACACGAGATGAGCCGCGTGATACCGGCACGCAACGCCGTACGCGAAACGCCAATCTCTTCACACAGCACGCGCTCGGCCGGCAGGCGATCACCGCCGGCAAGCTGATGGTGCTGGATATACCAAAGAATTCCCTCAACAGCACGATCTTTGGGGGGAATTGCATAAGATTCGCCTGCCATTGCACAGACTCCTCATTCAGAAACGTATGCCGCCAAAATTAGGCCAGCCCTCCCATGGCATCAAATTCGGCCTTGATCCTCTCGGCGACATTCCGATACGACTTATATAGACTTGAATCGCGTTTGACTTCGTCGGTCATAACGGGAATCTCCAATTTGGAAACCTCGTCTTTTCCCGTCTGAACCGCCACAACAACGCCCATACCAAGACACATATTACGTTTGGCAGCGTTCATTTTTGCCGCCTTAGCGGGATTTGTCAGAATACGCTGGGCAAATTCCTGTTTAGAGACCGCTTCATCGGCCTCCGGATCGCCCGCCTCGGCTACTTCGCACTGCAACACGTCCGCATAGTCAAAAATCTTCGGCTCGCCGCCGCGCTGATGCACGGCCCACTTGCGACGCGTGGCATCCTGGTAGATAGCCGGCAAAAACGTAAACCGCGGCGGGTCCAAAATCGTATCCGTGATGGTAAACACATCGGGATCAAAGGCATCCTGCGGGTTTCTCTTCTTGAACAGCCCCATATCAGCCTCCCGTACTAGCATTAAACAACTCAAGCC
>CBCTTO010000123.1:0-2178 GCA_965149855.1 uncultured Collinsella sp.
CGCGATCTCGAAAACGAGATGGGTGTGCACATCTTTGAGCGCACCAACAAGGGCGTCGTTGTGTCCGAGGAGGGCGAGACCTTCTTGGGCTACGCGCGCCAGGTGCTTGACCAGGCCGATCTGCTCGAAGGCAAGTACAAGGGCGAGTCCGAGCAGGTGCCGCACTTTAGTGTGAGCTGCCAGCATTATTCCTTTGCCGTCAACGCGTTTGTCGATGTGATCCGTGAGTTCGATGCCGCGCGCTACGACTTTACCCTGCGCGAGGAGCAGACTCACGAGATTATCGAGGACGTCGCGCATATGAAAAGCGAACTAGGCATCTTGTACTTGTCCGAACACAATCGCGAGGTTATCGAGCGCATGCTGGCGGCCAACGAGCTCGTGTTCGAAGGGCTCTTCTGCGCCACGCCGCACGTTTTTGTGTGTGCTGACCATCCGCTGGCGGGCCGCTCCAACGTGACGCTCGAAGATCTCGAAGACTATCCGTTTTTGTCCTACGAGCAGGGCAGCTACAACTCGTTCTATTATTCCGAGGAGCTGACCTCGACGTTTGAGCGCCGCAAGAATATCCGCGTGCGCGACCGTGCGACGCTGTTCAACCTAGCTATGGGCCTTAACGGTTACACGGTGTGTTCGGGCGTGATCAGCCATGAACTTAACGGCCCCGGTATTATCTCGATTCCGCTCGATGTAGACGAGTACATGGAGATCGGCATCATCACGCGCAAGAACACAACACTTACGCGCTACGGGCAGGCCTATATCGACGCGATCCGCCAGCATATCTAGGCTGCTGTGCTCCGCGCTGGTCAAATCTCTTTATGGCAGTCCAGACTGATATAGGAAACGTCTATATCAAACTGATATAAACGTATATTTTACGATGGCCATATGAGCGCTCATACTCTGTCCCAGTAAAGCAACCAATGCAAAGGGAGATATCTATGAGTACTTCGATTCAACCGAACGCGCCATTTCGCGCCGATATCGTCGGCAGTTTTCTTCGTCCGCAGGCCGTGAAGGACGCCCGTGCCGCCTACGCCGCGGGCACGCTCGATGACGACGGCCTTAAGGCCGTCGAGGATGAGGCCATTCGCGACTTGGTGGACAAGCAAAAGGCCGCTGGCCTGCAGGTGATTACCGATGGCGAGTTCCGCCGCAGTTACTGGCACCTCGACTTTATGTGGGGGCTCAACGGCATTGAACGCCGTACCTCGCGTACGGGCTATATGTTCCACGACGAGGAGACCACGGCCGATACCGCCGTGGTGACCGGCCCCATCAGCGGCGAGAACCACCCCTTCGTCGAGCACTTTAAGTTTGTCAAGGCACTTGAGGGCGAGGGCCACGTTGCACGCCAGACCATCTCGGCACCGATCCAGACGTTCTCTGAGGTCACGCTCGATCGCTGCGACGGCCAGCAGGAGAGCCTGCGTGCTGTCTATAAGACCGATGAGGAACTTGCCGACGCCATTGCAGCCGCTTATCGCACGGTGATCGCCGACCTGTACGCAGCAGGCTGCCGCAACATCCAGTTTGATGACTGCACCTGGGGCATCTACTGCGATACCGACTTTGTGTCCAAGACCGGCATGAGCCCGGTCGACCTGCAAAAGGTAAGCGAGCTGGGCGTGACGCTCAACAACGCCGCTATCGAGGGTAAGCCCGACGACCTGGTCATTAACACGCACGTGTGCCGCGGTAACTACCACTCTACCTATGCCTTCGAGGGTGGCTATGACCCCATCGCACCGTACCTGTTCGCAAACGAGGATGTCGACGCATTTTACCTGGAGTTCGATACGCCGCGCGCCGGTGGTTTTGAGCCGCTGAAGTATGTTGCCCCCGGCAAGAAGGTCGTGTTGGGCCTGGTGACCACCAAGGTCGCTGAGCTTGAGGAGGAGGATGCTGTCGTCGAGCGCATCCGCGAGGCTGCAAAGTACGTGCCGCTCGAGAACCTGTATCTGTCGCCCCAGTGCGGTTTTGCCAGCTGCGAGATTGGCAACAAGCTGACCGAGGACGAGCAATGGGCAAAGATCGCGCTGGTCAAGCGCGTTGCCGAGCGCGTTTGGAAATAGCGGTAACGTTCGCAGGTGACGGTGCGTGCGAGGCATGGCGTATCGCGTACAATGGTTCGGATCGTATCGTTCGGGCAGGTTATCCGATATGCCTGATCGC
>CBCTTO010000124.1:0-2134 GCA_965149855.1 uncultured Collinsella sp.
GACATCTTTGGCATTAAGGTGAGCGGTGGCGACGACGAGTCCGTCAAGGGCGCGATGGCCGAGCTGCACGCCAAGGGCGCCAAGAACGTGCTGTTGACCCTCGGTGGCGCCGGTGCGTACTTCTCCAACGGCGAGCACATCTGGTTTGCCAACCGCACCTTCGACGTCAAGCTGCTGTCGACGGTGTGCGCCGGCGATTCCTCGCTCGCTGCCTTCCTGTCCGTGTGGCACGACGCCCCTGAGCGCGTCGAGGACGCCCTGCGCCTTTCGATGGCCACTGGCGCCAACGTGGTCGAGTGCCCGGGCCTGGGCGACTTTGCCAAGGTCGAGGAGTATAAGAAGGGCATCGCTATCCGCGAGGTCTGCTAACTCCGGCGTAAAGCTTGAGTATTTCGAGTGGTTCGCATCCGTCTTGGGAACAGGACGGATGCGTTTTTGTTTATCGGACTTGCGTGTGCAGGGGAGGCTGTTTCTTGCTAGACTTCTTGCAGATGCAATCGACAACCAATTTGATAGCCGCAGGAGGCCACAGGTATGTGCAATGTTTCGCTCAACGGTACGCAGCCGACCGATGCCTCCCTGCGAGTCCTGCGTGCGCTCGAGGCAGCCGGTCTTGAGGCTTGGTACGTAGGCGGTTGGGTGCGCGACGCCCTGATGGGATGCCCCAGCCACGATGTTGATATGTGCTGTAGCGGCCTGTGGCAGGAGTCCAAAGCGGCGCTCGAGGCCGCCGGCATCGCGGTTGTGGAGTCGGGCATTAAATTTGGCGGAATCACGGCTATTTCCGATGGCGAGCGTATCGAGGTCACCACGTACCGTCTGGATGGCTTTTACACCGATGGTCGCCATCCCCAGAGTGTGGAGCGTGCCGCCTCGCTCGAGGACGATCTGGCGCGCCGCGACTTTACCGTCAACGCCATGGCCTGGCATCCCGAGCGCGGTCTTGTCGACCGCTACGACGGCCAGGGTGACTTGGAGTGCAAGCTGATTCGCGCTGTCGGCGATCCCAAGCGTCGCTTTAACGAGGACGCCCTGCGCATGCTGCGTGCGGTGCGCTTTGCCTGCCGCCTGGACTTTATGATTGAGCCCGAGACCAAGCGTGCGCTTGCCGAGTGCGCGCCGCTGCTCGATGCCGTGGCGCGCGAGCGTGTGGGCATTGAGCTTGAGGGCATCCTTTCGACCGGCCACGGGGGAGATGCCATGCTGCGCTACCCCGAGCTCATCTGCGCCGCCGTGCCCGAGTTGGCAGCGGGTCGCGGGTTTGATCAACGAAGTGTCTATCATGCGTTTAACGTCTACGAGCATATCGCTCGTGTTCTGACGGTGGCAGGGGAGCTGGCGCTGTGCGACGGCGTCGCGCCCTCGTCGAGTCTTATGTGGGCGGCGTTTTTGCACGATGTTTCCAAACCCGAGTGCTTCACGGTCGATCACGCCGGCAGCGGACACTTCTACGGTCATCCCGAGCTCGGTGCCAAGAAGGCGCGCGTCATTATGGATCGCCTGGCGCTCTCGCACGACTTGGTGCGCGACGTGTGCCTGCTCATCAAATACCATGACAAGCCGCTGCGCCCCGAGCGCTCCTGTCTGCTCAATATGATGCGCGCGCTTTCGGGTGAGGGCGTCGACACGGCCCGCCTGATTGACGAGCTCATGGACCTTAAGCGTGCCGACACACTTGGCAAGGCCCCGTCGTGCTTCTATTACGTTGAGACGATTGAGGAGATGCGCGCGATGACGCACGAGCTGCTGAGGGCGGGGGAGCCCTATACGCTCAAGATGCTCGCCATCAACGGCGGCGACCTGATCCGTGCTGGAGTCAAGCCCGGGCCGGAACTGGGGCAGCTTCTCAACTCCGCCCTCGACGCCGTGATCGAAGACAACATTCCCAACGATCGCGAAGCTCTTTTGGTCCATCTCAACTTGAATTAGCTACCTAGTTTACCTGCGTGTTCCATAACCTGCCGACAATTTTTCGGCAATTTGGAATTTCTTCTTGCGCTGACGTTTTTTGTCCCGTAATATATTTCTTCGCAGCACGGCAGTGCAGATGTCATGTGGCCCGTTCGTCTAGCGGTTTAGGACGCCGCCCTCTCAAGGCGGAGATCACCAGTTCGAATCTGGTACGGGCTACCAC
>CBCTTO010000125.1:0-2045 GCA_965149855.1 uncultured Collinsella sp.
CCGCAGGTCACCAAGCCCGCACCCGAGACGAGCGCCCGTCGCGATAAGCCCGCTGGCACGGCCAAGGCCATCGAGCGCCATCGCCCCGGTCGCGTGCGCATGGGCTTGGGCCTGATCGGCCTGGGTCTTAAGACGCTCATTACCGGCAAGACGAAATAACCGTTTGTAGAAGCAGTTTGTAGAAGCGCCCCGCATTTGAGGAAAGCCTCGGATGCGGGGCGCTTTTCCCTGCTACCATGGTGCGAACAACAACACGAATGACAGGCAGGGATATGAAGCTCACTATAGAATCGATGACCTACGGCGCCGACGGGCTGGCGCACGCCGACAACGGCAAGGCCGTCTTTGTGCAGGGCGCCGTGGCAGGCGACACCGTCGAGGCCGAGGTCGTACAGGACGGCAAGTCGTTCATGCGCGCCCGCACCACCGAGATTCTGGAGCCAAGCCCCGATCGCATTCAGCCTCCCTGCCCCTTCGTGGGCATCTGCGGCGGCTGCTCGTGGGGCAATCTCTCGCGTACGGCACAGCTCGCCGCCAAGGAGCAAAACCTGCGCTCCACGCTCGAGCGCATCGGCAAGTTCGCTCCCGAGCAGGTCGATGAGCTGATACAGCCCATCCGCCACACCAAGGACGACTGGGGCTACCGCAATAAAATCGAACTCGAGCCGACCGTTGTAAACGGCCGCGTGCGTCTTGGCATGCACGGCGTCGATCCCAGCAAGATCGTGACCGTCGATTCGTGCCCGCTGTTCGATAAGCGCTTCCCGAAGGCGCTCAAATCGGTCGTCGGCGCACTCAACTATCTAAGCGGCAGCCATGATTTGGGGCTCGAACGCGTGGGCATTCGCGCATCGCGCCGCACCAAGGCACTCGAGGTCGCACTCTGGACGCCCACAGGCTCTTTTCCGCGCTCGCAGGTCTCCCGCGTGCTGGCGGACGCCGCTCATCCCACGAGCGTAGTGCGCGTCATGAGCAAGGGCGAAAAGAAAGCCCGCCGTGTCTCCAAGGTCGAAATGCTCGCCGGAGAGGGTTCATGGACCGAGAATATCGCCGAGGGTCAGATGCGCTTGTCTGCCCCGTCTTTTTTCCAGGTCAACACCAAGGGTGCCGAGATTTTGATCGATCTTGTCATGGAAGCGCTCGACCCGCAGGAAGACGAGCTTGCCGTGGACCTGTACTGCGGTGCCGGCACCTTTACCCTGCCGCTCGCCCGCCACTGCGACTTTGTCGCCGCCGTCGAGGCCTACGGCCCCGCCGTGCGCGACCTGCGCCGTAACCTGGAGATCAACAAGCTCGATAACGTCGACGTCATTGGCGGAGACGCGGTGCGCGAGTTCCCCGACCAGGATGCCGACGTCTTGGTGGTCGACCCGCCGCGTGCAGGCCTCGCCCCCGAGGCGATCGACCTTATCGCCAGCACGAGTGCTCGCGATGTCGCCTACGTAAGCTGCGACCCGGCCACCCTGGCGCGCGATCTCAAACGCTTTGTCGAAGAAGGCACCTTCTCCCCCGTAAAGATCACGCCAGTCGACCTGTTCCCACAAACCTTCCACTGCGAGACCGTCGTCCACCTTAAGCGCAACTAGCCACTTAATCATTGCTCGGAAAAATCATTGGGAAATCGAGCGTGGCAAGCGGAGGTCTTCGGGGTATAAGACAGCTAATTGTATGCCGCCTATGAAAGGAACCCTCATGCCCAGCGTTGCCGTTCTCGCCGCCGATGGCTTTGAAACTATTGAGTGCTTGACCATGGTCGATGTCATGCGTCGCGGCGGCGTGCGTGCCACGCTCGTCTCGATTATGCCCACGCGTGAGGTCGTAAGCTCGCTGCAGATCCCCGTGACCTGCGATGCGCTCTTTGATGAGATCGACTTTGACGAATACGACTGTGTCGTGCTGCCCGGCGGCCTACCCGGTGCTACCAACCTGCGCGCCGATCAGCGCGTCTGCGACGTGGTCCGCGAGTTCGCCGCGACCAAGCACGTCGCCGCCATCTGCGCCGCCCCGTTTATCCTGGGCGAGCTCGACCTGCTCGAGGGGCGCCA
>CBCTTO010000126.1:0-2009 GCA_965149855.1 uncultured Collinsella sp.
GACGTTCTTAAACGACTAGTCGCGGGGGACACTCTTCGGCCACTCATTGGGGACGTACTTATAAACGACTAGTCGCGGGGGACACTCTTCGGCCACTCATTGGGGACGTACTTAAATGAGTGGTAGTTGGAGACACTCCTGGCCGAGCTAGAGATCGCGCGCGTCCCTTCTGGTCCATGCGGCTCAAAATCGCGGCGTGATGTGGACGGCTGGGGTCGAATTGGCAGCATTTCGAGCCTGGCTTCGATATTGAGACTGGTTCTTTATTAAAATAGATTTCCAGACAATTGAGCGTGGGGGTTAACCATGAGGGGCATGGGAGACACAACCGCATATTTGCGTCGGGGCATTCGGGAGATTATATGCCTGGCGCTGTTCTTCTTCACGTTTTTGGCGTGCGAGTATCTCTTTGATGTGCGCATGGCCGAGTTCGTGTCTCCGAACGAGGTCGTTATTTATGAGAGCCTTGTCATCGGCGCGAGCGTGATTGGCTTTTTTGTGCGTCCCATTCTGTACTATCGCCGTCCCCATGCTATCGACGCAACGAGTGACGTCACGGGCGTTTTGCTGGTGGCGGCATTGCTGCTGTTGATTATGGCGGTTCAGGTTGAGGTGGTAATTGCCGGCGGTTTGGTGGCGTGCTGCGCGCTGGGCTACTGCGGATCGACTGCTCATGCAAATTTTGCGAGGCGCTTTGCGCGAACGCCCTGCTTGGCGCGCGCCGCCGCACTTTCTTACGCCATGGGCGTTCTGGTGCAGGTTCTCAACCACATGGTGATGCCTGTCGGCATTCCTCAGCAGGCTGTTCTGGTCGTCTGTGCGATCGCGCAGGTGGCGTTGCTCCACGGTGCCCGACGCGCCAAGCTGCGCGACGAGTCCGATCCCAACTTTGAACCCAGTGCTGCCGGGCTTTCGGTAGATGCTCTGGAATATGGCGCCAAGTGGCATGACGATCCCGAGGCAAAGGCGGCATTCCGTCGCGCCGTAGTTCGCCTGACCGTGGCGACGGCGTATCTTTCCAGCGTATTCGCCGCTCTCAACGCGGGCTTCACGACCCTGCATGCTGTCGGAGCCGTCGATTTGGGCGATTGGCCGCGCCTGCTGCTTGTCGTGAGCTCGTTGGTCGCTGGCGCACTATTTGACCTGCACGGCCGCTCGTATATGAATATCGGCATGACGTGTGCCGCCATACTGTCCACGCTTTCGTTCTTTGTGCTCATCGTCGATGGCAATGGCGGCAACGAGCTTGCTGCCACGACCATCTTTTATCTGGGCTCGGGCTTTTTCGTGGTGTTCTTTACCACAAAATATGCCGCCGTCTCGCTCTATGCGCGCTGGTCATATTTTTGGCCGTGCATGGGTCGCGTCGTCAACAACGTGTGCTCGATGTTCGTGACGGCGCCGGCAGTGGCGATTATCTCGAGTCAAAATGTGCTGGCTGCGGTCGGTGCGGCGCTCGTGATGTTTGTGGGCATTGCGATTACGCTGCTGGGGCAGTTGGGGCAACGAGCCGATGATGCCGCGATGCGGGACGGACTGCCGCTTGCCACCGACGATCTTGGTGGGGATCTTGCGCCCACATGCTCCGACCCCGAGCCCGTGGAGGCAGCGGGGCTCACGTCCGATGAACGCCTCGATGCTTTCGTCGCCATCTTTGGGCTTACAGGGCGCGAACGCGATATTCTTGAGGTCTTGGTCGTTTCGGACCAGAGCGTTCAGGACATCGCCACAACGCTCTTCCTTTCGCGCTCCACGCTCTATCGTCACATTTCCTCGATCAACAAAAAGACCGGCACCGCCTCGCGCGTGGCCCTCATCAACTTCTTCTGGTCCTGGACACCCAAGGACTAGCGTATGAGCCGCCGCCCAGTTCCTTACTCTAACGGGGGGATGTGGCCTCAAAGCACGCCCACATCGACGCCTCGCCTGCGCTAAACTGAAGAGCACGTACGCAATTACGAGAGGAGCCCGCATGGAGGCTTACAAGCAAGAGTTCATCAAGTTTATGG
>CBCTTO010000127.1:0-1927 GCA_965149855.1 uncultured Collinsella sp.
CGGCGACCGCGCTGATCGAGCATCTCCAGGTCGACCTGGGCCGACCCAATCATCGATGCCATCGCGGCACCCAGACGCTGATGGCGCGCCTCGAGCACATCGGCCAACTCCGTCATGGCCGGCGCCACCGATTCGGCCGCCGCCGTGGGCGTGGAGGCACGGCGGTCGCTCACCATGTCGCAAATCGAGGTATCGGGCTCATGGCCAATGCCGGTCACCACGGGCACAGGGCAAGCCGCCACCGCGCGGGCAAGCTCCTCGTCGTTAAAGGTCATGAGGTCCTCGAAGGAACCGCCGCCACGCACGAGCAAAATACAGTCGGGCACCGGCGTAATGACAGCGGCGCGGCGCAAGCCTTCAATAAGCTCTGCCGGCGCACCCTCGCCCTGGACCTTTGCGCCCACGCAGACGAGCTCGACGAGGGGGTTGCGACGACGCAACGTGCGCTTGACGTCGTCGATTACGGCACCCGAAAGCGAGGTGACGACCGCCACGCGGGAGCAGAACACCGGTATGCGGCGCTTGCGCGCTTCGTCCATCAGGCCCTCGCGGCGTAGCTTTTCGGCCAGTTGCGCCACTTGTTGACGCAGCAGACCCTCCCCCGCCAGCGAAAACGAGCGAGCGACAAAGCTCATACGACCCGTGGGCTTATAGAGGTTGAAGCTGCCCTTAAAGCTCACCTGCATGCCGTCACGCAGATCGAAGGTACGCTTGAGATAGGCGCCCTTCCAGATGATGCAGTCGACGGCGGCCGAGTCGTCTTTAATCTGGAAGTAGCAGTGGCCGCTTCGGGCGTTGGGACCACGGAAACCCGTGACCTCGCCCAGAACACTCAGCTGCGGAATGGCATCGAGCGCACCAGCGGCGATCTCCACCGCCTGGCTCACGCTGAGCTCCTTGCGCTCCTGATCGTCCGAGCCGTCAAATTCGGCGGAAACGGCATTGCCGGTTAAATTCCAGCCTGCCACGCAGCCTCCTTTCGTCATCGTGCACAAGGGCTTCGGCCCTGCGCAAATTCAAGTCCAACACATAGTACAGCGCCGCGGGGACACGAATCCCCGCGGCGCCCAGCGACCCAATTTGTTATCGGTTGGAGTTTCTGTTGTAGCGAGCCATAAGATAGAGCAGCTGAATAATCGAGGTGAGAGCAGCGGCAACATAGGTAAGCGCGGCGGCCGTCAGCACCTTCTTGGCACCGTTGACCTGCTTGGAACTCATACCCGACTGCTCGATGTACGCCACGGCGCGGCGGCTGGCATCAATCTCGACCGGCAGCGTAACCAGTTGGAACAGCACGCTAAACGAGAAGAAGATCAGTGCGAGGGTCGTGAGTCCCGCGATGTTCATAAACAGGCCCAAGAGCAACACGATGGTCCAGGTGTTCTGGGTAAAGTTGACGACCGGCACGAGGGCGGTGCGAACCTTCATCATGGCGTAACCGCTTTGACGCTGGGCGGCATGGCCCGCCTCGTGGCAGGCGACGGCAACGCTTGCGACCGACCCGCCCGAACGGTTGGCATCCGACAGATACAGGTTGTTGTCCTGCGGGCTGTAATGATCGGTGAGCTCGCCGGCAACGCCCTCGATACCCACGGCGTTACAACCGTTGGCGTCAAGCATGCGGCGAGCGACCGTGGCGCCCGTGTCGCCGTCCGAGCGAACCTTGGACCAGGTTTTGTACGTCGAGTTGATATAGCTCTGCGCGGCAAGACCGAGTACCGTGCAAACAAGGACAACCAGCAGGTACAGCGGGTCGATGCCAAAGCCGTAACCATAGTAATAGGGCATGCGAATTCCTCCGAATCGAGTTACACGTTGGAGGCATTTTACCCATTCGACTGACCAGCAAATCAACATCAATGTTTTGGCAATGTCAGACACTATGACCCAATCCGAGGGCACGGAAACGACAGGAGCCCCCGCTCGT
>CBCTTO010000128.1:0-1815 GCA_965149855.1 uncultured Collinsella sp.
CGGGCCACGTATGGGTCGTCGTCCTCTTCCATGACCTCCAACTCGTCAGCCGTATCGGCAAGCAGCAGATCGCGCAGCGCCGGCGGAAGTGTGCGATGGTCATCACGCGGACGAGCATGAACCTCCGCAGGCTCAATCGTCTCCGGAGCGGTTGACTCATACGCCTCAAGCACACGCTTGCACGGCATATCGTCCATGTCCATGCTCTCAAGATCCTTGGCGACAGGCACGCAATCGGCCAGATAGGCCGCGCGCCCAAAGAAATACGTTGCGACAACGCGCTCGCCCTGCTCCCTGTCGGGAGCAGCAATCTGCACATAGCAGCGCGTGATGCAGGTGCCCGCGGCAAAACACGCTGCCGCAAGCGTAAGTGCCACGCGCGCATCGTGCTCCGCGGCCCAGATCGCGCGCATGTCCTCGTCCAGCTCGCGCCAGGCGTCATCCTGAGCGTCGTATTCACGTTGCGGCATGGCATCAACGACAGACCGCCCAAACCGAACGAGCATAATCCCCTCGGCAACGTTTGCCCGATAGGTATAGTCGAGCCGTGTGACCACGTTAAGCGCCTCGACAATACGCGCGAAGCGGGTACGCACATCCCACTCACCGCCCGGCTGGCAAGCCACCGTACCCGGTTTGCCCCACGGGTTATCGCTCGAGGCCGTATCGAGCAGTCGGGGAACATCGTTGGTCGTCTTGGCGATATGCCACGCATCAAAGAGCGCGCAGCCCTCAAGGCTCGGCGAGGATGCCGCAGGGGCCAATCCGGCCCCGATGCGCTCGAGGATGCCAGAGAGGCGGTTGAGACGGCACTCGATGGCAAGCAGCATGTCAATCTCGTCCTGGTCCAGCAGGCTACGATCAAAATTGAGATAGAAAAGCTTTGAGCGATCGATGCGAGCCAGGCTCATTTCGGACTTGGCGGCAATGGTGCGCAGTCGGGGCAAGTCGACCTCGCTCATAAGGGCGGCCGCATAACGCTCGATACCGCTCGGATTCTCGGCATGGTCGACACGGTAGAGCAGCGTCTCGATAGCGTCAGGTAGCGGTGCCGTGTTAAAGCCCAAAAACACCTCGACCGGCTCGGGCAACTTTACGAGCTTTATTTTGTCGACAACGTTTTGCATGTCCGCATCGAGACCGTCGACGCCCGCCGTGTTCGCAATAGCGCTTTCGGAGTTGGCAAATATCACGTAGCGCAAGAACATCGAGGCCATGAACTCGCCGTATGGAAGGGCGCGGGTCGAATTCCATGTCTCGTGGTCGGACTGCTCGCGCATGGGGCCTTCGGGAGAGCCGGCAGTTTGCGCACACGTACGCATTGCACCGTTGGCTTCCCTTACCATAATCTCACCAATACTGGAATCCGACTCGTCAAGGACCAGCTCCATGTCGGGATCGTTGGGCAGCGGAGCCTCGCTAACGGGGCGGTCCACCTTGTACACCTCACCCAAAACGCTTACGTAGCCCAAAAGCGACACATGGCTTTTGCCAACGAATTCGACGACATAACAAGATTCATGCTGGTCCTCGCCAAAGAGTTTCCAGACCACGCCATATGAGCGCCCCGCAGGCTGCTCGGGCATCGCCGGAAAGCGCTTCTTGGGATCGAGAAACCTGAGCTTGTATGTCGGACGCTCTGCCACGAAGTATCACCCTGATCGGTCGCTTGAAGAAGGAGTGGTCACGGATGGGCCGCGACACCTACTCGAAATCTTACACGAGTCGACAGGAAATAGTCCGCTTTACGCCTGCGCCTCGACCGAGGTTCGAATCCATGCAGTGTTTACGTAAAAGAAAAGCCCCCGTTGCCGG
>CBCTTO010000129.1:0-1639 GCA_965149855.1 uncultured Collinsella sp.
CGAGCGCGTCCGCGCGTTCCTGACCCGCGGCGTGACCGGCGACACCGACATCAACATCATCGACACCGCCGAGTTCGCGATCCCCGGCCTTGACGACGAGTTCCGCGTCATCGTCTCCCCGTGGATTCTGACGGTGCTCGTGACCGACCGCCTGGCTCGCTACTACGAGACGGTCACCAAGCACAACCTCAAGTATCGTCGCTACTATCACCAGTTCGACTACTAAAGAAAACGGGTGCGGGAACGTGCCGGGCTATTGAGAGGAACACAGAATGAGACAGTACATCATCGCCAGCCATGCGCACTTCGCTACCGGCATCAAGGAGAGCGTCGAGCTGCTCTCGGGCGCTCGTGACAACGTCCACGATCTTTCGATGTTCGTCGATGGCCGCATGGACGTGGCCGAGGAGGCCCAAAAACTGCTGGCAGGCATGTCTGCCGACGATGATGTCGTTGTCTGCACCGACCTCTTTGGCGGCAGCGTCAACAACGAGTTCACCAAGATCGTCCAGACGCGTCCCCGCACGTACCTCGTTACCAACATGAACCTTCCTCTCCTCATCCAGTTGCTGTTCTCTGACGAGTCGGCGCCGGTTGAGGAGACGATTCGCGCCATCGTCGCTGCGGACGATACGCGCGTGAAGTTTGTCAACGATCTTTTGGTCGATGACGACGAGGAAGAAGAGTTCTAATCCGCAGCACCTACTGACACGCCGTAAGACGGTACAAGACCTTTGGGGGGTCACATTATGATTCAGCTACTTCGCGTTGACCATCGCCTGCTTCATGGCCAGGTCGCAGTTTCCTGGGTTCAGGGCCTTGGCTCCAACTGCATCTTCTGCGTGGGCGATAAGGTCGCTAACGACCCGGTGTGGAAGACGACGCTCAAGATGGGCAAGCCTGCCGGCTGCAAGCTCGTCATCAAAGATATGGAGCATGCAATCGAAGCTATCAACTCGGGCGTGACCGACAAGTACAAGATGATCATCTGTGTCGCCACTATTGCTGAGGCAAAGCAGCTTGTTGAGGGCTGCCCGCAGATCAAGTCGGTCAACCTGGGCAACACCAAGCCCAAGGACGAGAAGCGTCCCGATGCGCGTCAGGTCTCTCGTCAGATCTTCCTGACCGCGGCCGAGGAAGCCGATGTGCGCGAGATGCTGGATCGTGGCGTTGAGGTCGAGATTCGACCCCTGGCCGATGACCCCAAGGTTGACTGCGCCAGCGTGCTCTAGGCGTTCAATTTCGAAGAGCCTGCGGGTTCTTCGTAGTGTCCTATATGGAAAGGGGGATGTATGCTTACCCAAGCAATCCTCATCGGACTTATCGCCGCATTTGGTAAGTTCGACTACCAGCTCGGTACGCTCTATGCGTTCCGCCCCATCGTCCTGTGCCCGCTCGTGGGCCTGGTGCTGGGGGACCTGCAGTCCGGCCTCGCGATCGGCGCCAGCCTGGAGCTGCTGTTCATGGGCTCGATCTCCATCGGCGCCTACGTGCCGCCTGATGAGACGATCGGCGGCGTGCTCGCCTGCGCCTTCGCTATCCAGCTGGGCCAGAGCACCGAGGCAGCCATCGCGCTTGCCATGCCCATCGCCACGCTGTGCCTTGCCATCAAGAACATCCTCAACGCCGCCCTGCCGAT
>CBCTTO010000130.1:0-1523 GCA_965149855.1 uncultured Collinsella sp.
CAATCGCGGTCAGCGCCGGCTCAAAGAGAACGTCGGCCGCCGAGTTGTCATAGCTCACCACCGAGATATCGCCCGGGATGCTCTTCCCCATCTCGTGCAAGCGCTTGAGCAGACCGAGGGCGATGTTATCCGAACTTGCGAACACAGCGGTGGCATCAGTTGCGAGCACCGCCTCCGAGGCCTCATAGGCACTCGGAATGTAGTACTCGCTCTCAAACTCCAAACGTGCGTCGATAGGCAGGCCAACCTCGCGCAGCGCGCGCTCATAGCCGGCAAGTCGCTTACGCCCCGTATTGGAACGGCGCGCGTTAACCAAGCAGGCAATGCGACGGTGGCCCTGCTCGATCAGATAGCGAGTGGCCATGTAGCCACCCATCTCGTGGTCGAACATCACCTTGTCGCACTCGAGCCCCTCAATGGCACGATCGACCATCACGGCAGGGATAGGCAGATGGCTGACTTCTTCGCGCAGGGCGCGGTCGTCGGAGAACTCGTCGCCTACGACCAGGAAGACACCGTCGACGCCGCGCGTCACCAGCTGGCGCAGCAGCTCCAGATCGTCGTCGGCACTTCCGCCCGAGCTGGTAATAAAGAGCGCATAGCCGTCCTCGCGGCAGCGCTTTTCCAAGCTGCCGGCAAGCGAGGCAAAAAAGCGGCTCTCGATGTTAGGGACGATAAGGCCCAGCGTGCGCGACTCGCGCATGACCAGGCTACGCGCAATCTGGTTGGGAACATAGTGGTTGCGCGCCGCGACCTCTTTGATGAGCTTGCGGTTTTCTTCCGAGATGCGACAGGGCCGATTATTGAGCACAAGCGAGACCGACGAGGGGGAAAGCCCCACCTCCTGGGCGATCTGCTTGAGGGTGACTTTGTTGGCCATCTCGCTCCTTCCGGGTTTACGCGCAATCTCTTGAAAGTATAGCGACTACCCCTCTACCTCGGTGATAAACACTTTACCAATCCGGTAGACGGCTGTTTTATCGCCGCCAGCGCACCAAATCCGTCCGGGTGGGGTATATTGCAATCGATTGATGACAACGACCACCAAAAGGCGGATATTCGTATGCACGAGAACGACTTTTTTAACGAGGACCTGCTGTGCGCACTTGCTGGCGTTGCCGGCGAGGACAACGTGTTGATGAGCGAGCCCATGCGCGAGCACACCACGTTTAAGATCGGCGGCCCGGCCGACGTCTTTGTCACGCCCGATACTGAGCAGGGCCTCGTCGCCACGCTCGATACCTGCTATCGCTGCGACCTGCCGCTTACCATCGTGGGCAACGGCTCCGACCTGCTCGTCGGCGACAAGGGCATCCGTGGCGTCGTCGTGGCGCTGGGCGAAGGCCTCTCCGACATTACGGTCGACGGCACGCACGTCACGGCGGCGGCCGGCGCCTTGCTTTCCGATGTCGCCGCGGCGGCAGCCGAGGCCGGTCTCACCGGCATGGAGCCCATCTCGGGCATCCCCGGATCGGTCGGCGGCGCCTGCTACATGAACGCCGGTGCCTACGGTGCCTGCATGG